>NZ_CP124543.1:936276-1248368 GCF_029953635.1 Halotia branconii CENA392 | reverse complement strand
GTTTATCATCAGCAAGAGAACCGACTAAATCTAAGTATGTTTTATACCCTACTAAGTCAGTTGCAGACTTGAGTATTTCCCTTACTTCTGGAGACATCCACTGTGACCAACCAGGGCCTGTACCCACAATTGCTAGCCGCCCCCGTGGTTGACCTATGGTGCTGGGGTCAATTACTTGGGGAGCAATGGCGATCGCTAGGTGGGAAAACGAAGAGGTGAGAAGATGAGAGGATGTACCTGTTGCGGCGATCGCTGCTGCTTGGGCTGTGCTATAACCTTGTGATAACAAAGTTTCTAACTGATTTGAGGTAAAAAAGCGGGTAGGCACTCCTAGGGCGCTAGCAATGCCATGAACTGCTGGGTTAGCTGCGATTGCTAGGGGTGCAAATATCGCTGCGACAGATTGAGGTGCTAGTTCAGCATCAATAAGTAACTGTTGTATTGTGTCTACATCAACAGTATCATTAATGGCGATCGCTATAGTTGCTGGGTGATAAACAAGGCAGTTGGGTGTAAGTGTCACCAAATGTTCCGTAACCCGGATGGTTAAATTTCCCTTGGTGTCTATAGGTAGTTGACTATTACTCAACCAAGGTGCAGTTCCCTCTAACTTCACTTGCGCTCCAGCTAGCAAATCTGAGATAAACGTCTTAGCATCATCAGGGTTAGCTAAATGGTATCCACGAGGAGGAGATAACAACGAAGTGCAAAAACGCAGATCACCTGTAGTCGTGATTGCAGCTTTAACATCAAGTACTTCAGCAATCAGACGTGCTAAATCATTTACCCCATTAAGTCCACCCAATAAAGGAACCACAGCACTACCATCCTCAGCAACAGCTACCACTGGCGGTTCCTGTCGTTTATCCGAGAGCATAGGTGCTAGTGTCCTGATCAAAATGCCCGCTGCACAAATTCCAATCAGCGGTCTTCCCTCCATGAAAAACTCCCGCAATGTATCCCCGAAATTTGTGAAACTGATATCAACTTCACAGGTGCGACCCGCTAAGCCGTATAGTGTCGCCCCTGGCAAAACACTCATCATTTTGCGGGCTATTGCTACACTGTTTTGACCCAGCACTACAATAACGGGTGCAACTTTCATGGTCATAATAATTCTTAAACCTTAATAAAATCCATAACAGCCAAATAGCTAATTCCCTTTAGTCAAAGGGGATACCCAAATGGTGAATTAATCCTTATGATTTATTAAAAAGACTACATACCAACTCACTAGGGTCATTTTGTCTAAATGACACAACAGTTTTGTCTTGTTTAACTTTGACACGTTCACGGCAGTTATACACTTCTTTGGGATTTTTCACTCCATCCACGCTAACAGATGCTCTGTATTCCCAATAATTTTTGGCACTACGATTAATACTAAGAATACAAACAATATGACCATCGTAATTACGACATATAAATGGAAAAACCGATAATACAACTGTGTTTGTGAGTATCAATAGCAAGGCAAGGGTAACATATTTCCAAATGCTCATATTTTCAACTCACTATTAGCAAATCTCCCTAATAAAAAATACCAAGGTCAGACTTATAGAATAACCTTGGTATTTCATTAGATTAATAGACCTGGCATCGAGCTATTTTTGCGTAGGGCTACCCCTAAACTATCGTGGCCGCAACAGCGTTTCACCTCTGAGTTCGGGAAGGATTCAGCGTGGTTCCACCGCGCAATAGACACCAGGAAAAGCTGATGGGAATGTAAAATTAAAAATGACTTTTGAAATTTTACATTTCTAATACTTCACAAAACCCTGAAGACTGCAAGTAACGCGAATGAATTAGTAACCAAATGTTTGAGAGGTCAAGCCCTCGGTCTATTAGCACGGCTCGGCTGCATACATTACTGCACTTCCACCTACCGCCTATCAACGGGTGTTCTGCCCGTGACCTTACCTACTATTAGTAGTGAGAGCACTCATCTTGAGGTGGGCTTCCCACTTAGATGCTTTCAGCGGTTATCCGCTCCGCACTTGGCTACCCAGCGTCTACCGTTGGTACGATAACTGGTACACCAGCGGTGCGTCCTTCCCGGTCCTCTCGTACTAAGGAAGGCTCCTCTCAATGCTCTTACGCCTGCACCGGATATGGACCGAACTGTCTCACGACGTTCTGAACCCAGCTCACGTACCGCTTTAATGGGCGAACAGCCCAACCCTTGGGACGTACTTCCGCCCCAGGTTGCGATGAGCCGACATCGAGGTGCCAAACCTCCCCGTCGATGTGGACTCTTGGGGGAGATCAGCCTGTTATCCCTAGAGTAACTTTTATCCGTTGAGCGACGGCCATTCCACTCTGTACCGTCGGATCACTAAGGCCTACTTTCGTACCTGCTCGAGATGTCACTCTTGCAGTCAAGCTCTCTTATTGCCTTTACACTCGCCGCACGGTTTCCAAGCGTGCTGAGAGAACCTTTGCGCGCCTCCGTTACCTTTTAGGAGGCGACCGCCCCAGTCAAACTGCCCACCTGAAACTGTTCCCACACCCGGTCAGGGTGCTAGGTTAGAATTCTAGCTTCGCCAGAGTGGTATCTCACCATTGGCTCCATATCCCCCACAAGGAATATCTCAACGCCTCCCACCTATCCTGCGCAAGCGAAGCCCGAACACAATTCCAGGCTACAGTAAAGCTTCATAGGGTCTTTCTGTCCAGGTGCAGGCAGTCCGTATCTTCACAGACATTCCTATTTCGCCGAGTCTCTCTCTGAGACACCATCCAGATCGTTACGCCTTTCGTGCGGGTCGGAACTTACCCGACAAGGAATTTCGCTACCTTAGGACCGTTATAGTTACGGCCGCCGTTCACCGGGGCTTCAGTCGTCAGCTTCAAGCTTTCACCCTGACCAACTTCCTTAACCTTCCGGCACTGGGCAGGCGTCAGCCCCCATACGTCCTCTTGCGAGTTTGCGGAGACCTGTGTTTTTGGTAAACAGTCGCCTGGATCTCTTCACTGCGACCCACCATGAGTGGGCACCCCTTCTTCCGAAGTTACGGGGCCATTTTGCCGAGTTCCTTAGAGAGAGTTATCTCGCGCCCCTTGGTATTCTCAACCTCCCTACCTGTGTCGGTTTCGGGTACGGGTATCATGCTTTCATCACATTCATTGCTTTTCTTGGCACTATCCTTCACCATCCGGAGTTCGTAAACTCCTCCCAAACCAATCAGGGTATGGCTATCTTTCATGCGTCCCAATCAATGCTCCCACATAATAGTCAGGGATTGTTGACCCTGTGTCCATCGACTACGCCTTTCGACCTCGCCTTAGGACCCGACTAACCCTCCGAGGACGAACCTGGCGGAGGAACCCTTAGGGTTTCGGGGCTAGGGATTCTCACCCTAGTTTGCGCTACTCAAGCCGACATTCTCACTTCCGTTTCGTCCACAGCTGCTTGCCGCTACTGCTTCTTCCTAACACGGAACGCTCCCCTACCGATTAATCGTTACGATTAATCCCACAGCTTCGGTACATCGCTTAGCCCCGTTCATTTTCGGCGCAAGAGCGCTTGACTAGTGAGCTATTACGCACTCTTTCAAGGGTGGCTGCTTCTAGGCAAACCTCCTAGTTGTCTTTGCACTCTCACCTCCTTTATCACTTAGCGATGATTTGGGGACCTTAGCTGGTGGTCTGGGCTGTTTCCCTCTTGACAATGAAGCTTATCCCCCACTGTCTGTCTGGCAATGTGTTCTCTGGGTATTCAGAGTTTGTCTCGATTTGGTACCGTTCTCACAGCCCGCACCGAAACAGTGCTTTACCCCCCAGATATAATCATTACCGCTGCGCCTCAACACATTTCGGGGAGAACCAGCTAGCTCCTGGTTCGATTGGCATTTCACCCCTAACCACAGCTCATCCGCCGATTTTTCAACATCGGTCGGTTCGGACCTCCACTTGGTGTTACCCAAGCTTCATCCTGGCCATGGTTAGATCACCAGGGTTCGGGTCTATAAACACTGATTATCGCCCTTTTCAGACTCGGTTTCCCTTTGGCTCCGGCATTTTCGCCTTAACCTACCAGTGCCTATAAGTCGCCGGCTCATTCTTCAACAGGCACGCGGTCATCCGTTGAATCGGACTCCCACTGCTTGTAAGCTAACGGTTTCATGTTCTATTTCACTCCCCTTGCGGGGTTCTTTTCACCTTTCCCTCGCGGTACTGGTTCACTATCGGTCACACAGTAGTATTTAGCCTTACGAGGTGGTCCTCGCTGATTCACATGGGATTCCTCGTGCCCCATGCTACTCGGGATTCAGCTACTATCTTTAAGTTTTCAACTACAGGACTTTCACCTTCTGTGGTACAGTATTTAGCTGTTTCGTTTAACCGCCAGATTCGCAATTTGCTGTCCCACTACCCCAGTCAGTAAACCAACTGGTTTAGGCTTTTCCCCGTTCGCTCACCACTACTTAGGGAATCTCTAGATTGATTTTTTTTCCTCCAGCTACTAAGATGTTTCAGTTCGCTGGGTTGGCTCTTTGCTGCCTATATATTCAGCAGCTAGTATAAAAGGTTGCCCCATTCGGAAATCTCCGGCTCAATGTCTGCTTCCAACTCCCCGGAGCATATCGTCGGTAACCACGTCCTTCGTCGCCTCTGTGTGCCTAGGTATCCACCGTTAGCCCTTATTAGCTTGACCACTTTCTAATTCGTAATTTCTAATTCGTAATTCGTAATTAGATTTTTACGTTGGTGTACAAAATGCAAACACAATTCATCTCATCAAAAAATAAATGTCTGTGTCTGCCTGCTAATTTCGCGTTACTATGCAGTTTTCAAGGTTCTGGCTGAGAATCTCTCAGCAGTCTGACATTATATACCTACATGCCATGTTGCTGATTTCTCGTCAAATTTACAGGTGGAGATTAGCGGACTCGAACCGCTGACATCCTGCTTGCAAAGCAGGCGCTCTACCAACTGAGCTAAACCCCCAGATACAATTAAAAATTGATAATTAAAAATTAAAAATGAATATAATTCAATTTTTAATTTTGCATTTGACATTTTTAATTGATTCAGGTGGGCCATCCTGGACTCGAACCAGGGACCTCACCCTTATCAGGGGTGCGCTCTAACCACCTGAGCTAATAGCCCCAATCCGAACCTTCATCATAGTTTGAAAGCACTCAATAATTCAAGTAGAAGCGACCGACCTCGGTTTGACCAACTCAATCTTTATTTGCATTTTGCTTTCAAGATTTGAGGGGTGTAGGTCTCCCTTAAAAGGAGGTGATCCAGCCACACCTTCCGGTACGGCTACCTTGTTACGACTTCACCCCAGTCACCAGTCCTGCCTTAGGCATCCTCCCCCACGAATGGTTGGAGTAATGACTTCGGGCACTACCAGCTTCCATGGTGTGACGGGCGGTGTGTACAAGGCCCGGGAACGAATTCACTGCAGTATGCTGACCTGCAATTACTAGCGATTCCTCCTTCACGCAGGCGAGTTGCAGCCTGCGATCTGAACTGAGCTACGGTTTTTTGGATTTGCATCACATTGCTGTGTAGCTGCCCTTTGTCCGTAGCATTGTAGTACGTGTGTAGCCCAAGACGTAAGGGGCATGCTGACTTGACGTCATCCCCACCTTCCTCCGGTTTGTCACCGGCAGTCTCTCTAGAGTGCCCACCCGAAGTGCTGGCAACTAAAAACGAGGGTTGCGCTCGTTGCGGGACTTAACCCAACATCTCACGACACGAGCTGACGACAGCCATGCACCACCTGTGTTCGCGCTCCCGAAGGCACCTCTCCCTTTCAGGAAAGTTCGCGACATGTCAAGTCTTGGTAAGGTTCTTCGCGTTGCATCGAATTAAACCACATACTCCACCGCTTGTGCGGGCCCCCGTCAATTCCTTTGAGTTTCACAGTTGCCTGCGTACTCCCCAGGCGGGATACTTAACGCGTTAGCTACGGCACGGCTCGGGTCGATACAAGCCACGCCTAGTATCCATCGTTTACGGCTAGGACTACTGGGGTATCTAATCCCATTCGCTCCCCTAGCTTTCGTCCCTCAGTGTCAGTTGCGGCCTAGCAGAGCGCTTTCGCCACCGGTGTTCTTCCTGATATCTACGCATTTCACCGCTACACCAGGAATTCCCTCTACCCCGAACGCACTCTAGCCGTGTAGTTTCCACTGCTTGTATGAGGTTGAGCCTCACTCTTTAACAGCAGACTTACAAGGCCACCTGCGGACGCTTTACGCCCAATCATTCCGGATAACGCTTGCATCCTCCGTATTACCGCGGCTGCTGGCACGGAGTTAGCCGATGCTTATTCCTCAGGTACCGTCAGAACTTCTTCCCTGAGAAAAGAGGTTTACAACCCAAGAGCCTTCCTCCCTCACGCGGTATTGCTCCGTCAGGCTTTCGCCCATTGCGGAAAATTCCCCACTGCTGCCTCCCGTAGGAGTCTGGGCCGTGTCTCAGTCCCAGTGTGGCTGATCATCCTCTCAGACCAGCTACTGATCGTCGCCTAGGTGCGCTCTTACCACACCTACTAGCTAATCAGACGCGAGCTCATCTTCAGGCGGCAAGCCTTTTACCTTGCGGCATATCCGGTATTAGCCACCGTTTCCAGTGGTTGTCCCCGACCCAAAGCCAGATTCTTACGCGTTACTCACCCGTCCGCCACTAGCTCCGAAAAGCCCGTTCGACTTGCATGTGTTAAGCATACCGCCAGCGTTCATCCTGAGCCAGGATCAAACTCTCCGTTTTGATGGAAGTGTTTGCTTTTTAGCTCACATATAATATATGAAAGACTGTTGTTTATACACTCCAGCCTAGTGTTTCAATTTACTTGACGCTGACCACTTGCTGTATAATCGCTTTCAAACTATAATATTTTCAAGGTTCGGTTGCCTTTCGGACCGCGCTTTGCGGCGCTCTCCTCTAGGCACTTATCTAATATATCTACCCCACACACCTTTGTCAACTCCTTTTTGTGAGTAATTTGAAAAAAGATTTTTTGCCCACCTTCAAACCTATATAAAACAGGGGCTTTAGGTAAGTAATAAAAGGCTGTGATGCATCAATGGCAGCAAGAAGCCGTTAATTGTATATATTTCTGAGTCTTATAAATCCTCAGCTAAGGTCAAGGAATAGAGATTGAGCAGGTTGTAAATTACAAGTCTATATAGATATAGATGCGATCGCAAGCTTGATAATATTAACGATATTTATCCACCTCATGCTTTTTATTGCGATAATTCCCTAGGGGGCTACGTTCTCCATTGGCTAGTGAAAGGGGAATAGATGACTATCAAGCGGCTGGTTTTAATATTTGTGCTGACACCGATAGCAATCCTGTTGTCGGTTACATCTTTATTTAGTAGTTGGCAAGAACCTCAATTTCAAAGTCGTCTAGAACTTTATCAAACCAATATTGCTCTGCAAGCCCAAGCTTGGCAACCTCAAAATAGCAACGATGATAATTTAACAGCAATTCGGACAGCAATACTTGGTGAGCAACCCCTGGAAAGCGCTACAAATCAGTATCAAGAAGCGCGTAACTCAGTTCAGGCTAATTTAGATAAAGCCAAAAACAAACTTACACAACTACGCTCTCAATCTAAAATCACTCCCGTACCTCCTAAACCGTTACCAGAAACTCCTACTAATAATGCCTCCGGTGGGCAACAGCAGAAGTTGCAGCAGTCCTTAAAGCAACTGCAAAAGTTACTGAACGAACTAGACTTGCGTTTGGGTATTTTACAAGCACAACAAGGGCAGACAGATACAGCACTTAAAATTTGGAGCGAATTACAAAAACGAGTAGAAACAGACAAGCCAGATATAAATTTAGTACCCAATACCCCTCCTTATGCTGATAGCAATGAATTTGCAGGAACGGCTGCTGTATTAAGTGGACTTTGGAGTGATCCTCCTCGGATTTTACCCAACGCCCAGCAGTTGATTCAAAAGAACTTAGAAGGTTGGTTTCGCTCTACTGCTTTGGTTCGGTTGTACAAACTTCAGCAACGACAGGAAGCTTTATCAGCAATTCAAACTGCACAACAAGAGGCTGCTAACCAAGCTGTATTGAAATTAGCATTGATTGGCACTATCCCAACTTTAGCAGCATTAGTAGGTATGATCTTGCTAATTTCCTTATGTGTTCAGCGCTTGTTAAAGGGAAAAGTTGCCTTGTTAGCTCAAAATGCTGATGTACCTTGGTCAACGCCTTGGAATGGTGAAACAATTTTGCAGGTTTTTATCCTAGGTTTTTTCTTCATGGGACAGATTTTTGTTCCTCTGTTCTTATCAATTATTCCCATTCCACGTCCTGCTGGTAATGTCAGACTTCAGGCTGTTTATGTTTTGGTTAGTTACCTACTGGTAGCTTCAGGTGCGCTTTTAGTGCTATATTTTTCTATTAAACGCTTTTTCCCACTTCCAGAGTTCTGGTTCCGCTTCCGTTTGCAGGATAAATGGTTTTTATGGGGACTAGGTGGCTATTGTGCTGCTTTACCCATTGTTGTATTAGTGTCATTAATTAATCAACAACTATGGCAAGGGCAAGGTGGTAGCAATCCTTTGTTGCAACTAGCACTGGAAAGTCAAGATGGTGTAGCACTAGGTATATTTTTCTCTACAGCTGCGATCGCAGCTCCATTTTTTGAAGAACTTTTATTTCGTGGCTTCTTATTGCCTTCCCTAACTCGTTATCTTCCTGTGTGGGGAGCAATTATTACCAGTGGTTTGTTATTTGCGATCGCTCACTTGAGTTTGTCGGAAATTTTGCCATTAACGGCTCTAGGGATTGTCTTAGGAGTAGTTTACACGCGATCGCGCAACCTTTTAGCTCCTATGCTTCTCCATAGTCTATGGAATAGTGGCACACTATTAAGCCTATTTTTATTAGGTAGTGGTAATTAATAGAACGGCATGAATACAGTTGAAAACAATATAAATATTTGCTTTCATCTGCATATATAAAGGTAATCGACTAGTTCTTGTACTAATTCAGCGTAAACGTATTCAGAGTAAATGCAAGTATGCCAATGGTAAAGCTAATTTCGGCAACACTGTCAAATTGATGACAATTTTTTAAGTAAATATTGAGTATTATCTGAATAACTTTAAGTTGACTGTCAAGATTTTGATTGTTCTTTTAAGCGGTTTGTAGAAGATATCACAACTCCTGTTTTTAGATGCGGGAGTTGTAAGCAATAGTTAAATTTAGGTGATGACTAGATTGTTTCCTAGTCAATGAAATATGCTCTGTGTGATAGATACAGATATTATCAATTAAAGTAAGTGTATCCTCGCCCTTGTTGCAGCCATCTCAAAAAAGTCCGGAAATAATACTGATGCACTTGTAAAAAGTGTTGTGGTACTAACGTTGTTAACAATTACGGGTATTATTTTTACTCAAAAGCTTTGTTTGACTTAAGAACCTACAAAAACTACCGTCCTGCTGAAATAATCACAATTAAAAGCAACGTGAGTTTGATAGCTGACCACAGAATAGGACAACCTGCATGATTGCATGATCTTGTATTTTTGCTGATATTTTCTGTGGAGTAGTGGCACATTACTTCATTAAATATTCAGAAAAGACAAGTGTATTTACTTGCGTTAAAAGTTTATTTTTTATACATATTCATCTAGGAGCAATGCATAATTTATGGCAAATCTTAACCCTAGCCACCCAACCAAACAACTTTTAGCTGGTTACTGTGGGATCATTTTTGGAGGTTTTGGAGTGCATAAGTTTATTCTAGGATATGCTCCAGAAGGCTTCATTATGCTAGTGATATCCGTTGTGGGTGGTTCTTTCACTTACGGCATTACCTTTTTAATTATGCAACTTGTAGGTTTAGTTGAAGCCATGATCTACTTGAATAAATCTCCCGAAGACTTCGTTAATACATATTTTGCGAACAAACAGGGCTGGTTTTAGAAATTCCCGTATCACAATTTAATTACTATTTTCAGCGATAAGTCTGTAGGACTACTGCCAATTTATTCTTACTGATATGCTAGCCATTAAACGTAAACAACTTACCTGGGTGATATTTTTGCTTGTGGGTATAGGATATTTCAGCGCTATGTCTAATTTAGACATCAACTATTTTTGGAAAAGCTTGATTGCCCTGATGCCTATACAGATAGGAGCTATTATCTACATAACTTATCTACGCTGGAACCAAAGTTGAAACTTGGATTAATGCCATAACTTAATAAAATTAATATTATTTACGTTCTGTCGTAGTTGCGAATTTCGTCTACGCTCGAAGTAGAGACGCTTTGAATCAGGCGTAAAATCTTCAGTAGCGAATCCAAACACTTGCCATGCAACTTGTTCCAAAAACTAAGCTGACCCCAGAACCACTTCCTACCTCAGAGAAAATCATTTTTGATGTTGGAGGAATGAAATGTGCTGGATGTGTGAGCGCTGTAGAGCGACAGCTAACTCAACATCCGGGAGTCAAGAATGCCTGTGTCAATCTGGCAACAGAAGTAGCAGTCGTAGAGTCAGAAATCGGTGCGATAGATTCAGATGCACTGGCAAAGCAATTGACAGCAGCAGGATTTCCAACTCAACTCCGCAGCGCTAAGGACAAGATAGCTGGTAAGACAGTTACCTTAGAAGACCGAGCAGAAAGACAGCGCCAAGAAATGCGCTCTGCATTTAAGCAGTTAGCGATCGCTGGAATACTATTAATATTGTCGGGAACCGGACATCTTAGCAATATCTTTGGTACAACATTACCCGTATTAAATAACATCTGGTTTCATTGTGGACTGGCAACAGTAACACTACTAATTCCCGGCCGTCCAATTTTAATAGATGGCTGGCTAGGCTGGCGGCGCAATGCACCTAACATGAATACTCTTGTGGGGTTAGGGACATTAACAGCTTACACGGCAAGTTTGATCGCGCTATTGTTTCCCCAAATGGGTTGGGAATGCTTCTTTGACGAACCAGTAATGATGCTGGGTTTTATTCTGCTGGGTAGAACATTAGAAAAACAAGCTAGAGGCAAGGCTGCGTCTGCATTTAGAAAATTGTTAGCACTCCAGCCACAGACAGCAAGGTTGATTCCCGACCCAAATCCAGAGACAGGAGGATTGGGATCAAATATTATTGAGATTCCAGCTGAACAAGTACGCACAGGGGAATGGTTACAGGTACTACCAGGAGATAAAATTCCTGTTGATGGTGAAGTTCGCTTCGGACGTACAGCTGTGAATGAATCAATGCTGACTGGGGAAGCAGTACCAGTAGTTAAGCAACCAGGAGATTTAGTCGCAGCAGGAACCATCAATCAATCAGGAGCGATCGCTATCCAGGCAACACGTATTGGTAGTGATACCACCTTAGCTCAAATTGTCGCCTTAGTAGAAGATGCCCAAACCCGTAAAGCCCCAGTGCAGAAATTAGCGGACACAGTAGCTGGTTACTTTACCTACGGTGTATTGAGTGCTGCTGTATTGACATTTATTTTTTGGTATTTTTTCGGTACTCATATTTGGTCTGATGTCACAGCTTCAGGCGGAATGGAAATGCTCAGCCATACTGCACATAATACCCATTATTCCTCATTATCTACTTCTTCCTCCCCACTTTTAATTAGTTTAAAACTAGCGATCGCAGTTATGGTTGTCGCTTGTCCTTGTGCTTTAGGACTCGCCACACCGACAGCCATTATTGTCGGAACTGGCATAGGTGCAGAAAAAGGTCTGTTAATTAAAGGTGGTGATGTTCTCGAAAGAGTACATCAACTGGACACCATAGTATTTGATAAAACTGGTACTTTAACCACAGGCAATCCCACGGTTACAGATTGTCTATCGATTGGGGAACTGAATGATCAAAATCCCCAATTTCTCATTCAACTAGCAGCAGCAGTAGAAAGTGGTACTTACCATCCTCTGGCAAAAGCAATTCAGCAAGAAGCGCAGCGACAACAGTTATCTATCCCTGATGCTGTAGATTTTCACACAGAACCCGGACTGGGTGTATCTGCGGTAATAGAGGGTACAACTGTGTTATTAGGTAACTGGAACTGGTTAAGTTGGCACGGGATTGATATCAATGAAAATGCTCAACAGATGGCTCAGAAATTAGCAGCAGATGGGAAAACCGTTGTTTATGTAGCTGTTGCGAGAACTTTAGCCGGACTAATTGCTGTTCAAGATACCCTCAGAGCAGATGCTCAAGCCACAATAGAGAAGTTACGCCAGATGGGTTTACGGGTAATGCTGCTTAGTGGTGATCAATTAGAAGCGGCTAATGCTGTAGCCAAACAATTAGGATTAAGTAACACTGATGTCTTAGCAGGTATTCCCCCCAGTAAAAAAGCTGCTGTGATTCAAGAATTACAAATGAAATCTGTTGCTAAAGTCGCAATGGTTGGAGATGGAATCAATGATGCTCCAGCTTTATCGCAAGCAGATGTAGGAATTGCTTTACATTCGGGAACAGATGTAGCGATGGAAACCGCTGAAATTGTCCTCATGCGCGATCGCTTAAATGACGTTGTAGAATCAATTGAACTAAGTCGTGCTACTTTCAATAAAATCCGTCAGAATTTATTTTGGGCTTTTGGGTACAACACAATCGGTATTCCTCTAGCAGCAGGTGTTTTATTACCAAACTTGGGTTTTGTTCTTAGTCCATCTGGTGCTGCTGCATTAATGGCTTTTAGCTCAGTTAGTGTAGTCACCAATTCAGTTTTATTAAGGCGGCTAGCTCATCGTCTGTAAGAACCTTTGAGAGAATATTACAAATCAAATGTTGGTTTTTCCCATCTCAGGTTAAACTAAATCGAGAGTTAGGTGTTATGCATCTCATAAAGCCTGTTGAGACTCGTTCTAGAGCAACAGCATTACAGAGTAGAACAATAATGTTCTACTCTTGTCAGTAAATAATGCAATATTTAATTCACCAAAATCAATACCAAAGACTGTAGTACGTGAGAATGGCAGGAAACCATACTAAAAAAATCCTAGTTAATCAAACTTTTACCGATTCTAGCAAAGACGTATCAATGGTATTAGAAAGCAATGAAAGCCATCTATTAATTCTTGAAGACGATCAAGGTCGTAAAGAATTTCCTTTGGAAAACCCCGTCTACTCTATCGGTAGAGACCGTGAGTGTAACATCCGTTTGGTATCTCAATTTGTCTCCCGTCGCCATGCTACATTAGTCAGATTGCCACACAAACATAATAATCAAAGCTATTATTACCGAATTGTAGATGGTGACGCTAAAAACAAGCCTAGTGCTAACGGTATGATGATTAATGGGCGCAAGATATCAGCCCACGATTTGAAAAATGAAGACGAAATTGTTTTTGGTCCTCAGGTACGTGCCATTTATTATCTATTAAAAAATACTCAGCGATCAGGACAGACGGATTCTAGCGAATACGATATTACCCTCATCAACCCCGGTATGACCGAAGATGAGGATATAGAAGATTGAAAAAAATACCAAATTTAATTATCAATTACGGCTAGGACAAGGAATTAGTAGTCACACAATAACTCTGTGAAACCCTTTTTACTTCGTGTCTTACCGTGCGGGTACTCCTTATGGAGAAATCGTAAGAATAGCTGCTGGCGCGTCTACGTGTCTTTTGTAGTTAGTTTTTTCATAATTTTGCGTAATTCGTGGGAGTAATAGAGTTTTCCGTAAATTTAGCTAGCCACAGTCAATACTGTGACTACAGGCATAAATCACTATTACCCAGCCAGACTTTCAATCAAATGCCAATGACGACTTTCTTCAATCGTCTGCTTGATAAATTCAAACATTTGCCGACAGTGATTATCAACTTGGAGTGGTAGTTCCTCGTTTTTAATTACAATACTCATTCTGGTTTCTGTTTCAGTAGCTGTTGATTTATCAATCAGTACTTCCGCTTTAACCAGCTTAGAGAAAGAAACATTACCAGGAATCTCACGAGCCATAATGTAATCGGTTGTGTAGTATTGAATCTCCAAATCACATTCTTGTAAAAGATCTACAAGTAATGGATGAAGATCGTCAATAGTAATAGAAACAATAAACGAACAGGTATAGCGAGCCATAATAGCCCCACCCCTTAAAACACTCCGTCCATCCTATAATACCGAAGCATCTAAACGGCAAGTCATTGGCAGATTTATTAAAGAGATTGGCCAGAGTTTCTCAATAACCGATACCAAATAAAGAAGCAACGCTGGTTAAAAAATTGATAAAAAACCTTAAAATAAGGGATTGGTGGAGGTGCATTATGAAAATAGCAGTTACTGGAGCAACAGGATTTGTAGGTAGTCGTTTGGTAGCACGGCTCCACAAAGAGGGTAATAGAGTACTAGTGTTAACGCGTAACACCACTTATGCTCAAAAGGTTTTTCCATCTGAAGCTTTCTCTAATGTAGAAATAGTTGCCTATACACCAACTGTATCTGGTTCTTGGCAAGATGCCATCGCTGGTTGTGATAGTGTAGTAAATTTAGCAGGAGAACCGATCGCAGAGGAACGGTGGACACCAGAACATAAACAAAAAATCCTTAATAGCCGTCAATTAGGTACGCAGAAAATAGTTGAAGCAATAGCTAATGCCAATCCTCAGCCGACTGTGTTGGTTAACGCTTCAGCCATTGGCTACTACGGTACTAGTGAAACTGCGACTTTTGATGAAAGCAGTTCCTCTGGTAGCGACTTTCTCGCTCAAGTTTGTCAAGTTTGGGAAGCAGAAGCTAGAAAAGTCAAAGATGCTGGTGTACGCTTAGTAATTCTGCGCTTCGGTATTGTTTTGGGACAGGGTGGTGCTTTGGGTAAAATGATTATGCCTTTTAAACTCTTTGCCGGTGGCCCAATTGGCAGTGGTAGGCAGTGGTTTTCTTGGATTCACGTTGACGATTTAGTAAGCTTGATTTTGCAAGCTTTAACAAAACCAGAAACTGAAGGTGTATATAATGCCACTGCACCTAACCCTGTCCACATGACAGATTTTTGCCAAACACTAGGACAAGTGATACATCGCCCCTCGTGGTTGCCCGTACCTGCTTTTGCCCTTGAAGCTTTGTTGGGAGATGGAGCGATGGTAGTTTTAGAAGGTCAGCAAGTACTTCCCAAACGCACCTTAGAAAGTGGCTTTGAATATCAATATCCTAATTTACAACCAGCGTTAAGACAAATTCTTCAATAATATTTTTTTAACAGTAGTCAGTTTTTACTACTTTTAGGCTGACTACTGACGAAGAATAACTAATCTAATCAGTCAGGAATTTTTTTGAAACCCAACTTACAAGACCACTGAGAATAGCACCCCCCATCAAAATGCCAATGGCAGGGTTAAATAGAGGTTGCCACAGTTGATGCCATAAATCTAGACCCAAGTTAACTCCCGCAGCATCTCCGATCGCAGCAACTACTAACCAGCCAAATCCTAACAAAACCAAGAATACATCAGCGACTAAAATTAAGTTCAGCCAATTTAATAATTTATCTTTCATAAGGGATTAGGAACTAGAGACTAGAGACTAGGAATTAGGGTTTAGGGAGTTAAAAGGGCTAGGGACTTTTTTGATTAGATAAATTGTTGGTATCTAGACCCTAGCGTTTAACAGTGAACACTTCAACAAGCGGTAGTGGAATCTCGGCTTCGCGGCAAGCGATGCACTGACTTCTTGTGCTGAGCGTCCTTCGACTCCTTTCGACTGCGCTCAAGGCAAGTCGCTCAGGAACCATAGTCGAAGTAGCCGTAAAGCCTGCGGCATAGCTAGGCTTAACGCGCAGCGTCTTTGACAGGAGAAGGGCGCAGTCGAAGTAAGTCGAAGTGTCGAAACTCAGTGCATCGCAGTAAACATTGATGTATTTATTTTGGATTGAAGTCCTCGACTGAATCAGTGAACAGTGATAACTGGTAACTGATTTAATTCTTACTCTTCAAATAGCCAGCTTTTGACTTTTGCCAAACTCTGCCAATCTGGTTTTCTACTTAAACCGTCTTCAATACTATTGACGATTTCATCTCGCCATTCTGGGTTAACAAAAATTAACTGTTTGACAAAATCAATGTGTTGCCGCAACCCTTTCTGTCCTGTTTCCAACATAGCTACAGCTAAATTAATTCTGGCTTGTGGATCTTGAGGACTTAACTTGACTGCTTTCTGTGCAGCTTTATAAGCCAAGTTGGATTTGTCATCAAGCAAATACAACCAAGCTAAACAAATCCAAGCTGAACTAGTTTTAGGAGCGCGATCGCAAACTTCCTTAAATACAGGGATTAGAGAATCCGCTGATTCACCAGCTTTATAGCGTTCTAAACCTGTATCAAACAGGGATTCAATTGTTTGAGTCATAAAAAATACATTATGTAGTCACTAGTCGGTAATCAGTGCTGAGACAGCGCTATGTTCGTGTAGCATCTTTGACAAAAGAAAAGTACCCGAAGAGTCAATAGCAACTGACAACTGACAACCAACAACTGACAATATTACACTCCAAATGACTTACCACAACCGCAGGTTTGAGACGCATTGGGATTAGTGAACTGGAAGCCGCCGCCAATCATAGCATCGTTATAATCAAGCATTAAGCCATAGAGATAGAGTAAGCTTTTGCGATCGCTCACAATTTTGAAGCCATCATAGTCAAAAACTTCATCTTCAGGGGTGATCTTGCTGGCATCTTCAAAGTCCATCATGTAAGACATCCCCGAACAGCCACCTTGTCTAACTCCTACCCGTAAACATAAGTCTGTACCTTGCTTGTCCCGGAGGAATTTTACTTGACCTAAAGCTGCTTCGCTCAACTGAATGCCGCGTTGTTGAGACTGAGTTACTTGTGTCATTTGCTTTTTAAACTCCTTAAGTTGTCTAACGATTACCGGATCTAGGCTGAATGCTAATAAGTATTCTTGGGGTTTTTACATCCATTCTAGCGATAATTGATGTTGCTAATTGCCAAATTGTAAACACTTGCTTCAAAGCAGGCCAAGGTTTTTATTCTAGAATTGAGAAACTCGGTGTATTTAGAGATTCGGTATTCTTAGAGTTCCGGCCTTGTAGAAGCCTGAGTCGCAACTACTCTTCAGATGCAGCCAAGAAGATTACATCCAAGGCTAGTCATTTCCAAAACTCTATTTCCAAATAGCTTCTTTTGATTAACTTACTCTATGACAAGTTTTAATCGCTCTACCAGTCGTCGGTTGAAAAAACTAACTCAAATTCCTTCTGTATGGGAGGGCGATCGCCGTCCAATGTCGTCGTCACAAACGTTGCATTCAGATTTAGAGGCAAAGGGCGAATGTATTCTTTGGGTGGATGGTTCGCAGGGTATTGTTCGGGGAATGGACGTGGTAGCTCCAGAAACAGGCCCAGAAGCAATTGTTCGTACCTTAATGCGAGCAATGGAACATCCCCACAGTCCAGCCAAACCCGCTAGACCCCAAAAAATTGTAGTCAAAGATCGGGAGATTCAATTTTATCTGCGTGGCGTGCTGCAAGATTTGGACATCGTTATTGACTACGCACCAGAACTACCTTTAATTGATGAACTGTTTCGCGGATTTGCCGAAATTCTCGATAGCCAAATTCCCGATTTACCTCCACAATACGCGCAAGTCTTGCAAGATAAAGCATTCGCTATTTGGCAAGCTGCTCCTTGGGAATTTTTGGAAGAACATCAAATCTTGTCAATAGAGATCAATAAGTGGGATGTTAGTACACTTTATGCTTCGGTGATGGGAATGCTGGGGATGGAGCATGGAATTTTGTTTTATCGCTCAGAAGATTCTCTCAAGCGGTTTCGAGCAGCAGTTTTACAAGATGACGAATCTCAAGAACGTTTAGAAGAAGCTTTTCTCAAACAAGATTGCCTATTTTTGACTTTTGAACATGCGGATGATGCCGATGAGGATGAAGATGAAACCAATGATTTAGCAGATTTACCTTTAGCAGAAATTGAGCCAACCTTTGGCAATATCCATCCTTTAGAGGGACTAAGGTCTGTTTTGTATGATGAAGAGGCGCTGGTTGTCTTTGTCGCTTTAGAAAGTCTTTGCCGTTTTATCCGCGATCATCGTCGCCAGCTTTACAAAGAAGCATTCCCTAGTCTGAGCCGCCGCTATCGCATTTCTTCTCCTGAATTACATGAAGTCACTAAATCAGTGTCTGTAACTGTCTCGACAATGCCACAACTGGCAGCAGAATTAGAAGAAATGGCAGGTTTTGGGATTCAAGAGCCAGAATTTGGGGAGGATGTCTCTTTGACATTCCGTTCCTTGCGCGATGATTTGATACCAGAAGACTCTTTTCTTAGTTTGGGAGTAGTCACTTGGGAAATGCTGGAGTCCTTGCGTAAAGGAATTTCATCTCATCAAGTTTGTGAAATCAAACAAGCAGGTGACGGACTACCGGTAATTTTAATTCAAACTTCTCGTCCTAAGGCTAAAACTGTAATTGAAAATATTCAAGCAGCTGGCGGACTCAAAGCAATTTGCTTTAATCCAGGTGCTAACCCTTTTGACGGCGATCGCTACGATCTCGGTTTATTGCAAACTCAAAATGACGAGTTGTTTCTGTTCGGCGAATTTTTAGATGACGATCCAATTCATATAGAAGCCCGCAAAAAATGGAATCGGCGGTGTAAAAATACCAAAGGATATTGTGGCTTGATTATAGCTAAAGGACTAACGGGAGCTTCCCGGGGAAATCCCCAACCACGAGATATGATGGCTCTGTTTGAAACGCGATCGCTTTCACCCAAAGACTTAGGTATTGGTACTCTCCAACTCATGCCTCAAATTTAATTAGCATAAAACTTTACTCAAACCAAGTAGTCTTTCAGTACGTAAGTCGGTGAAATAAAATCAAACTATGTGAATAAAAGTAAATAAGGCTCAAACTCTTTTTCCCCTGCTCTTAGTCACTGAGCGACTTGTACTGAGCGTCCTTCGACTTTGTTCAGGAACCATAGTTGAAGTAAGCTGAAGTGCTGCACCCTGCTCTATCCCAACCGATCAGTGTTGACATCGACCTACTTATCACCATCTGCATAGACAATTTTGTTCATGTCTATGCATTGCTTTTGTAACACAATTAATTTACTGAAAATTCATGAAGTAAGTATATTTCTAGAATTGACTTATAATTTTTGGTTAAACTAAACCAATTAAAAATAATAAAATACCTCATAAAAAACTGGCAAATAACTATTGATCTTTATTGCTGTTTAACTAACTGTAATATATTACCTTTTTTCAGTATTTATCTTTTTGTCTTTCAACAATATTAACAAAAACTTTAGATAAACAACTTGATTCTTCATGTTTTTCTTATAAAGAAAAATATTACATAAAATTAGTCTTTAGATAAAGATTAATTAAAGCCTGTAAATCGTGGCTATAATGGCTTTACGCAGGAAAATTTAGACCGAAGATTCCTTAAAAAAACTATAACAGGAGACTTATGAAAATCATTTTTGGCTAATTTTTAGTCTACTAATTCTAGACAAAGTAAGATCTTTGTTCAGAAATGAGAGAAACACTACTTAGAAAAATTCTTAGTGAATCACCTTGAAAAAACAACAAATTTACTTTGAATTTTAAATTTTATAGCGTTTCTCAAAGAAAACAATCTTATCTTTCATAACAATATGTCAAAAACAATCAATATAGAAATTTGATTACTAAGATTAGTAGCAGCACATTTGATCACAATGCTAGTAGATGAAAGTGATCTAAATTAAACAAATACCTGTTGCAATCTACATAAACAAGCTGTTACTCATTTATGCACTCGGTAAATATTACAGATGCAAAAACAAATCACTAAACTTTAACCTCATACTGTCAACTTATGATCTTCTAAAATTTTCAGTTGCATATATTAGCTAGATGAACAAGATGAACAAGATAAGACTATTTTTGTATTTCTAGAGAATTTTATTAACAGACTTTATATAGTCACAATATGGAGGTCGATATCTTTAATTACCAAAAGTTAAATATTTTTCCTATTACAACAGCAATCCCTTTCTTGTATTTCCTGGAAAAATGATGAACAATTTGACAAATTAGGCATCTTTAGTATCAGTCTCATTACTTGTGTTTTTGACACGAACTCTGATAATCTTATCGTCTTAATGTTGAGTTAATTGTTTTTTGATGGTGTTGATATACAGCAGATAGCATGATAATGACTAACAAAAAATGGGCCGTAAAACGTATAACTGTGAATTTAGCAACACAGGAAGCAGAAAAACTGGATAAATACTGCCAGCAAACAGGTAGACCTGCAACTGATGTAATTCGCGAACTAATTAGAGGATTACCTGTATCAGATGACAATAAAGAAGGAGATAGATAAGAAGGTGTTTGTACAGCATTTCAGATTATGGCTTTTGCAACTAAGAAATACTAAAAATATGTTTTTTTAGTCTACCTTTACTGACTAAACTTTGTATATCAAAGTACAAATTTGTTAGTCATTAGCCTATTCAGTCATCAGAATTGCAAGGAGATATAAAAGCAAATTTATTACCATAAAACATACCACTTTTGAACATTTGCCTACAATATTGGTATACTTGATAATCAGTAGCAAATTCCGACACTAACCCAGTTACAATCTGTAAAGAAACTGAAAAGGAAAGACGGAATGCGTGTTGCAATTATGGGGGCGGGATTAGCTGGACTAGCAACCGCTGTAGATTTAGCTGATGCTGGCTGTGAAGTTCAGATCTTTGAATCCCGTCCATTTGTAGGTGGTAAAGTCGGCAGTTGGATTGATGGAGATGGCAACCACGTTGAAATGGGGTTGCACGTATTTTTTGGGTGCTACTACCAACTGTTTGACTTGATGGATAAAGTGGGGGCATTGTCAAATTTACGCCTTAAGGAACATACCCACACCTTTATCAACAAAGGGGGGCGCACTGGTGCTTTAGATTTCCGCTTCTTCACAGGAGCGCCTTTTAACGGCTTAAAGGCATTTTTTACTACTTCTCAACTTTCTTTACAAGATAAAATCCAAAATGCGATCGCCTTGGGTACTAGCCCCATAGTTCGAGGGTTGGTAGACTTCAATGGCGCAATGAGAACCATCCGCGATTTAGATAAAATTAGCTTTGCCGATTGGTTCCGCAGTCATGGTGGTAGTGAAGGTAGCATCAAACGGATGTGGAACCCCATTGCTTATGCCTTAGGGTTTATTGATTGCAACAATATGTCTGCCCGTTGTATGCTAACAATCTTCCAGTTATTTGCAGTTAGAACTGAAGCTTCCATACTGCGGATGCTGGAAGGCTCCCCCAATGAATATTTACATCAGCCCATCTTGGAATATTTGGAAGCACGGGACACTAAAATTTACACCCGTCGGCAAGTGCGAGAAATTCAGTTTACAGATTCAGATGAGCAAACGCGCGTGACTGGTTTAGCAGTGGCCAAAGGTGATGCAACAGAAATTATCACTGCTGATGCTTACGTCTGTGCCTGTGATGTCCCAGGAATACAGCGCATTTTACCGCAAGAATGGCGCAAGTGGTCAGAATTTGACAATATTTACAAGCTGGATGCAGTTCCAGTGGCCACAGTACAGCTGAGATTTGATGGTTGGGTGACAGAACTGCAAGATGCAGAGAAACGCAAACAATTAAATCAGGCTGTAGGAATAGATAATTTGCTATATACAGCTGATGCGGACTTCTCTTGTTTTGCCGATCTGGCTTTGACTAGCCCTAGTGATTTTTATCGCCAAGGACAAGGATCTTTGTTGCAACTGGTATTGACACCAGGAGATCCATTTATTAAACAAAGCAATGAAGCGATCGCCCAGCATGTCCTTAAGCAAGTGCATGAACTGTTTCCCTCGTCGCGGGAACTGAATATGACTTGGTACAACGTGGTGAAATTAGCTCAGTCTCTCTACCGGGAAGCACCGGGAATGGATATATACCGTCCTAACCAAAAAACGCCACTGCCTAATTTCTTTCTAGCAGGTAGTTATACTCAGCAAGACTACATTGATAGCATGGAAGGAGCAACAATTTCAGGACGGCGTGCAGCAAAAGTCATCTTAGAGAATGTTAAACAGTAGTATTTATGCGATCTTTGATCCATACAATCTCAAATCTAAAATAAAATGGCAGACTGGTTAGAGCATAGTGTGCAGGTAGAAGTAGAAGCTCCTATAGAGTTAGTATGGAGCCTCTGGTCTGACTTGGAGCAAATGCCCCGCTGGATGAAGTGGATTGATTCAGTGAAGATTCCACCAGATAATCCAGAAATTTCTCTTTGGAAACTTAGTACTGGCGGTTGGGATTTTACTTGGAAATCTCGCATCCTCAAAGTTATTCCTAATCAAATTATTCAATGGGAATCGATTGATGGGTTGCCGAATCAAGGAGCGATTCGCTTTTATGATCGCCACGGTAGTAGTATTGTCAAAATGACTATTTCTTATGCTATCCCTGGGTTTCTGGGCAAACTCATGGATAACTTGTTTTTAGGACGGGTGGTGGAATCGACTTTGATGGCTGATTTGGAAAGGTTTAAAGAATACGCTTTGAATGTTAAATCTAATAGCTAAGGCAGTTGTTTAACTATCTTAGCTATTAGACATAAAAAAACTGAAACTATGCGGCGTTACACACTGTTGGCTCTGGAAGTGCATCGCCCGCAGCTTCATAAGCAATAATTAAAGATTCTAAAGCTTCAATGCCGTTAGTTACTGCCAATTCGTAAGTATCCCCATGAGTTCGCCAGCGTTGTCCGGGAAAATCTGGGAAGCCTACCAAGAAGCAATTGTCTTCTTCTGACCATTGAATAACCATCTGGTATTTAAGATTACTTATCCTGTTTTTTCCCTTCGACTTCCTCGTTAGTATGACTTCCTTTGCCTGGGAGTTCTGTAAAACCACTTTGGCGAAGCATTTGCTTCAACTCCCGGATTTTCTTGGGCATTGATTTTTCTCAAAGGTGCGATCGCCATTCTCAAAAGTGTGTCTATTGAAAAATTACCAAGTTGGATCACTAAAAAGATTTATTGTCAATTCTTTTTGGGGTGGTACTGCTGTTATGCAAGCGCGGATGACATCACCGTCTTCAAGTTCCACAGTACAAGCATGACAAGATCCCATGAGACAGCCTGTAGGAATAAACACTCCAGCTCGATCTGCTACTTCTAACAGGGCTTCTCCCACTTTGGCATCAACGGTGACATCATCTGGCAAAAAGCGGACGCGAACATTCATGAAATAATTTGCCTAGCTAAGTACAGCTTTGCGTAAAATTGTAGCGTTGTTAAATGCATAGTCAGCGCAAAGGCATACAGATTTATGCAAACTTTAATTTGCTAGAAGTTAATGAAATGTTTTACTAAGGCAAAAAGGGTGTTAAATCTAAATAGTTTTCAACTTCGGTGGCGAGGGAGTCTAAAATTTGCTCTCGCTGTTCCCGATAGTTAGCAACACCAGTCGGCAAAGATTTTAAACCCCGCTGTTGACGCAAGCGATTTAACCAAGCGCGTCGCCAAGGGCCATTATCAAACAGTCCGTGCAAATAACTACCCCAAACTGATTGACAGCTATCCACCAAGCCTAAGTTAACATCATCAAATAAGGATTGAAAAGCTTTGCTATCACCTTGCTGTTCTACGCGCGATCGCCCTTGATGAATTTCAAAACCATTGACTGGCAAACCCATCTGTGGATAATTTGAGGTAACTTGGCGCTGACGAGCAATTTTTTGTCCTGTAATCACAGTTCTAATTGGTAAAAGATTCAATCCTTGAAATCTACCTGCTTGTCCCTCGACTCCCTCTGGATCAGCGATCATTTGTCCCAGCATTTGGTAGCCGCCACAAATACCTAAAACCGTGCCACCAGAGGCGGCATAATTTTGTATTGCTTCGGCCATACCACTTCTTTGTAGTAATAACAAATCAGCAACTGTGGTTTTTGTACCTGGAATAATTACTGCATCGGGGTGTCCTAAATCTTGCTTGGGACTTAGATATTTCACAGAAACTGTAGGTTCTGATTCTAGTGGATCAAAGTCGGTAAAGTTAGCAATTCTCGGTAAGCGGATGACGGCGATATTCAGGTCAGCTTGAGTTTTGAGTGAGTTACGTTCCAATAAATCAAGGGAGTCTTCTGCGGAGAATGTTTCTTGGAAATAAGGGATTACACCTACAACAGGAATACCAATACGGTCTTCTAGCCATTTTATGCCTGGTTCCAAGAGCGATCGCTGTCCTCGAAACTTATTAATTACAATGCCTTTAATCAGTTGACGTTCGTCTGGTTCTAGTAACTCCAAAGTGCCAACTACATGGGCAAAAGCGCCACCCCTGTCAATATCAACTACTAATATAGTTGGTGCATTTAAATACTTTGCCACTCGCATGTTTGTCAAGTCGCGGTGCTTGAGGTTAATCTCTGCTGGACTACCAGCGCCTTCACAAACCAGCAAGTCAAATTCTGTACTTAAATGCTGTAGCGATTCTTCAATTGTCCGCCAACCCATCTCAAAATATTGCTCGTAGTAATCTGCGGCATTAACTTTGCCTACAGGCCTACCTTTGATAATTACTTGAGAGGTCATGTCTCCTTGGGGTTTGAGTAAAATTGGATTCATTTCTACCCAAGGAACGACTCCTGCGGCCCAAGCTTGTACTGCCTGAGCATAGCCCATTTCTCCCCCATTAGCAGTAACATAAGCATTTAAAGCCATATTTTGACCTTTAAAGGGAGCCACCCGCCAACCACGCCGTGACAAGATTCGACAAATAGCTGTAGTTATCAGTGATTTCCCTGCGTGGGATGTTGTTCCCACTACCATAATTGATTTCATAGTCAGTATCAGGTTTTCAAAATTGGGATTTTGTGTCAGTAGCCAGTGGTCAGTTGTTTTTACTACTGATTACTGACAACGGACGGCTATTCCTGCCACTCTCGAAGAAGTGGGCTGACTGCCGCCTCTGGTAAAGATTTCATCAAGGAGTTTGATGCTTCCGTAGTAATATTGTTCCCTTTGGTTCCCCAATCCTAACTCTTTGGTGCTTGATTCTAAAAAGGTAGTCTAAACCAACGAATCATCGCATTATATAGGCGATCGCTCCATGAGGGAGTAGACCAATTTTTTTCTTGGTGTTGTTCCACTAACTGATGACCTAAAGGAGTGAGGCGAAAACTATCTGTAATTCCTTGGCCATCAACTTCTCGGCGGAGAACACCTACTTGAATTAACCAGTTTAAATCGTTATCAGCTGCTAATTCTGACAAGGGGCGGTTAGTATAGCCATGCTTGACACCATTTTCTGAGGCGATCGCACCCAATGACACACTCTGATGACGCATTGCTTGAAACAATCTTAAATTAAAGGGAGAACAAAACAGCGATCGTTCGGCTCTTTTGACTGTGCTAGGGGAATAGAAAAATATTTTCTGGTTTGGGGAATCGATATTAGGCATGTACTTGAGACGTTTTTTAATAAAGATTATTTTTAAAGAGTATATTTTAGAACTAGCTACTTAAGTTTTTGTATATTTTCTAATATGTATTTATGCTGTTTTTTTTGCTAAATCATTTAATGATTATGAATTATTGTAAGATTTCAAAGTCATCAATAATCTGAAACAGGAAAGGTTCATTATGCCTCTAGCAGTTGGTACGGATGCACCTGCATTTACCGTCAAAGATACTAACGGCAATACCGTCTCTTTATCTGATTTTGCTGGGAAGACAGTTGTTTTGTATTTTTACCCCAAAGATGACACTCCAGGCTGCACCAAACAAGCTTGTAGCTTCCGGGATGCCCAATCTAATTATCAAGGTAAAGATGTTGTGGTGTTGGGAGTCAGCGCCGATGATGAAGTTTCCCATCAAGCATTCACCCAAAAATATAATCTGAATTTTCCTCTACTGGCTGATCAAGATAAAACCATGATTAAAGCTTACGATGTCGATGGCGGTGGTTATGCCAAGCGTGTCACTTACGTAATTGACCCTAATGGCAAAATCACTCATGTTGATGCCAATGTCAACACAACCACCCACGCCAGCGATATATTAGCCGCACTGGGTATGTAGTTGGTATAACTTCAGGAATTGTTTCATATCCGCCTCACTTCACTTGATTTTGGAGTGAGGCTTTTAACAGTGAACAGTTATCAGTTTTCACTGTTCACTGTTCACTAATTTAATATTCACTTAGTTTTGTGGTTGAGGTGTAGCTTGTGGAAGCGTAACTGCTGGTAAACTCGGAACTACCTGACCTTCTTGCTGCTGTTGGTTTTGAAGTCGTCTGTTTTGCTCGGCTTTAAACTGTTCTGCGGCTGAATTAAGTTGTTGATTTTGTTGTTCAGGATTCCAGTTAAAATTGCCAAAGTTAGCCCGATGAATCACATCGAACATATTTAAATTACCTGAAGGGCTGTAGAAGGGATCAGTATTTTGGTCTGTTGTACTACTACCGGGAAAAGTGTCCACTTGGTTGAGTTGAGCCAAGCTAGGTTGAGCAATAAGTAGTGAACCAAAGCCAATTCCTGCAACAACAAGCCTAGAAAATGCGAAAAATGGTTTTTTCATTTTTTATACCTACAATTATTCTGTTTTATTTTAAGCAAGAGTGCGTCGCAATTGGGGTTGAATACTTAGCAAGGCGACAACAGCAAAGCCCAATAATACCAGCAATGCTCCGCCAAAGGTAACATCACCCCAAAAAGCCTGCATCACCACACTATTTAATCCCCAATTGCTATGAAGATAAAGATAGCGAATTGGTTCAATTGCATAGCTAAGGGGATTGAGAGTAGCCACAACTTGTAACCACTGGGGCATGAAGGATAAAGGAGCCAAAGCAGTACTAGCAAACAATAGCGGCAAATTAGTGACAAAAATTACTGCAATTAGCTCAATATGTCCAGGTAGGGCAAAAGCCAAGCCCAAAGAGATAGCAGTTACACCCAAAGCTAAGAGAAAGACAATTAAAGCGATCGCACCTAACCCGGTTACATCCGGCAGCCCAGCCCCTAAAAATGCGGCGGCGGCGACAATCACAGCTGCTTGCAACAAACTTTGACTAATAATAAAGATTGCCGAGGCAAAGACAATTGAAAACCTCGATGCTAAAGGAGCTACTAGCAAACGATTTAAAAAGCCAAATTCGCGGTCAAACATCACTGGCAAACCAGCATTTAGCGCCCCAGCAAAAGCTGTAAACACAATTACACCAGCAGCTAAAAACTGACCGTAGTTTGTTGTACTACCAAATAAACCTTTGGGCGCATTTTGGAATAAAGCCCCAAATAATACCAACCACATCACAGGCTGAATAATTCCCGCAACTAATGTCGAGGGACGGCGTTGCAATTGAATAAACAAACGCCGAGTTAAAGCCAGTGTCTCTTGGACTAATTCACCAAAAAAATTGGGTGCAACATTAGCATCTACTTGGGGTGATGCTAATTGCTGCCAATTTAAATCAGATTTAGGAGTAACGCTCATAATGATTGGGATTAGAAACTAGGGATTAGGGGCTATGGGCTAGGGATTAGGGGCTAGGGGCTAGAGATTAAGTTGATTTTTAAACTTTATTCTCTATCCCTAATTTATTGTCTAGTCCCTAGCCCCTAGCCTCTAGCTCCTTTTTCATCTCATATTTTGCTTCTTTTCGGCTTTGGAATCGCGGGTGGCGACTGCTGCCAATTCGGCATCCATTAAGGTGCGTCCTGTAGCGGCGAGGTAAACATCATCCAGGCTAGGGCGGGATTGAGCGATGCCAAAAATGGGTAAGTTGGCAGCGTTCAACGCTTGCTGGATGGTACTCAAGGCATCATTTTGAGGTGTCACCACCAAGTTGAGGGAGTTACCTTGAGCGTTGTTGATGATTACTTCTTGCACAAACGGTAAAGCTTGCAAGAGATCTTTGGCTTTTTCGGCTTCTTCACTAGGAGAAAACTCGCGGATTCGCAAAGTGATGCGATCGCCTCCTACTTGATCTTTTAATTGCGAAGGTGTGCCAACTGCAATCACAACGCCGCGATCAATAATTGCCACGCGGTTGGCTAAGGCATCAATCTCTTCTAAATAATGGCTGGTAATTACTACCGTTGTGCCGGACTCTCGTAGTTTTCGCAGGAAATCCCAGACTACAAAACGGCTTTCTATATCAAGTCCTACAGTTGGCTCATCCAATACCAGCACATCTGGGGCATGGAGTAAACCCGCAGCTAAATCTAGGCGTTTGCGTAAACCGCCAGAGTAATTACCAGTCTTTTTATTGGCGTATTCTTGCAAACCGAGTAAATTTAGTACCGTGTCAACACGTTGTTTGGCGATCGCTTTTGGCAGATGATAAAGTGCTGCTTGCAATTGCAGTAGTTCTCGTCCTGTTAGTACCTTATCTATCGCCACTTCCTGAGCTACATAGCCTAAGCGTTGTCTGGCTAGTTTAGGATTATCCAATACAGAAATGCCAGACACTTCAATTTTGCCAGCATCCGGTGTGGTGAGAGTACATAAAGCACGCAGAGTAGTAGTTTTTCCCGCACCGTTAGGGCCGAGTAAACCAAAGATTTCTCCTGGTTCAACTTGAAAGGAAACATCCTTCACGGCGACCACCGTGCCATAATGCTTTTGCAGATTTTGAATTAAAACGGCGGGAGCCATCACAGCTAATCCCTAACTATACAAATCTCAACAAATTCTATTCTTATTGTAAGAGTTAAGAGCTAAGAGTGATGAATTTAAACTGAATTAATTGACAAAAGTTACCTCTAATACCATTTTGCGGTGGCTCCTAAGGGACTTGCAAATAAAAAAATAATCAATCGCTTTAGTGAGCAGGGGAAGCACGGGAAGAAGAAAACCGATAGTCGTAATGAATGTAAAAATTGAGTAATTTAATTTATGTAAGTTTCTAACTACCGACTCCTATAAGCAATCAAGATTAGTTTTTGGTAGTCTTAACATCGTTTTCGATTCATGATCTAGGCTAGAGATAATCCACAAAAACTGATAATAAAATATGTTTGACTTTCTCAACCCCCTTTTTGGTCGCCATCCAGAACGCGTCAACGCTAATGTTGAAATCTACACATGGCAAATTTGCCCTTACTGCATCCGAGCCAAACTATTGCTGTGGTGGAAGGGTGTAAATTTCACAGAGTATAAAATCGATGGTGATACGGCTGCTAGAGCCGCAATGGCAGAACGTGCTAATGGAAGACGCACAGTACCTCAAATTTTTATTAATAATCAACACATTGGCGGTTGTGATGACCTTTATCAACTAGATACCAAAGCTCAACTCGATTCTCTTTTATCTCAGCCAAGTGTTTAGTCAATACATTACTCTTTATCTCTGTGTCTTTGTGCCTTTGTGGTTTAAAAGCAATTTATTTAACCACAGAGACGCAAAGAGCGCTGAGAGAAAAAGAAAGTTTACAAATCAGCGCTAATTTTTCACAGTCTCAAATCCCAAATGGTATTGATTGAATACCCAGAATATCTTATACATCGACAGTGGATGAGCCATGCTCTAGAGTTAGCAAAAGCCGCAGGTGATGCAGGAGAAGTACCTGTAGGCGCTGCGATCGCTGATTCGAGAGGGAATTTGATCGCAGAAGGTGAAAACAGAAAAGAACGCGACAAAGACCCCACAGCTCACGCAGAAATTATTGCCATTAGGTCAGCTACTAAAACTTTAGACAGTTGGCGGTTGCATGAATATACGTTATACGTAACTCTAGAACCGTGTCCAATGTGTGCAGGTGCTATTGTCCAAGCACGTTTAGGTATGCTTGTCTATGGAGTAGACGATACAAAAACTGGAGCCATTCGTACTGTTATCAACATTCCTGATAGTTCTGCTTCTAATCACCGCCTCCGTGTTGTCGGAGGCGTTCTAGAATCAGCTTGTCGTCAACAGTTACAAACTTGGTTTGCTACTAAGCGACATCAGAAAACTAACGGACAAAGATAAAACTGTCCAGTAGCACAGACACAACTCATAAAAGAAAATCTACGGTGTAAGTATTAGAGTTTCGTTGTATTCTACCGGACAATCAGCAGCTACCGTCATGATAGAGTTTTACTCTTCTGTTCCTAATTCCCAAGAAAAACCAGCTTATACTCAAGCAAATTATCAAGTTGCTGATACTACCTCGCGGGTCTCTCCTTGGTTAAGTCCTCTAGCATATCTATTAGGTCGTCACCTTCTTTTACCATTCTTCTTTCGACAAATTAAAATTACCGGACAAAAAAATATTCCTGTAGGTAGTCCGATAATTCTTGCTCCCACTCATCGAGCGCGTTGGGATGGATTACTTGTACCCTACACTACTGTTGATTACATAGCAAGAAAAGACCTGCGGTTTATGGTAACGATTGATGAGTGTCAAGGTCTACAAGGCTGGTTTGTCAGGCGTTTGGGAGGGTTTCCTGTAGATTCTAAACATCCATCTATTCGGACTCTTCGACATGGAGTAGAATTACTTCAGCAAGGAAAAGCCTTGGTAATTTTTCCTGAAGGTAATATTTTCCGTGATGGTAAAATTCATCCTTTGAAGTCAGGAATTGCTCGCCTATCTTTGAGTGCTGAATTGAGTCATCCGGGATTAGGGGTTAAAATTCTTCCTATTGGCATTAATTACAGTCATCCTTATGCTCACTGTGGTACAGATGTGAACATTCAAGTTGGTTCTGCAATCAATGTCGCAGATTATACGAATGGTAAAGTCAAACAAAATGCCAAACGCTTGACAGAAGATTTAGCAAAAGTGTTGCAACAATTAAGTTATCAAGAATCAGAAATTAGTCATCATGCCTTTGCAGAAGTTACTAATTCTTAATTTTATTCACGTTACGCGGGTCAGTAGTCAGTTGTTTTTGATCTAATTTGATACCTCATCACTTTCTGGAGTTTGGACTAAAAAGCTAGAGAAAAGCAGTCAGCAGTAACACTGACTGCCGTAAAGTCAATGAAAGTAATCAATAAATCATTGACGTGATGATCCTGACACAACTAGAAAAATTCCGCCAAGGTATCTACGATAGTTTGGGGAAGGCCAAAGATGCAGTATTTGAATTGATGGATGCAGTATTGACAAGTCCGAGTATCCCATCATTTGTAAGCTTGTCACAAAGCCCAGTATTTCGACGGCAATGGTCGAGCATTTATGCAGCACTACATGATAGTCGTCCACCGAAAATGTTGCTGATGAAGCTACTGGTACAGGAGGTAGAGACGGATGAACAGCCATTTCTAGCAGGAGATCATAGCTTTTGGGCAAGACCAGAAGCGAAGACACTAAAAGAAAGAACTTTTCATGGGGATAGAGGGGGGAGCATAGGCATCGGACAAAGTTACAGTACGTTAGCGTGGATACCAGAGGCGGATGGGAGTTGGGCATTACCGTTGAAACATGAACGGATAACCACCTTTGAAACGCCAACGAGTAAAGCCGCATTCCAACTAAAACTTGTCACCCGTGAGTTAGGCACTAGACCACTTGCAGCTTATGACCGAGGCTACGGCAACGCCAAATTTGTCCAAGCCACGGAGGAGATTAACGCAGACCTATTATTGCGTTTAGCATCTAACCGATGTGTATGGGGTACACCCGGTACTTATAAAGGACGAGGCGCACCATGTAAACATGGTCACAAGTTTAAGCTCAATGACCCCCAAACTTGGCCAGAGGCAACTGAAACTCTGGAAGTTGAAGACCCGAAAGTTGGTCGAGTGAAAGTAATGCGTTGGAGTGGATTTCATTTCCTTCAGTCCCCAAACCGGGCAATGGAAATCATTCGCGTCGAGGTACTCCAACCAGTAGGACGTAATCGGAAGTTTCAACCTTTATGGCTAGCTTGGTTGGGTCAGACAATGCCTCCATTAGAGAATCTCTGGCAAAAATACCTATGCCGCTTTGCTTTAGAGCATTGGTATCGATTTGCCAAGCAGAGGTTATATTGGACACAGCCTCAATTGAGTTCTACTCGGGCCGCAGAGCGATGGAGTGACTTGATGCCCCTGCTAACTTGGCAACTCTGGTTCGCAAGAGTTGCCTGTATTGATTCCCCCTTGCCCTGGCAATCGACTCAGGATAAACTGTCTCCAGGACGTGTAGCACAAGCCTTTCCTCTAATTTTAGCCACTATTGGCACTCCTGCTCAACCCCCGAAAACTCAAGGGTTATCACCTGGGCGTGCCCAAGGGCATCAGCCACCTCAACGTCCCCGTTATCTCACTGTCAAAAAACACGCATCTAAAAAACCTAAAACCGAAGAATCACTTAAGAACGCTAATCTAACTGCTGCTTAGTTTCTGCTTCTTTTTTAACGATTCCACTTAACTCAGCCTCTAACAAAGCTGGGTAACTTTCTTTTGCCTTCTCTTCATTCCTGCTAAATGCAGATTAGTCCAAACTCAAGTCACTTTGCCAGTGATGTTAAAAACTAATGACTAATTCCCAACTATTTAATTTCCCTAGATCTTGTGGTGCATAGTCAATTATCCACAATTGCCAGCGTCCTTGAGTTGAAAAAGATAACAACTGCTTGAGGACTGGATGCGATCGCATGGTATATGTTGTTTGCAAATCAATACGCCGTCCCAAGGTACGATTTTGTAATAATATCTGCTGATTGTTGGGAGCTATTAAATAAATTTCTAAATCACCTAAAAAATCGTGAGTGATATTAACTGTGACTTGAATATCCTTAACAGTACTGGCTTGAGAAACAGCGATCGCACTTTTGATACCCTGTTTGTTATTATCGGGAATTGCTACTGGGCTGTTATTTTTTATCTGTACTTGTTGGTTGGCTGCTAATTCCACTCCCCTTAATTGCTGTGCTGTTTGCACTGCCTTTGCAGCGTTGACTTTGCCATAACCAAACCATTGAGAATGTCCATTGCCATCGTAAGCACCTTGGCGCAAACCCAATTGAGGATCAGGATCAGAATCCACAATTTTATCTGCCGTTTCTTGTAAAATCCGTTTGACTTGTTGTGCTGTTAAATCTGGATTTGCCGATAAAACTAGCGCTGCTACCCCTGCGACCACAGGAGTAGCACTGGAAGTGCCGCCGAAATTACTGGTAAAATTGCTAGGATCGTAACCTGCGGTTCCTACTTGATCGGTAGTGAACATTCCTAATCCATTTAGAGAAGTTGCGATCGCAGGTTGAGTAAAGATAAAACCTTTTTCTTGAAAGGACATCCCCGGAGAAGCATTGTTACTAGGCGCACATAATGAGATATTAACGCCCCAATTGCTGTAAGCAGCTTTTTTATTTAAACTAGTAGAAGCAGCGATCGCCATTACATCTGGATGTACTGCAAAACCACTTAACCAATCTGTATTACCTTTTAAAATATTTTCTGGCCAATTGCGTTCATAGATAGTACCGTTAACTGGACGATTGGCATTACCCGCAGCAAATATAATTACACAGCCTTTACCATTGCGTCCTTTTGTTGCCGCGAGGTTGATAGCAGCTTTTTGGCGCAAAGACAAAGGAAAATAAACCGCAGAAGCTCCCCAACTGCAAGAGATCACACTTGCTCCCTTATTGATTGCCCAGTTAAATATTTCCTCAATGGAGACATCATCCAAAAACCCAGTGCTACGAATTGGCATCAAAGCACAACCAGGAGCTACCCCGACAATTCCTGTACCATTTTCTTCTGCTAGAGCTATGCCTGCACAAGCCGTACCATGACTGTGATCTTTTTCACTAGGCAACGGTAAAAAGTCATTTTCTTTTAAATCTCTGGGGGCAACAATTTTTCCAGCACCTTGAAAATCTGGATGGTTCAAATCAAAAGAATCATCTACTACTGCAATAACCACAGAACGCACACCACGAGTCATATCCCAAGCTTTCTCTACAGAAATATGCGAACCAACTGTTAACTGATTACCGCCGTTGTGGTTGAGATACCATTGCTGGGGATAAAGAGGATCACGAGGTTGATAATGTGTCTCACTTTGCACCAAGATATTAGGTTCAGCCGCTAATACCTCTTTGAGTCCTTGTAACTGGTTAGTGATTTTGATGGGATTTTCTGTTGCTTGTTTGCTGACTAAAAACACAAAAGTGTTAGGAATACCCAAGACTGGTTTTTGGGGAACTAAGCTGAATGTGCTGGATATAGCGTTAATTTCGGCAGTATTTACCTCAGAAATAAATTGAATAGTGATTTGGTCATTCAGGTAAATGAACGTTCCTAGATGATTTTTGAGGGTGTAAACATGACTAGCAAAAGCCACGTTTTCGTCTGCACGCGCTTGAGACATCGCTAAGTCTAATTGGGTAGGTGCAACCGTAAATAATTCTAGTTGGGCTTGGGGAATACTTCGCTGCCAAATGCCCCAACTAACCTGAGATAATTGTTGACGAGGGAAGTCAGTAGTGGGGCGGATGGTGAAGCGGTCTAAAGCTTTTTCTAAAATTAATTCCTCACCACCGCGTTGTAAAACTACTCCCAAGCTGCTTGCTGGTACACCTCTGGTTGGCAAATCAGAGGAATTAATGCGTTGAGGCAGTCCACCGTAGGTATCGTTCATAGGAGCCAATTTTAATTGAGTATGCAGAGGCAATGGGAACTCAGTGAAACCAATTTTTAGTCTAAATCAGAGAAACTTTAGTGTGTAGCTTCGCTTTGTTAAAGACAAAAACAGAGGTAAGATACCCGAAGTTTCGATTGCTTTTCTATAATATTTGTCGAACTAATTTACCTCATGAACATTGCTGCTGCTGCTCCTTTAATTCGCTTTACTTCCTTATCAGTCATAGCAGTTTTTAGCCTGCTATCACCTGTGAATGCTCAGACGATTCAGTTACCAAGCACTACTAATCAATCACAACCAATTGACCCCAACAACCCCAATAATTTACGTCCTACAGCCCAAAATAATAGCCTATTGAGCCTTGAAAGTGGGGAACGTCTGATGCAAGAGGCGAGTCAAGCCGTTTCTACTCAAAATTATCCTTTAGCTGCCAAGAAACTCCAGGAATCACGTCAAGTTTTTAATCAATTATCTAATTTTTATCAAGAATTAAATGCCAGCTTTTCGGGAATTGACAATAGAGTTTCTGATTCTCAACGTAAAAAGGCGTTAGAAACCGCCCAAAAGCGAGACGAAGCTACTTATCAGCTAGCACTGGTACATCGAGCGCAAAATCAGCCAGAATTAGCTGTACCATTGTTAATTCAAATTATTAAGAGTCAAAACCCAACTAGAGATTTAGGTAAGAAAGCTTATCAACAACTATTTGAACTGGGTTTTGTGGATACACCTTATCCTAGACAAGGTAGTGCTTCTTCAACCCCAATCCCAACCGCAAAACCAAAATAGTCAACTCTCTGTGGTGGTTTAGCAAATAAAAGTTGCCGTGTAGGTCAAGTAGCGAAAGCAGGAGATGCAGGGTATGCAAAGAAGGAAAAAGGGTTATTATTTCAGTACTTTTTCTCTCCCCTCCTGCTTCTGTTATTCCCCAACTCCCTTGCTTGCCACTACGCAGAGTTATCTTGGCAAACTACTAGCCTACCAGTGCTAAAATTGGGATGATTGGTCACAGATTTGCTAGGCGATCGCCAAAATACGCCTCAAAGGCGGTTTATCCTTAGATTGGCTAAAACCTGAAATTGGCAAAGGTATCTGCTCTATATCTGTTAATAATAGAAAAGTAAGTTTTTTCAGGAATTGCGATGATTAGTCCGCAGCAGGTTGAGGAAATGATCAAGGCGGGACTGCCAGACGCACAAGTTCAGGTGCAGGACTTGACTGGTGGCGGTGACCACTATCAGGTGACAGTAGTTTCATCGCAGTTTGCAGGCAAAGGACTGGTGCAACAACACCAGCTAGTTTATGGTACATTGCAGCAAGCTGTGTCAACTGAAGCAATTCATGCCTTGGCTGTAAAAACATATACTCCCGAAGCTTGGAAAGCAACAGCCGCTTCCTAAAGTTAAGAATTAAGGTTAAGAGTTATGAATTTTTAACTCTTCACTCATCCCTACTCGCTCTTTAATTCAGAATAGGAAACAAAAAAACATGACACCAGAAACTAAAGAGAAAATTGATAACTTGTTACAACAAAACAAGATTATGGTTTTCATGAAAGGAAACAAGTTAATGCCTCAATGTGGCTTTTCCAACAATGTTGTACAGATCCTCAACACATTGGGAGTTCCTTTTGAGACAGTTGATGTTTTAGCAGATCCTGAAATTCGCCAGGGAATCAAAGAATATTCCAGTTGGCCGACAATTCCTCAAGTTTATATTGATGGTCAATTCATTGGCGGTTCTGACATCTTAATTGAACTTTACCAAAAAGGTGAATTGCAGGAAATGGTGGAAGTAGCCCTAGCTTCGTAGTATCTACCGTTTTTCTAATTTTTACTGCCCTTGAAATGTAGAAAGATGCTGACAGCATCCCTATTTTCAAGGGTTTTTCATGAAAATAAATATATTTTTTATAACTTATACCAAGTTGCAGTCAAATATGGTATTCTTTCCGTCATTGCGACTGGAACAAAGTGGAAGGAAGCAATCTCATCAACCTTGAACTACTACAATAGAACGTAAATTAGTATTAGTAGCAAAATAAACATTTTTTAGCATTCAGTACTATGACTGGTCGGCGAGAAACCTCAAATACCTTAACTTATGATGAATCTCTAGCTAGAAAAACTAAAAAATTGTTGGACAGTTGCAATTGTAATCAAGATTAGGTGCTATTTTGGCGGTATGAAAGGCTAAAAAGGGTAACTATCTAAGTACAAGACTCTCAACAAGGTTAATGGTGTTGCAGTGGTCACAATTGTAATTGTCTCTCACAGTAAACAACTAGCGCTTGGGGTGCGAGAACTTGCAACTCAAATGGTTCAGGGTGATTTTCCCATCGCTGTTGCAGCAGGTATTGAAGATTCAGATAACCCACTGGGAACAGATCCTATCCGGGTTTACGAGGCGATCGCATCTGTTTTGAGCGATGATGGAGTTTTAGTTTTAATGGATCTGGGAAGTGCTTTAATGAGTGCAGAAATGGCTCTAGAGTTTCTCCCCCAAGCACAGCGAGAGCAAGTATATTTGTGTGAAGCACCCTTAGTAGAAGGTGCAGTTGCTGCTGTAGTTGCAGCCGCAGCAGGTAAAAATATTCAGCAAGTGATCGCGGAAGCACGAGGTGCATTGACAGCGAAAGCTACTCAATTAGGTGTTGATAATCCTCAGTTGTCAGTTGTTAATAGTGAATCCCCAACTCATGCAGAATACCCAACTGTAGAAATTCGGCTGACTGTCAGCAATAGGCTAGGATTACATGCTCGTCCTGCGGCTTTGTTTGTCGCTACAGCAGCTCGGTTTCAATCTCAAATTCAAGTACGAAATGTAACTAGAAATACAGCAGCTGTTCGGGGTGATAGCATTAACCAAGTGGCAATTTTAGGTGTACGTCAAGGACATGAAATAGTAATTACTGCCACAGGCAAGGATGCAGAGCAAACACTAGAGGCATTACAAGCATTATTTGCTACTAATTTTGGTGAAGATGATAGCACTTTTGCACCTGCACAAACAGTCAACCAAGAAGTTAGTCCCACAACTTCCGGTGAATTGTTAGGGATTGCAGCTTCTCCAGGGGTGGCGATCGCTCCTGTTATTCATTATCAACCACCCGCTATTAATATTACGCAATATCACGTAGATGATTCAGATGCAGAGTGGCAACGTTTACAAACAGCGATACACACAGCTTGCCTAGAAATTCAGGCGGTATTCGCACAAGCATCTATTCAAATTGGTGATGCCGAAGCCGCCATTTTTGATGCCCAGCTCTTGGTTTTAGAAGATCCAGTGTTACTGGAAGCTGCTCACCAGCGCATTTTAGAACATCATCTGAATGCAGAGGCTGCTTGGCAAGCTGTAATTAATGAAGTAGCGGCTTCCTACCAAACATTAGAGGATGCTTATCTGCAAGAGCGAGTTAATGATGTTGCAGATGTAGGACAACGAGTGCTGCGATTATTAGTAGGAAATGCTCCTGCCGATTTGCATCTTTTGGAACCAGCGATTTTGGTGGCAACTGATTTGGCTCCTTCGGATGCTGCTGGTTTAGACCCGACAAAGGTGCTGGGCATTTGTACTACTGCTGGCAGTGCGACTTCTCACAGCGCTATTATTGCTAGGACATTAGGTATTCCCGCAGTTTTGGGCGTAGGTGGAGAGGTGTTACATCTAGAAGATGGTACACTCATGGCACTTGATGGCGAAACTGGTAAAGCTTGGGTGGAACCAAAACCAGATATCCTTGATGTCCTAGCAGCCAAGCGGGAGGCATGGCAAACTGCACTCAAAGAGGCAAAAGCTAAAGCCTATCAGCCAGCAATAACTCGTGATGGTCGGCAAATCAACATCTTCGCCAATGTTGGTAGCATCAATGATGTGCAAGTGGCTGTTGCCAACGGTGCAGAGGGAGTAGGACTACTCCGTACCGAATTTCTGTATTTAGGTAGAACCAGCGCCCCTACTGAAGATGAGCAATTTATAGTTTATCAAGCGATCGCTCAAGTTTTAAATCATCGCCCGTTAATTATTCGGACTTTAGATGTCGGTGGTGATAAGCCACTCCCCTACTTCAAAATAGGTGTTCCAGAAGCTAACCCTTTTTTAGGTTGGCGAGGAATCCGTTTTTGTTTGGATCATCCAGAACTCTTTAAAACTCAATTGCGGGCAATTTTAAAAGCTAGTGCGGGACATAATCTTAAAATCATGTTACCGATGATTGCAAGTGTGATGGAAGTACGCGCGGCTAAGACAATTCTAAATGATGTGCAGAACGAACTGCGACAAGCTAAGATTGCTTTTGATGAAAATCTACAAGTGGGCATCATGATAGAAATACCTTCAGCTGTAGCGATCGCCGATCAGCTAGCTGCTGAGGTAGACTTTTTTAGTATTGGCACGAATGACCTGACTCAATATGTCATGGCAGGCGATCGCACCAATCCGCGAGTGGCAACGTTAGTAGATGCTCTACACCCATCAGTGTTGCGGATGATACAACAAACTGTTCAAGCTGCCCATACAGCGGGGATTTGGGTAGGGTTATGTGGCGAACTAGCAGCAGACCCATTAGCAGCACCAATTTTGCTAGGTTTGGGTCTAGATGAATTGAGTGTGAATCCTCAAAGTATACCGATACTTAAACAAGCGATAACTCAATTGAGCGTAACTGAGGCTGAGGCGATCGCTACTTTAGCCTTGCAACAAGACTCTGCAAATCACGTCAGAGCCTTAGTAAACTGTTAAGCATTTAATTTGCACATTGAGGCCGCAGGGGGGGCAGGGAGCAGGGAGCAGGGGAGAGGATTTGCAGCTTTTACTACCATGAACATTGTGCAATTTAAATGATGATTAGCTTACATTGACACTCCCCTGGTAACTGGTAACTGATTTAATTGCTTACCAAAATTTCTCCAGTCATACCTGCTTCTGTATGTCCTGTTATTGAACAGCGTAAGCTATAATCTCCTGATTTCAGTGGTACAAATACCCAATCTGCCTCACCGCCTGGCTTTAGTTCTAGTTCGTGAATGGCTCCTTTGATTTCTACTTTGCCAACTTCAACTTTTTGTGTCCAGATGCCATCGGCAAAATCTTTAGCAGTAAAATAGTGCTTCAATTGACTAGGATTGGCCAGATGAATTTGATAACGTTTACCAGCCTCTAATTCCAGGTGATTTGGTTCAAACTTAAGTTCGTTGGCAGTATTACCTAAATTGACTGTGATTTTTGTTGCTGGTTGTTTGAGCAAATCACCAGATAAATTTGCTGCCATTGCAGGAGTGACACCGATAAAACTTATACACAGCAATAATAAAAACTGAAGGATAAATGCTTTCATCTTCTACCTAATACTTTGGTCTGCCACAACAGCTGGTCCAGCCGTTACCACTATAATTTTATCTGGATGGAGTAACTCACGAGCAGCTTGGTTGACTTGGGCAAGGGTGATTTTCTGGATTTTTTGAGAAAAATCACTCAGTTCTGTTGCATCTAATCCATATACCTGATTCTTTAAAATTCTATTTGTTAATTCCTCTAGATTTGCTAGGGAGACGTTATAGCTGCTAACGATAGTATCCTTAGCTGTTTTGACATCTAGTAAAGTGACACCTTGGCGATGAATTTGCTGTAATATTTGACGGGTACTAGCGATCGCTTGATTCGCATCTTCTGGGTTAGTTTGCATTTCAATCCAAAATGTGCCAGCGCTTTTTTCTGCTTGAAAGTAGCTATAAATTCCGTAGGTTAAACCTTGGCGATCGCGTACTTCTGCTCCTAGCCTACTGGATAAGGTATCACCTCCCAAAATCTGATTCAAGACTAAAGCTGCATAAAACCGGGGATCTTGGCGATTAATCCCCGTATAACCCATATAAGTAATCGCTTGGGATTTACCCGGTAAGACTGGATTCACGCGCACTACACTTTTTGGCATTGATACAGTAGGATATTTTAAATTTGGTGGTTGACCATTAACTTTCCAGTCACCAAACGCTGTTTTCATAAGCGATCGCACTTTAGCTAGATCAAAGTCTCCTACTAATACAAGTACTGTAGTATCCGGGCGGTAATGTTTGTCCTTAAAAGTAATCAAATCTTCACGCTTAATCTGCTGTAGGCTTTGTTCTGTAGGAAAGGCGTGTAGGGGATGTTTTTTCGGATAAACCGATTGCACAAATATTCTTCTGGCTACTTCCAATGGGTCATCTAATCCTAGTTTGAGAGCTGTTAAAGCTTTTTGGCGACTCAATTCTAGTTCTTTTTGTGGAAACGTACTATTTTTGACAGCATCCGCTAAGGTGTGAATTAAAACAGGTAAGTCTGTTGCTAAACTATTACCCTGGATACGCATCCCTTCGCGGGAAACCTCAAAATTAAGAGTCGCTCCGCGTTCTTCCAATGCTCTAGCAAGAGTTAAGGCATCCTTGGTTTTAGTGCCACTTATCAAGTTATCTGCCACAAGAGATGCCAGTCCGGCTTGCTCATGGGGGTCAAATTCTTTACCTGCTTTGATGTTACCGTTTAGGGTAATAGTGGGAGTACTTTTATCTGGTAAAAGCAATACCTGAAGACCATTCGCTAATGTAAATTGCTGTGGTATTGAGTGCTTAACAGTATCTGTTGGTAAATCCACACTTGGTAGATACTTCGCTACCTCTGATGAAGCTATGGTTGTTTTGTCAGATAAATGTTCTTGAGTCGGTGCTGGTTGCGGTTCGTCGTCTATCTGTTTTGTCTCTTTTGTTTGTTTCAGAGTTGGTTCAAAAAAGCCTACTGTCCGAGCTTCTATTTTGAGATGTTTGTTTAACACATCCACAACATCTGTCGCCGTGACTTGACGAATAGCTGCTAAATAACGGTCTGTATAGCGATAATCACCAGCTGTTGTTTCATCGTTACCCAATTGCATCGCCTGACTGGTGATGTCACGGTTATTCAAAATAATACTAGCTTCTAATTGTGTTTTGGCTCGCTCTACTTCTTCTGGTTTGACTCCTTTTTTAGCCAAATTAGCGATCGCATTATTTACTACTACCTCAATTTTTGTCAAATCTTGATCAGGAGCAGTTTTCACTAATAACTCATACCAACTTGATTCTCGCAAGGTGGCAACATGAGCTGTCAATTCATTTGCTAAACCTGATTCTATTAATTCTTGATACAAGTAAGAATTTCTTCCCTCTGTCAAGATGTAATCCATTACATCTAATGCTGGTATATCTGGATGATTAACATTCGGTAGCGGATACACCACTTGTAATAACGCTGCGGCTCCATGTTCTCGCAAAATTATGGGAGTAGGGCATGGGGAACAAGAGGCAGAGGGGCAGGGCGCGGGGTGCAGAGGGGAGTTAAGAAAATGTCTTGAATTTGCTGTGACTAATCTTAATCTTTCTCCCTGCCCCCTGCTCCCTGCTCCCCTACCTCTGTTTGGCAGTTTGCCAAAAATATCTTTAACTGTGTTAAGAGTTTTTCTTGCCGATAAATCTCCGACAACTACTAAAACAACATTATTAGGATTGTAGAAATTTTGATAATACTTCCGAACCTGCTCAACCTGAAATTTTTCCACATCTGCTTTAGTACCCCCCACAGGCAAACCATAAACATGATTGGGAAATACCGACCGCATCACGGCGCGGTTAAGACGATATTCAGGGCTATTTTCGTAACCTTGTAATTCAGAAATTACTACCCGCTTTTCACTTGCTAGATGCTCATTATCAATCAAAGCATTTTGCATTCTATCTGCTTCTAGCACCAACAATGCTTTAAGCTTGTCTTTTTCTACAGTGCCGTAATATGCAGTTTGGTCATAGCTGGTAAAGGCATTAGAATCGCTGCCTAAAGCACTAAACAATCGTCCAAATTGAATTGGACGGTTTTTTGTACCTTTAAACATCAAATGTTCCAACTGGTGAGCAATGCCATTTACTCCTGGTTCTTCGTTGCGTGAGCCGACTTTATACCACATCTGCACACTCACGACTGGCGCAGTACGTACCTCCTTTATTAAGACAGTTAAACCATTTTCCAACACTGTCTTATGAACTTTTTCTGTGATTGACAAATGTTTTACATTATTTATAACCAATTTTATTTGTGTATTTTCACGTCTAGATGTGGTTGCATACTGACTATAAACACGCTGATCACTGAGGAAAAATACCGCGATCATCCAAAGACTCAATAGTAAGAACGAAAAACGATATCGATACCTAACAGGAAACACAGCCATGATTTTAGTAGATGTATGCAAATCTATATATTTATTTGCAGTTTATAACAATAGTTTAATACTTTGAGATTTTTGTAACATCGGCGACATTACCAAAGAAAAATGACTTTAATAAAAGTATATAAAGAGACAAACTAAATTAATTAAGCTTGGCTAACAATCGAATAAATTCCAAGGGTAAACCATCAGCATCAGCGATAAAAGCGACTTCCCAGATGCGATCGCCTATCTGCTGCTGTGTTGGTTCTAAAAGCACTTGTAGTGGTTGTAACTGTTGTGGTTGACTTTTTGATGCCAATTCCATACGTTCTTTCACATTTGTCAACCAGCTGGGCAAATCTGCTGTGATCTCAGTTACATCAAATGAGAGATGATAATATCCTACGTAATGTTCATCTGCAAATGCATCTGGGGCTGGTTTTGGTTCGGGAATTTGGATTAGTTCAATTCTGCCGCCTAGTCCTTCCATCCAACAAGCCAGGGTGTAGCCTGTAGTGAAGCGTTCACAAACTGTAAACCCCAATTGTTCATAAAAGGCGATCGCTCGATGAATATTCGCAGTCCGAATAGAAGCGTGATGCATAAAAAAGGAACTAGGAACTAGAGGCTAGAGACTAGGGTATGGAATATTAGTAGCGCGGCAAGCTTAATTTACTACTAGCTTAATGTTGGTATTCCCATAGGATAAACCAACATCTCCAAAATTTGTTGGCTTTCTAGTCTCTAGTCTCTAGCCCAATTTTTTAACCACTAAGACACTAAGGCACTAAGACCTAGCCCCTAACCTATCTACTCAAACAATCTGAAATAAGGGTAGCGCACAGGAACTCCCGGCTCTTTTTCCAAATCAAAATTAATCACTTCCCAGCAGGGATCTTCTGACGGATCAGGACTAAAATCTACAGGTAAGCCATATAACCTTGCAGATGTTACTTCTGGCTGTCCAGAACGCCAAGGCGTGCTGCGCTCTAAATAGCCACCCATCAATTCGTGATAACGTCTAGCAATTATTACTCTTGTTGCTCGGTAGCCCTGAGTATATAACTTATCTAGTGCTTCATGAATTTCAAAGCGAATACCATCGGGATGAGTATGTTGCCGATACCATTCATTATTCCACCTCCGCCAATGACGGCCAGACTGGAGATGAATCAATTCCCCCGTTTTAGGATTAGCTTCAAATGCGCCATGACGAGGACATAGATAAGTATCTGTTAGTGTCAGTGCCGGAATAGTCTGACGACAGTGGGGACACTGAATTTCGGGGCCAAATATGGGGTACTGCAAGCCTGGATTCATCATGAAGTGCATACAAACATAGTTTAGTCTTTACCAGCACCATTGGGTTATATTTTACACTTCGGCTCCGTTACTTTGGAGAATTTTCTCACCGTTGCACCGGAAACGATATTCACTAGTTTTTTCCTCATTGTAGAGGCTTGACACCGTGATATTCTGGTTGTGCAACCAGCCTCAAAGGTTGGAGTTTTTCCAGTGTTCCTGGGTACCATATTCATATTCTATCGTGTCTACCGCTTCTTACTGGCCATCTGTCGATTTTTCTCCAGCAGCCTTCGTTGCAGCTAACGCCGTTGTGATTGGTTCAGTCAACATCGCAGCAGGAGTCAGCATTTGGTATGGAGCAGTGATTAGGGGAGATGTAGAACGCATTGACATTGGTGAATGTACAAACATTCAAGATGGAGCAATTCTACATGGCGATCCTGGTACGCCAACAATTTTAGAAGATCACGTTACTGTAGGGCATCGCGCTGTAGTACATTCTGCTTACATTGAACGTGGTAGTTTGATTGGCATTGGCGCGATCATTTTAGATGGAGTACGAGTGGGTACTGGTAGCATTATTGGTGCTGGTGCAGTAGTAACTAAAAATGTACCTCCTTTATCTTTAGTCGTTGGCATTCCTGGCAGAGTGGTGCGCCAAGTTACAAACCCCGAAGCCGCAGAACTCATTGAACACGCTAAGCGCTACCAAAAGTTAGCCTTGGTTCATGCTGGCAAGGGTACTGATATTGGCTTTAATTCAGCAAGATGAAGGTAGAGGAGAATAACTACTGATTTTTGACTAGGGCTTCGCCTTTTAAGGAAGAGGGAAAGATATTTTTGACTTGTGACCTCGTTTTTTTGTCCAAGCCAGGAAAAGTCTTCCTTCTGACTTCGTTGTTGACCAGTAACTATTGATCAATATTTTAAACATTCTTTACACATAAATTTGGAAAAATTGCCCACTTCAGCTAAAAATAAAAATGAGAGTAGTTGACAAAACTTTAATTTTTACTAAAACAGAGGGGTTCTAGATATGGATATCGATTTTCGTGTAGCAGTCGTTTTAGCACCAATTGCTATTGCTGCTGGTTGGGCTGTGTTTAATATTGGCGCTGCTGCTTTAAGACAAGTTCAAGGCTTTTTGGACAGAGAAGCCTAAATCATAGTTAAAATAATCAATATTCAACCGACTGTTTATTTTTACAAAGGCAGTCGGTTTTATTAATATGGGGCATGGGGCATAGGGCATGGGGTATAGGGAAGAAAAGGAATTGGGGACAAGGAGAATTTGAGAATTGGGAAAAGAAATGCCTCCCGCAGTCGCTCCACTTGGTGAGGCAGCCCGCAGAAAGTTGTTCCAACAAAGAGGAGCCAGCGCTGAAGACGGGTTTCCCGTCGCAGGCGACTGGCGTTGGACTGCCGTTAGCGTAGCGATAGCGAGCTTGCGAGCGTCACCTGGAGGGGGAGACCCCAAGACCCACAAGGGGTGCGGCAGTCGCTCCTGGGGGAAACCTCCAAGACCGCGCTGCCTTACCGCGCTGCTCTCCTTGTCTCCCCATCCCTTTGTATCCTTGTCTCCCCCTGCTCCCTTGTCCTTTTGTCCCTGCCTTTTTGTCTGTGGATATCAATTCTTTACTACAACCCTTTCAACGCTTCGGTGTCCATCTAGGACTCTCACGCATTGTCAAATTGTTAGCAAATCTTGGCAATCCTCATCACCAAGTTCCGGTGATTCATGTTGCTGGTACTAATGGCAAAGGTTCTGTTTGTGCTTATCTTTCTTCGGTGCTAACTGAGGCTGGTTATCGTACAGGGCGCTATACTTCTCCTCATTTAGTTGATTGGACGGAACGTATCTGCTGCAATGAACAGCCAATTTCCTCTGAAGAATTAAGCGAAATATTACAACAAGTCCAAGCCGCGATTAGTCTTGATGATGAGTATCCAACTCAATTTGAAGTAATTACTGCCGCAGCTTGGTTATATTTTGCTCAACAGCAAGTTGATGTAGCAGTGATAGAAGTTGGATTGGGAGGACGCTTGGATGCTACTAATGTCTGTTCCCATCCTTTAGTGACGATTATTACTTCTATTAGTCTTGAACATTGGCAGCAACTAGGCCCTACTATTGCCGATATTGCTAGAGAAAAAGCAGGTATTCTCAAACCCGGATGTATGACTGTAGTTGGTTCATTGCCACCAGATGCCCAAAAAGTTGTGCGATCGCGCGTTCAAGAATTACAATGTCCAATGATCACACCTCAACCTGCTCGTCTAATAGCATCAGGATGGGCAGAATATCAAACCATTGAAAATTCACAATTCATTAAATACCCACTACCGCTACAAGGACAAATTCAGCTAACTAATTCAGCTTTAGCTTTAGCTGCTTTAGAAGTTCTTCAAAAACAGGGTTGGCAAATTCCCGAAGTTGCCATTGTCAGTGGTATGGCTAAAACTAAATGGCCGGGTCGAATGCAATGGACTAATTGGAGAAACCATAAATTATTAATTGATGGCGCTCATAATCCAGCCGCAGCCCAAGCGTTGCGAAATTATGTAGATAGCTTAAATCCTCAAAGCTTAACTTGGATTATCGGTATGCTTTCTACTAAAGAACATGCTGATATTTTTAAAGTTTTACTGCGGTCAAATGAACAATTATATTTAGTACCAGTACCAGATCATAGTTCGGCTGATCCAATTGAATTAGCAAAGTTAGCCAGCGATATTTGTCCAGAACTAAATTTTTGCAGTCCATATCCAGATTTATTATCAGCACTGGAATCAGCTTTTAATTTGACAGATAATTTAGTTATTTTATGTGGTTCTCTTTATTTAGTAGGAAATTTTTTAAGCACAAAATAAACATTTTTGCGATCATATTCGCTTGTAACCTCAGTTCTTTTGATTGAAAAAAATAAGGATACAAGCCCCTTCCTAAAAAGTTTTGCGGAGAGTTCTTAATTTTTAATTTTTAATTCCCCGTAGGGGTTGACGCTCTAGACTGGCTTCGATTGTATCAGTTAATAAATGACCTGCCATTACGCCACTACTGAGATAATATACATCATCTGAGATGCGATGCATGGTTTCAAAGCCACTACGACGTTGACGATCGCCCAGCACCCAATAACGCTGCACAATGGTATCTAAACCAATCCAGCCTTCGCCTTCAACCTGACCCAAAAGATTATGCTGAAGTAAAAAGGTATACTGACGCGCTCCTTCATGCAAACGTCCTTTGTATTGCAGCGAAATTTCAGAGCGATCGCTACCTGGAAATATCAACTTTGTAGCCATAGTAAACCAGTCATCTCGATTCCAAGCAACCAAGGTCATACCCTTTACGTTGATTGGCATACCATGACGCTCTAGCCAACTTCCCTGTATTGTCCAGCGTCCTGGTTCTAATAAAAAAGTGTGAGCCACTTCTTGATTCCTTGTCTTGATCGAGTACAGCCAAGACTTAAAGATATATTTGAAATGTCAAAATGTCAGGCGGTAATATAAGTACTGTGTAAATTAATTAACAAAACTTGGATGGATTTCTCCCAAAAGCATTTCTTGAGGTGCGCCAGTAGCAGCAGGTAGATTTCCAGGAAGACCCAATTGCCGCCAATAAGCTAAAACTGCAAAGGCGATCGCTTCTTTGAAATCTGCATTCAAGCCGACTTCATCTGTAGTCAAAACTGGTATGGATGGTAATAATAACTGTAATCTTTGTTGTAAATACAGGTTGCGACTACCGCCCCCACATAGTAGTACCCGCTGCGGCATTTGCGGTAAAAAAGTTTGATAGCTGTGAGCAATTGAAGCTACTGTAAGTTCTGTGAGCGTTGCTAATATGTCAGCTGGGCTGAGTTGATATGCTTTGGCATCTTGTAAACACTGATGCAGATAAGCCACACCAAATAATTCTCTACCAGTAGACTTAGGCGGTGGTAAATGAAAGTAATCTTGACTGAGCCATTGTTCTACCAATGGATTACAGGGAGTGCCACTGGCTGCCCATTCACCGCTTTCATCATAGGTTTTAGCACCAGCAGTTAAATGATGCACTGCTAAATCCAACAAACTATTAGCTGGGCCAGTATCCCAACCGCGAATTTTAACAAGCCAGTCATCACGACGAGGGGGAATATAAGCCACGTTCCCGATTCCCCCCAAATTTTGTACACAGCGTCCCTCTTGAGGATGACTGAGTAAAAAAGCATCTACTCTAGGCACTAAAGGTGCGCCATGTCCACCAACTGCAATATCAGCAGCACGAAAATTGCTCACAGTAGTAATCCCCGTAAGATGAGCAATTAAGTCACCGCGACCAAGTTGCAGACTGTAACCCAAGTCAGCGCTAAATTTCCCCTCTGCTTTTCTGCTTTTCTGGTTACTGAGCGTAGTCGAAGTATGCTCCTCTGCTTCCCCTGCTTTCTTCGGTGGTCGGTGGTAGACAGTTTGACCGTGGGAACCAATTAAACTAGCGCTTTGGTGATTGAGTTGAATATTTTGGGCAGCTTGAGCAAAGGTACAAGCGATCGCATCATCTAATTCTGCCAATTCTGGCATTGAAATAGCTTCTCCAGCGCCAACTGCCAAGATTTTTTCTTTCAACTCAGCAGGATAAGAATATGTTTTTCCTGCTAGCAGTTCAATTTTCAGATCTAACTCTGTACCAGAAATCTCTATCAATGCAGCATCTATACCGTCTACAGATGTGCCACTGATTAAACCGATAACGCGTATGGGAGCAGTAGTTTGTCCAACTGGGTGCATAAACAGAGACTTTTTTGTGTCTTGCAATGGTTAGTTTAATTTATGCTACTGTTGGTGTCAAAAAATAAACCTGTGACTTTATCGACTCTGTATCAAATAGTAACAAATTCTGAGTAGTTTTCGTCTTCCAGTGCCTTTATTGTTCATGCATTTTTCATTTAGCTGTTGACTAAAATACATTATTTTTAAAGACAAAACATGATTTGATAAGAATTTTACAATTATTCTGCAAAATAAATATTGCTTTTGTATATCTTTTAAGTAATAATACCATTTTAAAGTCATAAAGCTGCTTAAAGTATACCAAACTATGTCTGAAAGGTATTGCTAAAAATCTAGTAGTTACATCCTGTTTTTGAGTAAAAAATAGTTACAGAATCATTTATAGAAAGCCAATTACGGAAATTCAAAAAGATGTTTCTCAAAAAACTTGCTTGTGTTACTGCTCTTTCTGCATCTGCGATCGCTCCTTTTGCTTACACTGGTTCTGCCCACGCTATTAGCTTGAATTACACTTCTGGTGCTTACCGTACACCAGGTGTAACAAATGAAGGTGCGTTCTCTGAAAATGTCAACAATAGCGAATTTACAACTATTGATTTCAATAACATACAAAATTCGTTTAATGGTAATAGCCAAGTAGAATACACTTTTTCTCAAGGTAGCTATGCTACAAGCCCTGGAAGAACAGGCATTTTTAATGATCAATGGGCTCCTGCTGGCGCTAGTGGGGAAGTAAATAATAGCAATTATTTAGCAGTCTTTGACGGTAATTATGTAAGCATCAAAGCCAGAGGTGGTGGAATCTTCAATTATTTTGGTCTTGATGCAGGTGCTTTAAGCACTGGCAATACTTTTGAACTACTCAAGGGAGGGGTAACAATTGGCAAATGGGACTACAACCAGTTGAACGATATTGCTACGGTTGTGGGTATAAACATGAGCGATCAAAAAAATGGCTTCTTTGAATTTTTCTCCGACAGCTTGACTGACAACTTTGATGAAATCAGGCTTTCCCAAGTTGGAGGCGGTGGATTTGAAAGTGATAACCATACATTTCACCTTGGTACTGGTCAGTTTAACCCCGATCCTCAAGACATACCTGAACCTAGTGTTACTTTAGGGATGCTAGCTGTGGGTGGTATGTTCTTACGCCAACGCCGCAAACAAAAGCTGCAAAAAGCCAATTAATCTTCGTCTGAACTACCTTAGATTAGGCTAGAACAGAGAGATTATTTAGTTTAAAATAGGCATAATTATCTCTCCATGATACTTTTTAAGTGTCTGGAGATAATTTTTATTTATATAATGTCATAATCTCATTTTATAAAAGAAAATGGGGTTATCATCTTTTCACTAGCAATGAGATGTAAATCAATATTTTTAAGTAAGCGCACCAATTTTTGACTTGACGAATCCTTGAAAAAGATTTGCCAGGGCGATCGCTGACTTTCTCCAATTACAATCTGAGTAATGTGGTACTTTTTTGCAACTTGAGCGATCGCTTGGACTATATCATTATGATTAACTAGCAGAAAAGTTCCTGCAAATTATTGAAAGAGATCGCTTCTTCCAACATTTGGTATATTTTACCTATCCCTGGAGCCATAACAACAAAAGTTTTGCGTTTACCTCGTCGTGTTATATCATGTCCGCGTAACTAGTTATAATTCCCGCATCTGTGCAAAAACCAGGAAACCCTCTTTCCCCCTGCTCCTTGCTCCCTGGTTACTGAGCGTCTTGCCTTGAGCGCAGTCGAAAGGAGTCGAAGTATGCACCCCTGCGGTTTTAATAATAAGTCTTTTACCGAACACGATATTAGCTGCATAGAAAATAGAATCATTATTCTTCATGCCCAATGCCCAATGACGGCAGTGGCTCCCCAAGACCGCACTGCCTCCCCCATGCCCAAAGCCCCATATTATTAATTTTGTTGACGATTAATATCTTGTAAATCAAGGGCATAATTTAACCGCAGAACATTGACTCCTGGCTCGCCAAAAATCCATAAAAATCTTCCGTCAGTATACTTATTAACTAAAGGTACTATTTCATCTTGTTTGACTCCACGAGCGCTAGCAACTCGTTCTAATTGTTGCCATGCTGTTTTTAAGGAAATATGTGGATCTAATCCAGAGCCAGAAGTATAAATTAAATCTACTGAGGGTTGAATATTTTCTTCTTCAAATTTATTTGCTTGTTCAATAACTCGGTTTAATAGTTCTGGATTGCTGGGAGCGAGATTACTAGCACCAGAGATACCAGTTGGTCTAGCTTTTTTGCCTTGGCTATATCTCACTGTACTGGGACGACCATGAAAATATCGTTCAGATGTAAAACTCTGACCAATCAAAGTTGAACCAATCGGTTTAGCGTTGATATTTACCATGACGCTACCGTTAGCTTGAAAGGGAAAGGCAGCTTGACCTATTACTAGAATGGCGAGGGGATAAATGATTGCTGTCAGCAACCAAAGCACAAGAGTAATACGAATTGCTCTAAGAGTTTCACGAATAAAAGACATAAATAATTTTCTACTTGCTTTAAGAATAAGTTTTTGTTTACCAATATGGCAGTTAAGTTAATGAGCATTTAAGTAGGACTTAAGTCCTGACTACAAGCGAATCATTCTGGAAAAATGAATGACGATGAGCTTATTTGGGAAAATTTAATAATCTAAGCTAATCCCACAGCGGTAATTAGCATATCTATCAATTTAATAGCAATAAACGGTGCGATCGCTCCACCTAATCCATAAATTAAGATATTACGTTGCAGCAGTTGATTAGCTTTCAGAGGTTTAATTTGTACTCCTTTCAAAGCTAAGGGAATTAAAACAGGAATAATCAAAGCATTGTAAATCAGTGCCGAAAGTACACCAGAATTAGCACTGGTTAAATTCATAATATTTAGGCTTTGCAAATTAACAGCAGTAAATATCACTGGAATAATCGCAAAATACTTAGCAATATCATTAGTAATAGAAAATGTAGTTAATGCTCCACGAGTAATCAGTAATTGTTTGCCAATACTAACGATATCAATCAATTTTGTAGGATCAGAGTCTAAATCCACCATATTGGCTGCTTCTTTGGCAGCTTGAGTTCCTGTATTCATGACTAAACTCACATTTGCTTGTACTAGTGCGGGAGCATCGTTAGTACCGTCTCCTGTCATTGCAACCAGTTTGCCTTTTGCCTGTTCTTCTTGAATAACGCTAATTTTGTCTTCTGGTGTGGCTTCAGCAATAAACTCATCTACTCCTGCTTCGTTGGCAATCACCGCAGCGGTGATTCGGTTGTCTCCAGTTAACATAACTGTATGGACTCCCATTCGTCGTAACTGGTCAAAACGCTCGCGGATACCAGGTTTGACTACGTCTTTGAGATAAATAACACCGTAAATTTCGCTATCGAGACAGACTGCTAAGGGTGTTCCTCCTTGTCGGGAAACTTGTTCATAAGCTGCATCCAGTTCTGGAGTATCATCTCCGTTACGAGAACGCACAAAATCCTTGATTGCTCCTACTGCTCCCTTGCGGGCTTCCCGTCCACCGTACAAGTTTGTGCCACTCATACGTGTTTTGGAGGAAAATGCCACTCCTTCTGATTGGTTGGGATCAAAGTCAAATCGCGCCCCTAATCTTTGTGCCAATCGAACAATTGATTTGCCTTCGGGTGTGTCATCGAATACGCTAGCTGCCAAAGCAATATAAGCAACTTCTTCGATGGAGTGATTGTTAATTGGAATAAAATCTTCTGCCAAGCGGTTGCCGAGAGTAATTGTACCTGTTTTGTCGAGAATTAGGGTATTGACATCTCCACAAGCTTCTACTGCTCGTCCAGAGGTAGCAATGACGTTAAATTGGGCGACTCTATCCATGCCGGCAATACCGATGGCGCTGAGTAAACCGCTAATGGTTGTGGGAATCAGCGCTACTAATAGAGCAATCAAAATTGGTACACTGATAGGACTTTTGACATAGTAGGCAAATACAGGCAAAGTTGCGACAACAAATAGAAATACTAAGCTCAAAACTGCTAGTAAAACCGTCAAGGCAATTTCATTCGGTGTCTTCCTACGTTTTTTCCCTTCTAATAAGGCAATCATCCGGTCAATAAAGCCTTTACCTGGGTCAGCGGTGATGCGAATAATCAACTCGTCTGAGATAATTCGTGTACCACCAGTTACAGAACTGGCAATATCTGAGCCTGATTCTTTTAAGACTGGTGCTGATTCTCCGGTAATTGCCGATTCATCGACTGAAGCAACACCCATGATTACTTCCCCATCGGCAGGAATAATATCACCCGCTACTACATAGATATTGTCACCTTGTTGAAGGTTAGTCGAAGATACTTCAGTTATTGTGCCATCTGAGGCCAGTTTTTTGGCGATCGTCTCTGACTTAATTGACCGCAAAGCATTGGCTTGAGCTTTACCTCGCGCTTCCGCTAAAGCTTCGGCAAAATTAGCAAACCAAACAGTAAAGAATAAAATCCCCGTTAATAAGCCGTTAAAAAGTTGCGGGTTTTTCTGTTGGGTTAGGCCAAATAAGTTGGGATAAATCGTTACTGATAAGGTAATGAGTGTTCCTAGCCAAACCAAAAACATCACCGGATTTTTGATGGCATTCTTGGGATTGAGTTTAATAAAAGCATCCCTAATAGCTCTGAGGTAGATGCCTTTAGTATTAATCTTAGCTTTTTTGCGTGATTGGCGGCGATCGCCAGGACGAGAACGGAGTCTAGCTTTAGAGGTAGATGCAACGGGATTCATAATGAAAGCTGAAGTGTGGAGGATAAAGTATAAATTGTCAAGTCTAGTTTTTGAGCTTCATCCTTTTATTAGCTGCCAGAGGCGAGTTTAAAACCTTCGGCGATTGGGCCTAAAGCTAAAACGGGAAAGAAGGTCAACATCCCTAAAATGAGAACGACTCCAGCTGTAATAGTAGTAAACAGCAAAGAATCGGTTTTTAAAGTACTAGGAATTTCTAAAATTGTTGGTTTGCCAGATATACTATCTGCCAAGAGTAGGATGGCAATAATGGGGATATAGCGTCCTACCAAAATACTAAAACAGCTACTGAGATTCCACCAAAGGGTATTATTCGCTAATCCCTCTAAGCCAGAACCATTATTTGCTCCTGCTGAAGCATACTCATAAACTACTTGAGAAATACCGTGAAAGCCAGGATTAGTAATTCCAGATAAAGAGACAGGATAAGCTAAGGCGATCGCACTGGGAATTAAAATCACAATGGGGTGAATCAGCAGCACCACGCTAGCGAGGAGGATTTCTCGCTTTTGAATTTTGCGCCCTAAAAATTCTGGGGTGCGTCCCACCATCAACCCTGTAAGAAATACAGTGAGAATTAGATAGATGAATAGGTAAGCTGTCCCAGTTCCTTGACCTCCCCAAATCATCTGGATAAACAAGTTAGATAAAGTGGAAAATGTTCCTGATGGCATTAAAGAGTCATGCATCCCGTTGACAGCACCGCACATAGTAGCGGTAGTCATAACTGCCCAGAGTGCTGTTTGCGCCCAGCCAAATCTCACTTCTTTGCCTTCTAAGTTGGGTTGTTCTGATCCGAATATGGGATTGACTAAGGGATTTCCTTGTTGTTCTCCACCAGCTGCAACCCAAACCAGAATGACAAAAACCACAAACACCATCCAGAAAAGCAACCAAGCTTGTTTGATGTTTTTGGCGAATATACCGTAGGTATAAATCATGGCTGCTGGGATAGAAATCATGGCTATCATTTCTATTAAGTTAGAAGCACCATTGGGATTTTCAAAGGGATGTGCAGAGTTAACACCAAAAAAACCACCACCGTTTTCACCCAACATTTTGATCATCTCAAAGGATGCCACTGGGCCTCTAGCAATATATTGTGTTCCTCCCTCTAAGGTTTCCACAACCAAGGTTTCGCTTAAGGTTTGTGGTACACCTAATAAAACTAAGGCGATCGCGCCAATTACAGAAATCGGTAGTAAGATTCTAGTGATGGCACGAGTGAGATCAACGTAAAAATTACCCAGTTTGTTACTTGTTAATCCTCGAATAAAGGCAATTCCCACAGCTAAACCAGTTGCAGCTGAAGTGAACATCAAAAAACCTAAAGCGGCTACTTGGCTAAAATAACTTAAAGTTGTCTCGCCTGTGTAGTGTTGCTGGTCAGTGTTTGTCACAAATGAAACTACGGTATGTAATAGTGTATCCCAGGTAGGCGCACCAAAGCCGTTGGGATTCCAAGGTAATAATCTCTGAAAATAGATCAGTAAATATACTAAAATACCCATTAACAGGTTGCTGTACAGTATTGCCCGTACATACTGCCAACCCGTCATGTCATCTTTCCTATGGACACCTGCAAGGACGAACAAGCTCCGTTCTATAGGATTCATCAAAGGATCAAGGAGCGTCCTTTCTTCCAGGAAAACACGCGCCATGTATCTCCCTAAAATAGGAGTGATTGCGATCACGATACATAGAGTCAAGCCAATTTGTAAAAAACCTTGTGCCATTTAGTTTGCGCTCTATCCAAGTGCAGTTATAGAAAGCCGATTATTTAGATATAAGAATTAACTACTTGGCAATCTAATTGCCAGATATAGAAATCCAATTTAATTCCTGAATCATTCGTGGAGGTAAGGAACAGGGAACAGAGAATAAAGCGAAAAGTTAAGCCAGTCTCGTGGGCGGCTTTACCGACTTGAGAGAACTGGTGCTGTGCGTATCGGTTTCCGGGCGCAGAACTTTTCTTTGAAATGTACTGAGTTTTGTTCAAACATCAAATACTAATCCTATATTTAGCCCTGAATGTAATCGAGGCTTTAGCAATATCTCATATAAACCCAATTCATTTATCTGGATTTACCTGTTTCAGTCACTACTATTTTTTAGGTACTTTTTAAAGTTTCTGTCAAGAATGTTTAAATTTTACTCTTAGTCATCTATGTTGGATATTAATATTATTCGTTTATAGGAAAATTTTCTCGAAACTAACAATTTTTAACTACATCATTAAGTAGGATGTTTTGCTCCTACATATATAAATATAGTATCTTTTGATACATTTTATCTGTGTCCTTAATTTAAACTGAATTAGCCAAGGATTATATTGCATATTCAAAGTTTTGGGGAAAAATAGTTATAAGTTATGGGGCATGGGGCATAGGGAAGAAGGTTAAAGGGAAAGGGGGTAAGGGGAAATTGTTTTTTCATCCTTTTCCCCTCTTACAGTATTTTGCAAGTAAATGAAGTACATCCTTCCCCAACTTGAAATCTGCTGTCATTTATGCAGTCTTAAAAAATCTAATAATCTCGCGGACATGATCGAGAAATTGCCCATCGGTAGAAAGTTGGGCGATCGCATTTCTGGCTTCTCTGGCTAAACGTTCATGTTCAGCTTGATTCGTAGCCCTTAATTCTTCTAACTTAGCAGTAATTCGGGCTAGATCTTGGCGCGTTTCTTCGGCAAAGCGTTGTTGAGTGATAGGTAAAGAGTAGGGCTGTTCTGGATCTAGTTGTTCTGTTATTTGTTGGACTTTTTGCTCTAAGTCATAAAAGCGATTGCGGAGTTCAACAATATCTTCGCGGGGATATTTCCATTCTTGGCGAATCATCGTCAATCGCGCATATAAATACTCGTAAGCACGAATAGCTGGACGTAGGATAGTTAATAATAAAGCTGCACCGGAACTAATATATCCCACAGCACTAATACCAATGGCGGCGAGGGTATAAAGACCAACAGCAGAGAACAAGTGTAAAGCAATAGCCACCCACAGCGATCGCTTTGCTAAAACTGTGACATATTTGACTTGTTTCTCATCTACAGGAATACCCTTTTCAGTAGACTGTGCAGCCTCTGCTAAAACTTCTTTAGCCTGAAAATGTACATTCCACGGGACGGTAACAATTACTAGCAACCACCAAAAGCTAGCACCACCAATTACCCAGTCGAGGAAGTTGCCAGACGGTATATGCAACCATTGCAGCAGACCAAAAGCCACTAGTACTACTGTTACGATTCCTACAATGGAACTGATGAAAAAGTTGATGTACATCTTGTATCAATTCTCCAAAATAAGACTACATGTACAACTAATGAAACCCAAATTTAATTTGACTTTCTTAATTACGAATTACGAATTACGAATTAACAGCTATCACCTCAATCATGGCGACCCTTAGCAGTTATACGGAGATAGTTGTGATGGTTTTTCTAATTGCACATGTCAGTTATTCGATCAGATAACTACGCCAAGTAGGTACAGTAGCTTTACCATCCTGATCTGGAAGCAATAATCGCCAGGTTTTGCCTTCTTGCTGAATTTGGAGGAAAACTTCAAATGGTTGTTGCGGTTGCGTCAACTGTCTCTTCGGTAGCTTGACAATTAGATCGTAGGTTCCTCGGACACGAAAAGCTGGTAAATTTTGAATCGTCAGGGGCTTTTCTTGGGTAATTGAGAGATGCTTGATTTCAAATCCTTGAAAATCGAGATCTAGTTTTTGGTTCAGCTGCTGTTGAGTTTGCGATAGCCTCAGCGCGATCGCTTTTTGCACTAACTGGCTATTCGGTAACAGTCCAATACTGCCACAAGCTGTTAACAACACCAGTAAAATTGCCGTAAAAACGAGTCGCACCATGTTTTTTATCCACCACTCTCCAGCGATAGTATAACGGTAGACGCGTCAACCCCTTCGGGGAATTAAAAATTAAAAATTAAAAATTAAAAGTTAAATTCTTGCTAAAGGCAACCCACAACTGAGGGACAATAAATAACTTTGGCTACTTTTATTATTTTTCAATTGTTCTAAACAAACAGCAAACCATATCATAATGCTGTTACATCTTTGTTAAGAATAGTTACAACTTCTTAACACAAGGAAATATGTCTTATGGTAGCCTCACTTGAGAATAATGCACCACATCAGGTTGTGATCGTTGGTGGTGGCTTTGGTGGACTGTATACAGCAAAAGCTCTCAAGAAAGCAAATGTCAATGTTACTCTCATTGATAAACGTAACTTTCACCTATTTCAGCCGCTTTTATATCAAGTTGCCACAGGTACGCTATCACCTGCTGATATTTCTGCACCATTACGATCTGTATTCAGCAAAAGCAAGAATACAAAAGTGTTATTGGGAGAAGTAAATGATATTGATCCTAAGGCACAACAAGTTATTTTGGGTGATGAAGTAGTACCTTACGATACATTAATTGTCGCCACAGGTGTTAATCATTCCTATTTTGGTAAGGATAACTGGAAAAAATTTGCTCCTGGTTTGAAAACTGTTGAAGATGCCATAGAAATGCGTCGCCAGATATTTTCGGCATTTGAAGCAGCTGAAAAAGAAACTGACCCTGAAAAACGTCGTGCTTTGCTGACTTTTGTGATTGTGGGAGGTGGTCCGACCGGTGTAGAATTAGCAGGTGCGATCGCGGAATTGGCATACCAAACTCTCACAGAAGATTTCCGCAGCATTAACACCTCAGAAGCGAAAATTTTATTATTGCAAGGGGGCGATCGCATCCTCCCACACATTTCACCAGAATTATCAAAAGTAGCCGCAGAATCTTTGCAAAAGTTGGGTGTAGCTGTCCATACTAAAACCAGAGTGACAAATGTTGAAAATAACACCGTTACTTTCAAGCAAGGCGATGAATTGACAGAAATTACCTCAAAAACTATCTTGTGGGCAGCAGGTGTTCAAGGTTCGCCGATGGGGAAAGCCCTAGCAAAAAGTACAGGTGTAGAGTGCGATCGCTCTGGACGTGTGATTGTAGAACCAGACTTGTCTATCAAGGGTTATAAAAACATTTTTGTTGTGGGAGATTTAGGCAACTTTTCTCATCAAAATGGTAAACCCTTACCTGGTGTTGCGCCTGTAGCCAAACAACAAGGAGAGTATGTAGCTAAACTCATTCAACGCAGGCTTAAAGGTGATACTTTGCCACAATTTCGTTACAACGACATGGGTACTTTGGCCATGATTGGGCAAAATTTAGCTGTTGTAGATTTAGGTTTAGTTAAACTCAAAGGTTTCATTGCTTGGGCTTTTTGGCTAATAATTCACATTTACTTCTTAATCGAGTTTGACACTAAATTAGTAGTAGCAATTCAGTGGGGATGGAATTATATTACTCGTAATCGTCGCTCTAGATTGATTACAGGTCGAGAAGAGTTTGTAGGAATAAAAACTGTTAATAATATTGTGCAACAGCCTTCTAGTACACCCCTGTAACTTTTGTGTCAATATCATTATTAGTATTTCTTTGGCATTAAGCTGTTCAGCATTTAAAGTGGGGATTTTAGGCACTGAAACCATTGTCTGGCTTAGATCACTTCAGAAATTTAGATGCCGATCAGCTTAGTACATCTACAGCAGTAATACCTGAATCTGCTCGAACAATGCGGAAGCGATCGCCGTACTGATGCCTCAAGTTCGTGACATTGCTTGCAGCACCTCTGGATCATCATCAACAGTTAAAATTGTAGGTTTCGTCATAACTACTGTTACTCAACAATTGCAGTGAATTAGCCGTTATCTTCAAAAACTGGTTATCCCAAAATCTATTGTTCAACTAATTTTTTTAAACGAAAGTATGCCTCTTCTGGTGTCAGCGCTTCTGACTGATTTTCATTGGGGACATAAAATACCCAAGTATCGGGAAAGTAATGCACTACAAAACTTGGAATTAAACCTAGTGCTACTGCTTTTTTTCCGAGTTTTTCGGTTTGTTCTTCCAAGCTCAGTTGGTCATGAAAGGTGCGATCTGCCATAATTTTCCATCTCTGTATACAGCGAATGCCTAAACCCACTTACTTTTTTCTAGGTTTGTGGTTAGTAGTAAATGTCTTAACTTTGAGCAATACCTTCTTGACGCGCTGCTTGCTGCACAGCCGCAGCAACAGCGGTGACGACGCGCTCATCAAACACCGAAGGAATAATGTGTTCTCGATTCAAGTCCGAAGGTTTAACTAAAGAGGCGATCGCATTTGCAGCTTCTAAATACATGGTAGTGGTAATTGTCTGCGCCCGACAATCTAAAGCACCACGAAATACCCCAGGAAAAGCCAGGACGTTGTTAATTTGATTTGGGTAATCACTGCGTCCAGTAGCAATCACAGCAACATCTTTACTGACTAATTCTGGCTGAATTTCAGGAATGGGATTAGCCATAGCAAAAATAATTGGATCTTTAGCCATTGATTGCACCATTTCTAGTGTCAAGACTCCTGGTGCGCTCACACCAATAAAAACATCTGCTCCTTGCATCGCTCCTCCTAGAGTACCCTGAGCTTTGACGGCAAATTCTCGTTTCTCTTCTGTGAGGTCGGTACGACTGTTAGAGATAATACCTTTAGAGTCACACATCCAGATTTTTTCTGCTCCTGCTTTGCGGAGTAAGCGAGCGATCGCCACACCAGCAGCCCCAGCACCGTTGATTATGATGCGTATTTCTGCCATTGACTTGTGTACCAGTTTCAAGGCGTTAAACAAGGCCGCTAAAGTAACAATTGCTGTACCGTGTTGGTCATCATGAAAAACGGGTATATCTAATTCTTGCCGCAATTTTTGTTCAATTTCAAAGCAACGAGGCGCAGCAATATCTTCTAAATTCACCCCTCCAAATACTGGCGCGAGATTTTTTACTGTCCGGACAATTTCATCTGTATCTTGGGTAGCAAGACAAATAGGAAAAGCATCCAGCCCCGCAAATTCTTTAAACAGCATTGCTTTACCTTCCATAACTGGTAAAGCAGCAGCAGGGCCAAGATTACCCAATCCTAAGACGGCACTGCCATCGGTAACAATGGCAACGGTGTTTTGTTTAATGGTTAAGTTGTAAACTTCTTCTGGATCTTGAGCGATCGCGGTACAAATCCTACCAACTCCTGGGGTGTATGCCATTGCTAAATCGGAAACACTTTTTAAGGGGATTCTGCTAGCAATGCTAATTTTGCCACCACGATGCAAATTAAAGGTGCGATCGTAGACACTCAGCAGTTTAATGTTTGACAACGCTTTCACTGCTTGCACAATGGTTTCAGCGTGTTCAGTGCTAGCAGCATCAACAGTAATATCACGAATTGATTCTTGGCGGGTTTGCTCAATTAAATCAATTTGACCCAGATTACCACCGCTAGTTGCGATCGCTTGGGTTACTGACGCTAACATCCCTACACGATTGGGAATCTGCAAGCGCAACGTCAAACTAAAACTAGAATTGGGAGTTAGGTCTGCCATGTTGATTGAGGATTTTAAGTTTTAGATTTTATATTGAATTGCTAGGTAAAAATCTAGACAAAGGTTTAAATCTGAATATTTGCAGATATTAGCAACAAATATTAACGTAAACTTCCACTAAAGATTATAGCGGTCAAAAGAAGCAGGGAGCAGGGAGCAGGGAGCAAGAGGGAGAGGCTGGGACGGAGCTTGCTTGCCCCAGTTAAGCGCCCTGGAATGGCAAGGCTTCTTACCCATGCTGCGCTTCGCTCCGCGCAGAAGAGAAAGGCTTGCTCCCCCTGCTCCCTGCCCCTCTGCCTCTTCGGTATCCTATCCCTCCTTCCCTCTGCTCCTTGCCTCTTTTGGTCATTACTGCACGAATCTCAACTCTTAGCGATCGCCACAAAGAAACTGATAAAATCTTACTCCATCTGGCATTTGCTAACTCATTAATCCCATGTATTGTGACTACTTGGTACAAATCCTGACTGCCCGTGTGTATGATGTTGCCCAGGAAACACCACTAGAGTATGCCCCGAATCTTTCTGCAAGACTGAATAATCAGCTTCTACTGAAGCGAGAAGATATGCAGTCAGTATTTTCTTTTAAGTTACGTGGTGCTTATAACAAGATGGTGAACTTGCCACCTGATGTCTTGGCAGTGGGTGTTATTGCTGCATCTGCTGGCAACCATGCCCAAGGAGTTGCTCTGGCTGCTAATCGATTGGGAACACGGGCAATTATTGTGATGCCAGTAACGACACCCCAAGTTAAAGTGAATGCAGTGAAAACGCGAGGAGGAGAGGTAGTATTACATGGCAATACCTACGATGATGCATATACTTACGCTCGTGAACTAGAAAAAGAAAAAGGATTAACCTTTATTCATCCCTTTGATGATCCAGATGTGATTGCTGGACAGGGAACTATTGGCATGGAAATTTTGCGGCAATACCAGCAACCTATTCATGCCATCTTTGTCGCAATTGGTGGTGGTGGATTAATTTCTGGGATTGCAGCGTATGTGAAACGATTACGTCCAGAGATCAAGATTATTGGAGTAGAACCAGTAGATGCCGATGCGATGTATCAATCGCTGCAAGCTGGACATCGAGTAAGATTACCTCAAGTGGGTTTATTTGCCGATGGGGTAGCAGTGCGGGAAGTAGGCGAAGAAACCTTTCGTCTGTGCCAAAATTACGTAGACGAAATTATTTTGGTAGATACCGATGCTACCTGTGCTGCAATTAAAGACGTATTTGAAGATACGCGCTCAATTTTAGAACCTGCCGGTGCATTAGCGATCGCAGCTGCTAAGGTCTATTCAGAACGGGAAAAAATCCAGGGACAAACCTTAATTGCTGTTGCTTGCGGTGCTAACATGAACTTTGACCGCCTCCGCTTTGTAGCAGAACGAGCAGAGTTTGGTGAACGCCGTGAAGCTATTTTTGCAGTGGCAATTCCGGAAGAACGAGGTAGCCTGTGTAAGTTTTGCAAATGTATCGGCGATCGCAATTTAACTGAATTTAATTATCGCATTGCCGATCAACAAGAAGCCCATATTTTTGTGGGTGTGCAAATTCAAAACCGGGCTGATGCAGTCAAAATAGTAGATACTTTTGAGGGTTGCGGTTTTAAAACTATTGATTTGACAGATGATGAATTGACAAAATTACATCTGCGTCACATGGTTGGAGGACACTCTGTTTTAGCGCATAATGAGTTACTTTACCGTTTTGAGTTTCCCGAACGTCCTGGTGCGTTGATGAAATTTGTCGGTTCTATGAGTCCCAACTGGAATATTAGTATGTTCCACTATCGTAATAATGGAGCAGATTATGGGCGCATTGTTGTAGGAATGCAAGTACCACCCCACGAAATGGAAGAATGGCAAGCATTTCTAGATACCCTTGGCTATCGCTATTGGGATGAAAGCCAGAATATGGCATATAAGCTATTTTTGGGTTAACAGAGGCGATAAGCAAGTGCAACCCATTCATTGATTCGTTCACAATCGATCATCTCAAATCCTACATCTGTTAAAGCTGTAACCACATTTTCCTCATGGTCGCTGGTAAAACCAGCTGTAATTAATATTCCACCTGGACGCAGCGATCGCTTAAAATCATTGGCAAGGGCGATATGCACTCGTGCGAAAATATTCGCCACGATTAAGTCAAAAGTTGGCTGACTTTCAATTTTGGATACATGATTACTTGTAATTCCACCCATCCAATGCCCCAAATCACTGCCAACTCCTAAACTTCCTTCTATTACTTTTACTTGTTGCTCTACCTGATTTTGAACTACAGCATTTTGAGTTGCTTGTACAGCAATAGCGTCATTATCTAATGCTAAAACCGTTGCCCCTAGTTTGGCGATCGCTACACTCAAAATACCAGAACCCGATCCCAGGTCAAGAACATTCATTGTAGAAATAATGTAACGTTCAAGTAGTTGAAGAGCGAGAATCGTCGCTGGGTGTAAACCACTACCAAAAGCCAGACTGGTTTGCATTCTCAAGATTACTTCGTCTGTGGTTTGAGATTGGTAAGATGTATCAGGAGCAAGCACAACAAATCGTTTACCAATGCGGTGAATCAAAGGATTATGGATATCTGTGCCTGTTGATTTTGCCTCAATCACAGTTGTTTGAATCGTAGTCGCTAATCCTGTACGATGCAAAGGTGACAGCAAATTAACAATTTTTTCTATAGTTACCCGCGAATGCAGATCATAGGGAATGTGTAAGCGAATCGTAAATGTCCAAGGGGAGTGTGCTAAATCTTGTTTAGCTAATTTAGGTTGGCTTTGTTCAATATATTTTGTAATCTGAATATCATTGATATCAATAATTTCAGCCAGCAGCGTACAAACCCAATCAACAGCCTCATCTGTTGTATCAAGGCTCAATTCCATCAACGACATAAGCTTTTCCTTGGCTGTAGTAAGTAAGTCGGTGAAATAAAATTAAACTATGTGAACTCCCTTCGGGAGAGGGAACAGGGAACAGGCAATGGGCAACAGTTCGTCCGTTTGTTCCCTCTCCCCACCAATGGGTCTGAGTCCCCCACCTATAGGTGGAAAGTCGTATAGGGGGGGTAACAGCCCTCCGTCACAGACAGTCCCTGTTCCCTGTTACCCGTGAATAAAAGTAAATAAGGCTCAAACGCTTTCTCCCCCTGCTCCCTGCTCCCTTGCTTTATCCCTTTTTGGGTTGCCAGACTACTAGTAGTTGCATTTATAATTTTAATTTCGTGTGGAAATGAATCACTGGATTAAAACCGCAAAGCTAGATAATTAGCAAAAATCAATTCGTTTCTGCTGAGGACAAGGCACAATAAAGATAAGTAAGAGTGCCACCTTCCATGAGCTACTGCCTTAATCCCCGCTGTCTAAAACCAGAAAATCCCAATGATGTCAAGTTTTGCCTAACTTGTGGTTATAAGTTACTCCTAAAGGAACGCTACCGTGCTATCAAACCCATAGGACAAGGTGGTTTTGGCAGAACTTTTTTAGCAGTAGATGAGGATAAACCTTCTAAACCTCGCTGTGTAATCAAGCAATTTTATCCCCAAGCACAAGGCACTAACACAGTGCAGAAAGCCGTGGAGTTATTTAATCAAGAAGCGGTTCAATTAGATGAATTAGGCAGTCATCCCCAAATTCCAGAACTGCTAGCATATTTTACTCAAGATGATCGACAGTATCTTGTACAAGAATTTATTGATGGGCCAAATTTAGCCCAGGAATTAGGCCAAAATGGGGCTTTCAATGAAACGCAGATATGGCAGTTACTTAATGAGTTATTGCCTGTACTGCAATTTTGCCATCAGCGCCAAGTTATTCACCGCGATATTAAGCCAGAAAATATTATTTTACGTGGTAGCGATGCCTACGGTAAACATAAAGCCTTACACAGACTAGTTTTGGTAGATTTTGGTGCTTCTAAGTCTACAGCAGGTGCTGCTTCAAATAGAACTGGAACTAGTATTGGTAGTCCAGAATATGTTGCACCTGAACAAATTCGAGGTAGAGCTAGTTTTGCCAGCGATATTTACAGTTTGGGTGCTACTTGTATTAACCTATTAACTGGGCGATCGCCTTTCGATTCCTATGACACCAACAACGATAGCTGGATCTGGCAGCAATATCTCAAAACTCCTATCAGCAATAATTTGAGCCTTATTCTTCATAAGATGCTAGAAAGTATTCCAGCGCGACGCTACCAAACAATAGCAGAAGTTTTGCAAGACTTAAATCAACAATCATCAGCAGTTGCTACACCAGCTAAACCAGCACCCACTTTGCCGCCTACAGTTGTCAGTAAGACACCTAGCCAAGTTGATTTGGAATTAGAGGAATTAAAAACCCAATTTCTAGTCGGAGGTAAACCTCAACCAAATAAAGTTCAGCCATCAAATCCTCTATCTCAGCCTACTAGTAAAAGCAAGATAGATACAGAGTTAGAAGAAGTAAAAGCTAAATTTATGGGGAAGAATAATATACCAAATCAATGAGAAAGCGAAATATCAAAAGCCTTGAAAGATGAAATAAACCTCATAATGCTTTGTATTCACTTTTTCAAGCGATGGAAACAGTCCGCGAATCCGGTAGAAAAGCCAGCACCATATCACTCTCAGGGATACCTTTTTTAACTAAGTCCTGAGTAATTCCATATTCCATACCATCGTATTCAATGATTACTTGATCATTATCGATAATTACATAGATCAGGTTGCCACGCACCCACTTTCCTCTATTCCAACCAACCTGCATCAGAGAATAGCGATCGCGCATCTCGTCAAATATGGCATCTAAGGGAATGTTGCCGTGAGATGGGCGTAGTTTGGCGTAATCACTAATTATATCGTGTCCGGTTAAATATTGTCATTAAGACCGCGGGGGGCAGGGGGCAGGGAGCAGGGGTAAACAGGGTTTCATGCTTTTTGCATAGATGCGGGAATTATAACTAATTACGTGGACATGATATTACCTGTTTGACTATTTCTCGATAGGTCGTGATGGTATCCATTGGTTTACTTCCTTTTTCTCTAAATCTACAATAATCAGCTTTAATTGAATAAGAAGAGGCGAGAGGAAAACGGAAACTGTTTTAAGATTCTCAGTGTTTATTGTGATTTTGAAAAAAAAGTGACTCTAGTATCTAGAGTCACCTACAAATAGACTGAAAATTTAGAGGCGTGAGAGTTTATTTTTTCTTAGCCTCGTCAATGGGAACCCACTCGGTGTGGAAAGTTCCAGACTTGTCAAGACGCTGGTAAGTATGTGCGCCAAAGTAATCGCGTTGGGCTTGAGTGAGGTTTTGGGGCAAGCGATCGCGGCGATAGCTATCAAAATAATCTAAAGATGCACTAAATGCGGGTACTGGAATGCCCAGTGTTGCTGCTGTCGCTATGACTTCGCGCCAAGCTGTTTGTCTGTCGAGAATTGTTTGCTTAAATTCAGGCGCTAAAAGCAAGTTAGGTAATGCTGGATTTTCAGTAAAAGCCTTCTTAATCTTATTCAAGAAGCCAGCACGAATAATACAGCCACCTTTCCAAATCCGCGCCATTTCGCCCAGATCCAAATTCCAATTATATGTTTTTGAAGCTGTAGATAGCAGTGCCATCCCTTGAGCGTAAGAACAGATTTTTGAGCAATAAAGAGCATCGCGTACTTTATTGATAAAGTCCTTGGTTTGCCCGTCATACTTGCTATTAGGGCCTGTCAAAATCTTGGATGCTGCTACCCGTTCTTCTTTAATGGAAGATATAATCCGGGCATTCACTGCGGCTGTAATTGTAGGAATGGAAACTCCCAACTCTAATGCAGTTTGCACAGTCCAACGTCCGGTTCCCTTTTGACCTGCTGCGTCAACAATCAAATCGACTAAAGGTTTTTTTGTTTCCGGGTCAATGTAGGGGAAGATATTTGAGGTAATCTCAATCAAAAACGAATTGAGTTCATCGGTGGTGTTCCACTCGGTGAAGACTTCATGCAGCTGCTTAGGGTCAAGTCCAGCAACATTCTTTAGCAAGTCGTAGGCTTCAGCTATTAGCTGCATATCGCCATACTCAATGCCGTTGTGTACCATTTTGACGTAGTGACCAGAACCACCAGGGCCAATATAAGTTACACAAGGGCCATCATCGACTTGGGCAGCAATTTTGTTGAAAATTGGTGACAAGTACTCGTAAGAGCTTTGTGTACCTCCAGGCATCAGTGATGGGCCGTTCAGCGCCCCTTCTTCACCGCCACTGACACCCATACCAAGATACCGAAGTCCAGTCGGTTCTAATTCTTGAGTGCGTCGTTCCGTGTCTTCAAACCAAGAGTTACCACCGTCGATAATGATATCGCCTTCATTGAGCAAAGGTTTGAGTTGAGCAATCACCGCATCTACTGGTTTACCAGCTTGCACCATTACTAGGATTTTGCGGGGACGTTCCAATGCTGCGACAAATTCTTCTAAAGTAAAGGCGGCTTTGACGTTCCTTCCTGGCGCACGCTGCGCCATAAACGCGTCCGTTTTTTCGCGGGAGCGGTTGTAAACTGCAATTGGGAAGCCATTACGCTCAACATTAAGAGCGATGTTCTCACCCATAACGGCTAATCCAATCACACCAAAGCTTTGTAGTGTCATAAATTGTTTTGGCTAACTCTTGCAGATCCTTTTATCTTTAGGGTAGTCCGAGATTTTCGCTTCTCTCCTAAAGAAGACCTTAAGAGTTAATATAAATGACAAAAATCCACAATTAACACGGGGAATTAATTTTAATTTGTATCTAAATCAACAATTAACTGGCAAAATTTGCAAAATTGGAATAGTCAAAGGGAATTAGGGACTAGGGGTTAGGGGCTAGGGTCTAGGGGCTAGGGACTAGTAATCAACTAACCCAAAAAAAATAACAGTTGAAGGCAAAAAGAGTAGGGGAGGCAGGAGAAGAAAAAAACTTAATTTTCTGACCATAACCCCGTAGAGTTTATTTGGTGGACTACTAGGGACTAGAATCTTCTTGTAAAACCCTAACACCTAGGGCGTGTTTTCAAACTCGAACTGTAAATTGGGTTGACGTAAGGAAACCCAACAAAGCAACGTCAATGTTGGGTTGCGCTATGCTTAACCCAACCTACTATAAGTTCTATTTTGGGTTTGAAAACAGTCTCTAACCCTTAGCCCTTAGCCCCTAACCTCTAACCCCTAACCCCTAGCCCCTAGCCCCTAATCAAAAAGACGCAGTTAAGGAGTAACCAAAAAATGCTGGCATTTGTTCTAGCTTTTGTGGTCGGACTTGGTAGTTTAGCCATTTACATAGCAGCTTTCTTTTTTCCCGAAATCCACCGCAAGAATGATTTTGTTTGGAGTGGTGTAGGGCTATTTTACGCCTTAGTATTATGGATTTTTGCACCACGCATTTCTGGAGGTTTGCTTTTAGGTCATGTAGCTAGTGTGGCGCTTTTAGTTTGGTTTGGCTGGCAAACTCTTTCATTACGTCGCCAATTGACCCCACAGGCACAACAAACCCAAGTACCCAGTTCTGAGACGGTGAAAACTGGTATTCAGCAGCAAGCAACTAAGTTGTCCATTCCAGAACGGCTGACTCAATGGCAAAAGGGTCTAAGTAGCACCTTCGGTGGTGTGAAAGACAAGGTACAAAAGCAACCAACTTCTAAACCGGAAGATATTACCTCTGTATTAGCAGAGCAGCCTGCTGTTGAGATTATCGACGAAACCACTGCCACACCAGAACAATCGATAGAAGAGGATATCGCTATTAGCGAAACCGAATCTCTAACCGAGAGCTTGCCAAAAGTAACTCCACCAAACCCTCCATCTCCTGAATCGGTGTCAGCCGCACAACCTCATGCTGAGGAGAAAGAACCAATTCCCGCAGAAGAAATTGCTCCAGATGCTTCACTTGCTCCTCCAGCAGAAGGATCAAACTAAGTTAGTTAGTTAAATTGATTGAAACCCAGCGTTTCATAACACGATGTTGGGATTCAATCAAACTATCTTAATGTTTTGCCACAAATTGGCTAAAAAACCTAGATCAACTGGCTAATATTAAGCGATATTACAAACCTTGCAAAAATATTTAGAAATTGTCTGAAAGCCACATACGGCTTTAACGTAGAACCTATAAGGAGAGACTTGAGGCAAATGAACAAGAGTAATAATCAAAACTATCAGTTTGTCTGCACCCTGACCTTTGGCGATATTTATGGTCAAATAATTGTTTGGTTAATCACAATCACTATCAGTTTGGCCTCAGCCTTGGCATTGATGGGTGCAAGACGACCAGTATATGCCTTAGCAACGGTAGGTCTCGTCGTTTTGCTATCACTGCCTTTTTTGCTGTTTGCATTTGTCACTACATTGTTAAATCATATTGAATTAACGGCTGTAGACCCAGGAACCAAAACTGAAACCGAACCTATACCCGGTAATGTTTCTCAACAAAAACCTGTGCAGGCTAGTAGTTAGGGACTTCAAACTAAAAAAATATCCCATCGCTGTGTAGGCAGGGGGCAGGTGAGCCAGCCCGCAGAAAGTTGTTTCAACAAAGAGAAGTCAGCGCGGTCATGGGGAGGCAGTCCGCCCTTGCGGGTTTCCAAGGCACTCCGCCCTTGCGGTTTCCCGACTTGTAGTAAGTGCCGACGACTTGTAGAAAGTGCCGGCGACTTGTAGGAACTGCCGTGGTTTCCATGCCACTTGCGGGACTCGGGGGAAACCCCCGCAACGCAGTGGCTCCCTAGGAGCGACTGGTGTTGGACTGGCGAACCCGAAAGAGGGCAAGTGGAGAAAGAAAAATATTATCTGAAAAAATTGGATAATTTATTTTCTGGAAGTCTCTTAAAGAGTTAGGAGTTGAGGAGTAAAAATACATCAATCACTTTCTCTACTGCCTAAATCTTAATTTTTAAGTTTTTACCTAATTTGTAATAATATCCCTGTGTATAATACAGGGAATTTTTTTGTAAAGGCGATCGCATCGTTTCTATACCTGTAAGTTTAAAATTGATACATTTGGTCAGCTACTTTTAGGTTTACGCAATTTTTGAGAACGAATTGGTCCTAGAATTTGATTGAGACTACGCAGTTGTTCAGCTGTACCCATACAAATTAAAGTATCTCCTGGCATCAAAACCGTTTCACCAGTGGGGCCGCCAATCAAGTTGCCGTCAATGCGACGAATAGCTAAAATCAATCCTCCGGTTTGCGATCGCAGTTTGGCTTTTTGCAAAGTTTGACCTACAAAGGGACAAAAAGCCGGGTCAAGTAAAAATTCTTCCATATATAACTGACGGTCTGCACCTGTGAGAATCCCATCTACAAAATCCATGACTTGGGGTCTGAGGGCAGCCGCAGCCATTCTTTTGCCACCAGTAATATAAGGTGAAATTACTGCATCTGCACCGCCGCGCTGTAACTTTTGCAGAGCTTCTTCTGTACTGGCACGAGCGATCGCCCGGATTGCCGGATTCAGAGTTTTTGCTGATAAAACTGTATATAAATTTTCTGCATCCGAAGGTAATGCGGCAACAATACAAATTGCTCGTTCAATGCCAACTCTTAAAAGTGTGTCATCAAGAGTGGCATCACCTTGATATGCCATATAACCTTCTCCTTGGGCTTTTTGTACAGACTCCACCTCAGAATCTATGACTACAAAAGGTACACCTTCTGCCCAAAACTCTTTGGCAATCTGACGACCAGTCCGACTAAATCCACAGATAATGTAATGTTCTAATAGAGATTCCATTAACCGCCTCTGTTGCCGTAGTCGAATACCTTCTTGAAAGTAGCCTTGAATCACTGCTTCTGTAAATCTATTGACAATGTAACCAATATTGACTACACCTAATAAAATCAAAGCAATAGTAAACAACCGTCCTCGGCTACCCAATGGATGGGTCTCACCATATCCTACAGTCGCTAAGGTGATGACAGTCATGTAGGCTGCGTCTTCCCATGACCAATTTTCTACAAATCGATACCATAAAGTACCAATTAGGAAAACACCGCCAAGGGCGATCGTCCCGATTGTTAACTCTTTTTGAATGAGTTTGTATTTCTTCTCAAGTGTTGAATACAAGGTTTTTTCTCACCATTGCCATTCGTTTGAGGATATTTAAGCGTTAATCTATAGAGTAAAGTTATGCACCGAGAAAAATAAAAAGAAATTTTGAGAAATTTCTAGCAAACTAGTATGTAAGTATACGATGAAAATTTTTCAGGAGGCGCGGTAGTGAGCATAGAAACTCTAATTGAGCAAGCCACCATCCCCCCAGAGTCAGGCTTTGTGTCATCTAACCCTTTTGACGCTGATAGCTTTGATGTAGCTGTCATGTCAACTTATGCCCGTTTTCCCTTAGCCTTAGAACGAGGTGCTGGATGCCGGGTTTGGGATACACAGGGTCGAGAATACCTGGACTTTGTAGCGGGAATTGCTACTTGTACTTTAGGACACGCCCACCCAGCGATGGTAGAAGCGGTGACACGCCAAATCCGCAAGCTGCATCACGTTTCTAATTTGTACTACATTCCCGAACAAGGTGAATTAGCCCAATGGCTGATTCAAAATTCCTGTGCCGATCGCGTCTTTTTTTGTAACTCCGGTGCTGAAGCGAATGAAGCCGCTATTAAATTGGCAAGAAAATACGCCCACACAGTTCTAGACATTGAAAAGCCTATAATCATCACAGCTAATGCCAGTTTCCACGGTCGGACTTTGGCAACAATTACAGCTACAGCCCAACCGAAGTATCAAAAATACTTTGATCCCCTAGTTCCAGGTTTCCACTACGTACCTTACAATGATATTAATGCTGTAGAAGCAGCAATTAGCGAGTTGGATGAAGGTGATTACCGCGTAGCAGCAATTTTAATAGAGCCATTGCAAGGAGAAGGCGGTGTGCGTCCTGGAGATGTTGCCTACTTCCAAAAACTGCGAGAAATTTGTGACGAAACTGGTATTTTGTTGATTTTCGATGAAGTGCAAGTGGGGATGGGACGCAGTGGTAAGTTATGGGGATATGAACATCTTGGTGTTGAACCAGATATTTTTACCAGCGCTAAGGGTTTAGGCGGTGGTATTCCCATTGGGGCGATGATGAGCAAAAAATTCTGCGATGTCTTTCAACCAGGGGAACACGCTAGTACTTTTGGCGGCAATCCCTTTGTTTGTGGAGTTGCTTTGAGCGTTTGTCAAACATTAGAACGAGAAAACCTTTTACAGAACGTGGAAGCACGGGGCGAACAGTTGCGATCTGGGCTAAAAGCGATCGCCGCCAAATATCCCAATTACATTTCTGAAGTTCGGGGTTGGGGTTTAATCAATGGGATGGAGTTGCAAGCAGATATTGCTCTGACTGCACCTGAAATTGTCAAAGCTGCGATAGATAAGGGTTTATTGCTTGTACCAGCAGGGCCAAAAGTCGTCCGGTTTGTACCGCCACTGATTGTTACAGAAAAAGAAGTGGACATGGCATTGCAAGCCGTTGAACAGGCGATCGCAACTGTCACAGCTTAGTTTTGTTATTAAAAACGGTTAAGCTCATCCCACCCCTAAAAGGGGATAGGATTTCGTGTCAGTGGTCAGATGCGTAGGTTGGGTTGAACACAGTGAAACCCAACAAAATCGAGGTTTTTGGCGTTGGGTTTCCTTACGTCAACCCAACCTACATACTAATACCATTTCACGAAAAATCTGATACAGATCCAAACTCTGAAAGCTTTGGTACATCTAGGTTTTTCAATTGCGAATTGCGAATTGTGAATTGGTATAAGGCGGTGGTTTTTTATCGAGATTAATAAAGTTGGTAATTGTTAGTTTTCGCTGACTAAAATTGACAGAAAAATAGATATGTGCATTGAGTCAATTCTGTATCTTATTGCCAGATTTTTCTATAATTCAAGCTCATAATAAGAACACCATCCCCTATTTACCCCTAACTGCAAATCTCTTTTACCAGGAAATGCCAAAGTTCTCTTCTTTTCAGGATTATTTTAGGGGCTGGAGAACGATTACTACTGCTTTGGGGAAAGATTTTGCGGGAATTGTCGGTAATCAATCGACATGTTACCAAACCATGATTTATATTAAATCATCTTTCCGTAAATCTGGTCTCTAAAACTGCACAAATAACGTTTTCACACGTTACATGCAGCGTGTAAATCTTAGTAGGATATCTTCGCACATCTTAAAGTTGGAAGACAGATGGAAATTTCTTACCGCAACATCAATTACCCACTTAGTCCTCCTTCTATTTTGACAGACTTTCCTGTCCTTGAAACTGACAAATACATCCTACAACTTGCCTCTAATGAAGAAGAATTAGACTCAATTTTTCGTTTAAGGTTTGAAGTTTTTAATCTAGAGTTAGGCTTGGGATTTTCTACTTCTAGCTTTAACCAGATGGATCAAGATCAGTTTGATGCTGTCTGCGATCATTTAATGCTCATTTGCAAACATACTGGCCAAACAATTGGAACCTATCGGATGCAAACTTATACAATGGCTATGCAAGGGCTGGGTTTTGATGCTGCTGACATATTTAATTTAGAGGAAATTCCTGATTCTGTACTACAAGCATCTGTAGAAGTTGGACGTGCATGTATAGCTAAAGAATATCGCAACATTCAGACGCTTTTATTACTTTGGGAAGGATTAGCAAATTATCTTATCTGGAGTCAAAAGAAATATTTTTTTGGTTGTGCATCCTTACTCACTCAATGCGCCAAAGAAGCTACTTGTGCTTATCTCTACTTCCAGCAAAATAACTTGATGCATTCGAGTATTTTAGTTAATCCCAACTTACAATATTATCTAGAAACTTCTTCAGAAAGTTTGGATACATGTCATGTAGAAATTCCTAATATTTTGCAGGCATATTTAAATATTGGAGCTAAAATATGTAGCTTACCAGCAATTGATCGCCAATTCAAAACCATTGATTTTTTAACTATGTCTAATATAGAAGATTTTACTAGGTGGCATTCTCCAGGTTGTGAGAAAAAGTAGATAAATACTTAGATTTTTATTTAATTAAAACGTATTAAATTTTACCTATAATAGGTTATGCGGCATCTTACTCTTGTTCCGAGTTGGTTGCGATTTTTAATGATTTTTTTGTTGATGATGGGTACATTGTTTCGCTTTGTTAATCTTGATAGCAAAGTTTACTCACACGATGAAATTTATACCTCATTGAGAATTTATGGTTATACAGCCAATGAAGTTAAACGAGAAATATTTGATGGTCAGGTAATTAGTCAAGATAACTTTAAAAAATTTCAAAGTCCTAATTTAAAAACAGGCATCAATGATACTATTATGTCTTTGATAAAAGAAGACTCGCAACATCCGCCACTTTATTACTTGATAGCTAGATTTTGGGTAAAAACTTTTGGTAGTTCAGTATCAGCAATTAGAAGTTTGTCTGCCTTGATTAGTTTGTTAGTTTTTCCTGCTACTTATTGGCTATGTCGAGAATTATTCAATGTGCCGTTATCGATGCCTACCGTAGCGATCGCACTGATGTCAATTTCCCCTATGCAAATAATTTATGCCCAAGAAGCACGAGAATATATTCTTTGGTTCGTCACTATAATTTTATGCAGTGCTGCACTGTTACGAGCAGTTTGTATAGACTTCAAAGAGCAAAACGAGTTAGAACAACAGCAAAAATTACCAGACCGCTTTGCTCTTTGGGGAATTTATGCAATAACTTTAATATTGAGTCTTTATACATCTTTGTGGACTGTATTTGTCGCATTTGCTCATGGAATTTATATATTAACAACAGCAAAATTTCAACTAAATGAGACTGTCAGAGCTTATTTGTTAGCATCAGTGGTAGGGTTTTTAGCCTTCATGCCTTGGATCACAATTGTGACGGCTGATTTTTTTCAATTTTTAATTTCAGCAGATGTCAAGGCAGTGCAGGTATCACAAACGCCTTTAATTCCATTTTGGCTGATGCAGGTTAGCCGCATTTTTTTTGATTTAGGCTTAAAATTAGACAATCTTTGGATATATTTAATTTCGCCAGTTTTTGTAAGTTTGGTGGGATATGCTGTTTATTCTCTTTGCCTAAGAACAAATTACAAAATCTGGTTGTTTGTTGTGGCATTAATTATAATACCAGCCTTACCTTTAATATTGCCTGATATAATTTCTGGGGATATACGTTTAAATTCTGAACCATATTTGATGCCATCTTATCTAGGTATTCAAATAGCTGTTGCTTATTTACTAGCTACACAACTGTATAATGGCAACTTATTACGCCGAAGCATTTGGCACATGATCCTGCTATTAATAGTTATTTGTGGATTAGTTTCTTGTAGAGTCAGTTATCAAGCAGAAACTTGGTGGAGTAAGGGAGTTAGTTATGGTAATCCACAAGTTGCAAAGATGATCAATCAATCAAAACGACCACTTTTGATCACTAATTCTGTAGGTATTAATTTTGGAAATGTCTTTTCTTTGAGTTATCTTACACAGCCAAAAGTGCGATTTCAATTGATGCAAAATCAAAACATTCCTCAGATTCCTGATGGATTCAGTGATATTTTTCTCTTGAATCCTGCCGATAATTGGCGTAGGCAAATAGCAAACAAGTATCAGTCCCAGACAAATATTGTTTACCAAGATGAATATTACTCGCTTTGGAAGTTAGTTAAGCCTCGTGCTTCACGCCAAGGTTAAGTATGAAAATGGGCATGGGGCATAGGGCATGGGGCATCCCTACCCTTCGGGAACGACTCCGTCGAACGGCTTCGCTCAGGGCAAGTGGGCATGGGGCAATCTACATTGAAGTATTTTCAAGATAGGATACAGAATACAAGCTACAGATGTACGCGCAAAATTTCCTGAATCACTTTTTGTACAGTTTCTTGATTCAAGTTGCCGTCTACTCGCACAATCCGAGATGGATAAGATGCGGCTAATTTTGCATATCCTTGTTGAACACGTTGATGAAAAGCAATTGTCTCTTGTTCGATGCGGTCTAAGCCTGTTTTGCTTCCTCTTTTACGGGCTAGTCCTACCTCGACATCGACATCTAACCAGATAGTCAGGTCACTTGCTAACCCACCAGTGGCGATGAAGTTAAGTTGGTTGATTAGATTTATGTCTAAGCCCCGCCCATAACCTTGGTAGGCAATAGTAGAGTCAGTGTAGCGATCGCATAAAATATATTTTCCTGCTGCTAAATTAGGCTTGAGTTCTTGTTCAATGTGTTGCGACCTATCAGCAGCATACAACAGTAATTCTGTCACCTCAGCAATTGGTTGATTATCTGTTTTTTCTAGCAACAAGCGACGCAGATGCAGCCCTAACTCTGTTCCCCCTGGTTCACGAGTGGCGATTACAGAGATACCTAGACTCTCTAACCATTGACCACAAAGTTGCATTTGGCTAGTTTTGCCACAGCCTTCTACCCCTTCAAATACAATTAATTTGCCAACCATGCTGTTTTTATTCAAATCTTATCGTGTATGCGATCGCTCTAGCTGTTTTTATTGTTACTCGATGTGCGTAAGTCCTAAGTTAAACCAAAATTGAAGAATTTAAAAATAGATAAGTCACCTTTGCAAGCAATCAGGTCAACCGCTTTGCAAAAGTCATTAAAATAAGACTGCTGAAATCAGCTATACATCAACTTATCGATCAGTTACCGATTACGGATACAGTTATTTTTATGGCTGGAACCAAATTATAGATTGGGAAACTCTCACAATTTACTATAAAAGTCAGATGAGCATAATTACAACTAAAGATGGTACGCAAATATATTACAAAGACTGGGGTGCAGGACAGCCTATTGTCTTCAGCCACGGCTGGCCACTAAGCGCCGATGCTTGGGAATCGCAGATGTTTTTTCTCGCCTCCCACGGCTACCGCTGCATCGCGCATGATCGTCGCGGTCATGGCCGGTCGAGCCAACCTTGGAACGGCAATGATATGGATACCTACGCCGATGATCTAGCGGAACTCTTCGAGGCGCTGGATATTAAAGATGCAGTAATGATTGGACACTCTACCGGCGGCGGTGAAGTGGCGCGCTTCATCGGCCGCCACGGCACCAAACGTGTGTCCAAGACAGTGCTAATGAGTGCAGTGCCGCCACTTATGCTCAAGACAGAGTCGAATCCGGATGGGCTACCCATTGAAGTCTTTGACGGATTTCGTGCGGCATTTTTGGCTGATCGCTCGCAGTTCTTCCTGGATGTAGCCAGTGGCCCGTTCTTTGGATTCAATCGACCTAGTGCAAAAGTCTCCCAAGGGCTAATCTATTCGTGGTGGATGCAGGGCATGATGGCTGGTCATAAGAATACCTATGACTGTATTAAGGCGTTTTCAGAAACAGATTTCACCGAGGATTTGAAAAAGTTTGATGTACCTACGTTGATTATTCATGGTGATGATGATCAAATCGTGCCGATTGGTGCTTCTGCCCCTTTATCTGCGAAGCTCGTCAAAAACTCGACTTTGAAGATTTATCCCGGCGGAGCGCACAGTCTGGGCGATACGAGCAAGGAACAGGTCAACGCCGACCTGCTGGAATTTGTTAAATCTTGATGCGGATGAACTGATGTGAGGCATCATTAAAAATCTAAATAGGTGCATTCTTGTCGGTTTGCACCTGTTTTGGATATATCTTTGACTTGTAGAAAGAGAAAAAATGCGATTGATTTTATATAGTAAACCAGGATGTCATTTGTGTGAAGGTTTACAAGAAAAGCTAGAACAAATCCAAAATCTTAATTTTGAGCTTGAAGTTCGAGATATTACGACTCGTGAAGACTGGTTGCAAGCGTATCAGTATGAAGTGCCAGTACTTTATCTATCGAACCGCCAAGATGCCAAGAGCGCCAAGTCAGAAGATTTGATTGAAATGCCTTTGCCACGTCCTTCTCCGCGTGCTAGTGTGCAGCAATTAGAGCAAATGCTGAGCAAGTATTTATAAGGAAAAGTTTCAGTTACCCTGAAAGCTCATTCCTGCCTTAAAGGATACAGCTAGCGAATCAAGGGTAAAGCCCTCTAATTTGCATCGCGGTAGTTGAGCGAAGTCGAAACTCAACTGCCGCGCTGCGCCTGTCGAAGTGTCGAAACTCAGTGCATCACTGACTACTAACACCTGACGGCGACGGGGCGATGGTTACTGAGCGGAGCCTAAGTACTATTACTGACACTCCTTGTTCGCGTCAGCGTCTCTGAAAGAGAAGAAGTGGGTAACGCGATCGCCTTTTGATAAAAGCTACAAATAGCCTTTTCTACGGTCTATTTGTAGCCAATTTAAAAGTGAAACAATATTATTTACCGATGCACTACTACTAAAGTTCCCACAGAAGACCAGTTGTATAGTTGGCGGGCTTGTTTAACTGGCAAATTCACGCAACCATGACTAACTGGAACCCCAAATCGGTTATGCCAGTACGCGCCATGAATAGCATAGCCTCTATGAAAATACATTGCATAAGGAACATCGGGAATGTCGTAACCTCTGCCCCGCATTCTGTTAGTGCGATATTTAGAATTAATCAAAAACTTTCCTCTGGGTGTAGGAGTCGAGCGCTTTCCTGTGGAAATTCGGAATGAATATACTAATCTTTTTCCTTCCCATGCACGTAAGCGCTGCTCAGACAAGTCTATTTCAATCCGGCGAGGTAAAGATGCTAGCCGAGTATCGGATATAGTAATGCTTTTGTCATTAACTGATGCACTTCTAGCTATAAAAGAACTGGGGTCAGCTGTAGTTGGTAGCGACCAAGAAGTTAGAGTCGCCATCATTAACGCTACACCTGTGCAGAAAGTTCCTGAGCAACGTATCCAACTTTGCATGTTGCATTACCTTCTATAATTTAGTTTGCTCGTTTCGACAAATGGAAAGAAATCTGAAGGTCTGCTGATTCTACAGCTATTAATCGCGTCTGTTCAAAATGCGCTACAAAAGCACATCTGCTAATAAAAAGTTGCCGATTTGAAAACTACAAATTTTCTAGAACGACTGACAATCTAGTTACACAAATGCTTCCCAAGACAAGTCCCATGCAATTATTATTTGCATTTTTTCACTTGCAGATTTGACTGTGATTAGCATTTACTCTTAATTGCTATAGCAATAGAGATTTTAACTTGGTATATCTGACCAAGAAAGTTGTGCGACTCTATTTTTTGGCATTTGCTTGTAGTTTTATGGAAGATTCTGCCGCACTTATGACATTTTTACTTGTAATTTCCAACAGGATTTGTCAGGATTTACGCTTCTTCTTTGGGGTAAATCATATTAGTCCCCTCTTCTATTTTTTATTTCAAGTTAAGTTCTTCTACTTCCGGGAAAATTTCAGCAAATCCTTCAATTGTCTGGAGTTTCAGTTATTTATAATTTCTTTTAAATTATCTTTATCTCAATATCTTACTATCTGTATGTTAACGTATTACTACGGAGAAAAAAGCCACGCATTCTGTTGAATTTATACCCCTATTCAACAACATCCATAAGATCTACTTGCGGTAGAAACTTCAGCCAGCGTCTTAGAAAAAACCTTAACTTTCCATCAAAATCAAACGTAGCGGATCTAAATGAATGTACCAAGGGAAGGGGCTATCTTTGAGATTAGTCCATTTTTCTTTATAAACTTCCACTTGTAAATCGTAATCTTCAGAGTCACCGGGAAGGTAATGTAGTTTAAGATATACAGTCACTCGATGCTGGGTTTCACTTATATCAGCAACCCAACAAGGAAAAGTATTTTCCTGATTTGGTTCGTCACAAAAGGTGAGGTGATGGGCGCGTATTCCCACATATTTTAAGGAATTAAGGATAGGTTCTACCACTTTTAAATTACAATTCCAATCTAAAGCTTTGACTTGTTGAGAATCAACAGCTTGGGTGCGAGAAATATTTTTACATTCTGTGATTTTAGCGACGACTAAGTTTGATGGTCGCTCAAAAATGTTTTCTTTAGAATCGTTGGCAACCACTTCTCCTTGTGACAGCACTAAAATATTGTTACTAACACGATAAGCTTCTTCTAGTTTATGTGTCACAAATAAAGTTATACCTTCATAGGAGGAAAGAACTTTTCTCAGCAATTTTTCAATTTGGTTACGTAGGTAAGTATCAAGTGCTGAAAGTGGTTCATCTAGTAATAATGCTTCTGGTTCAATTACCAAAGCTCTAGCGAGGGCGACTCGTTGCTGCTGTCCACCGGATATTTGATGGGGGTAACGGTTTTCTAAACTTTGCAATTGCATCATATTAATATATTGTTGCACCCGCGATCGCCGTTCGTTTTTTGGTAGTTCTTGTAGACCAAAACCAATATTCTGCGCCACAGTCATGTGAGGAAAAAGCGCATAGTTTTGAAACAAAAAACCAATGCGGCGCTGACGGCTAGGAACATTAACTTTTCGTTGGGAGTCAAACAAAACTCGTCCATTCAAAACAATACATCCCTGATTTGGCTTTTCCAATCCGGCGATACAACGCAAGGTCATACTTTTACCAGAACCAGAAGCACCTAATAATCCTAAAGTGTTTTTATCTGCGGTAAAGTTAACGTTTAATTGAAAACTTTGAAAATTCTTTTCGAGATTAACTATAAGTTCTTTGCTACACCCATTAACTTGATGTTCCAAAATTCTATTTCTTTGTCTTGATGAAGTCTGGGTATCAGCAAGCTTGATGTCTGCAAACTGAGCGAAAATGACGAAGTTGCTCAGACTTTTAATCAAATTGACACCTTTTGGTTCTCTATTTTTAGAAAGACGTTGCGATTGATCCCAATAGTTAATAGCAACAATCACAGCTAGAGAAATTGCCACCATTACCAATACCCAAATTAAAGCTTTCCGCATATTACCGGCTTCCGCAGCGAAAAAAATCGCGATCGGCATTGTTTGCGTTCTGCCTGGTATACTGCCAGCTAGCATTAAGGTAGCACCAAATTCTCCCAAAGCTCTGGCAAAAGCTAAAATTGTTCCCGCTATAACTCCTGGCCAAGCTAATGGTAAAACAATTAACCAAAAAATTTTCCACTCAGAAGTCCCTAGAGTGCGAGCGCAATTACTCAAATCACTATCGACTTGTTCAAAAGAGCTTAATACGGTTTTATACATTAAAGGAAAGGCAACTACTGTTGATGCAATAACAGTGGCCAGCCAAGAAAAGATAACAGTAATTCCTATTTGCATCAAAAAATTTCCCACCGGACTATTAATTCCAAACAACAATAGCAGCAAAAAACCCACTACTGTTGGCGGTAGAACTAAAGGAAGAGTGAAGATCCCGTCAAGGACTCCTCTGGCTTTGCCTTTGTATTCTTTCATCCAACCTGCTGCGGCAATTCCCGCAAAAAAGGCGAAGATTGTAGCGACTGAGGCAGTTTTCAGAGAAATCCATAAAGGAGATAAGTCAAATTCCATAGGAGTTATGTCTGATAATAAACGTCGAGGCTTCGCTTAACTTGCTGAAAGCCTCAACGGTTTTATAAGGGTTAGCTACTTAGTTAGCGATTTGAAAGCCATATTTTTTAAAGGCATCTGTAGCGCGATCGCTCTTTAAAAATTGAATAAACTCCTTAGCCGCCTCTGGATTTTGAGTACGTTTGATTGCTCCCACTGGGTAAACAATTGGTTTGTGAGTATTTTCTGGTGCAGTAGCTACAACTTTAACTTTGTCTGAAATTTTGGCATCTGTAGCGTAGACAATACCTGCATCAACGTTACCCAACTCTACGTAAGATAAGACTTGACGCACGTCTTTAGCAAAGACAGTCTTTGATTTGAGGCGATCGTAAATTTTCGCATTCGTCAAAACTTCTTTGGCATATCGTCCAGCAGGTACGCTTTCTGGATCTCCAATGGAAAACCTTTTAATGTTTGAACTTGTCAACTGTTGAAAGTCAGAGATATTGGGAGCATTAGCTTTGTTGGGTACAATCAAGACAACATCATTTTTTAACAGGTCTTTGCGAGTTCCTGGAAGTAAAAGGTCTTTTTTATCTAACTCATCCATAAATTTCTCGTTCGCTGATATGAAAATATCCGCTGGTGCGCCCTGTTGAATCTGTTGAGCCAAAGTACCTGAACTACCAAAATTATAGGTAATTTTAGTGTTTGAGTGTTCTTGTTGATAAGCTTGTCCGACTGCTTTCATCGCATCTTGCATACTGGCAGCAGCTGATACCGTTAACTGTGCAGCTTGTGACTGTGTATTTGGCGACTGTGTAGCTTGATTGGCAGGAGTATTTGATGTAAGTTGACTGCAACCAACAACTGCTAAAAATGAAATAGATATCCAAGTAATTAAGGCAAAAAAACGTCTTCTCTTCATTTATATTTAACGGTGGGATACAACGACTGAGACACAAGAGAAAAGAATGCTGTCCTTTTGTGATTGGACTTTTAAACTTTCCTAAATAATGCCTTTGATTAAGCTCATCCCACTCCTAAAAGGGGATGGGATTTCGTGTCAGTGGTGAGGCAGCGCTGCAGGAGGGTTTCCCTCCGTAGGCGACTGCGAACCCGAAGGGTCAGTAGTCAGTAGTTAGTTGGTTTTGCTACTGACCACTGACTACTGACACAGGACAGTGGCGGGGCGGCTATCCCGGACACTCCTTGAAAAAATGGGTTTCCTGCCGCTTTCGGTGATTGATTGAAATCTCAGCCGATTATACCGTTTTACCTATTATTTTGGTAGAAATGTCTACTAAAAGCAAGACAAATAATGCTTTTTTTGGTATATTGTTGGTATTTTATACAATTAAAATCTCAGAAATTGAGTGAAATAACCTTAAAAATTAAAAAAAGAGCGATTTAATCGCTCCGTTTTTAAATGATTAAAAAAAATGTCTTTAGTCGATGGCAACCATTACATCTGATGATTTGACCACAGCGTATACTTCTTTGCCTTCACTCAGTTGCATATTCTCTACTGATGACTTGGTAATAATTGCAGTTACCTCTACTCCAGATGCAATTTCTATGACTACCTCATCATTGACAGAGCCAACTTGAATCTTTTTGACAGTACCTTTGAGAGCGTTACGAGCGCTAATTTGCATATTACTGAGCTTCCCTGGTAATTTCGTGACTTAAAATTGATGGTAGCATTTACCAACTTTTAAAATTATAGTGAATACCTTAAAAGTTGGTAGTTTTCACATGAAAAAGATATGATGTTATTAGAATATGAATCTCAACAAAATAGATCTTTTTTTGCCCAACAGCGATCGCACATCAAAATACCATTTAATTTCGTCTTGTGATACTGGTTCTAATTGACTGCCAAAACTTTAGGTGCTTCAGGTTTCAGCAACCCACTTAAAAGGGATGCAGGAGGTTGACTATAAGGCCAAGCAAAAGCATGACGGAAAGCTGCGTTTTGACAAGCTTGCAACTGTCCAAAACTAATAATGTCGTAAGTCAAGAGATTTTCGTACTCAAAAGGTAAACGTACATTGTGCAAACCAGCGTTATCGGTGCAAATAGCGATATCTACCCCAGCATCAAAACAACGGTCAAACACTAACTTAAGTTGACGGATATCTTCTAAAGTGCCTGTTTTGAGGTAAGTTGTCGGACAGACTTCTAAACATTGGCCGCGTTTTGCCACATCTGGCAATAACTCTGGATATAACAGAGGAATTTGGATGCCGTGACCGATTCGCATCAGATAAGGTAACAATTGCGGGTAGCAACCAGCCGTAGTTTCATAAAGATGTCCCGTAGTATTAACACCTAGCGATCGCGCATAATCATACAAGCTGATCCATTCGTCTAAACGTTCAGCATAATAGCGATCGCCTCCCGCGACATCTATCCCACAGACATACTGTTTATTTTGGGCTGCCAAATCAATAATTGCCCGATTTACCTCTAATGGTAAGCGGGTGTGCATACAGAGAATTTGGCTAGTGACAATAGGATATTCTGGCAGATGACTAGCTTTTCCGACAACTTCTACAATTTCTGCCATCTGATCAATGCGTTCAGACTGACTGAGATGATCAGGTGTCCGTAAATAAGGAGTGTAGCGCAGTTCCAGATAAGCCAAATTTTCAAAAATATAAGCACCCCGTAGCAAACGATAGATAAAGTAAGGCAACGTCTCTACAGTTTGTACACTTTCTACTAAGGTATGTAATTCTAGATATTCATCGAGAGTATTGCGCGATCGTGTATAAAAATCTTCAAATGCTGGATAGTCTGCAAAACTAGAAATCAACTCAGATGAGTGTCTCTCGAAATATCGCCATAATACACGCGGCACAACCGAACCGCCTAGGTGTCGATGTAATTCAGCATATAAAGCCATAATGATGTTTTTTTATAAAAAGTTTATTAATTGTAACAAAAACAAAATTAGAAAAAATCTACACTCCAAGAAAGATTCTATCTAAGCTATTAAATTTTCAAGGGGTTAGCAACAACCTTGGGGCTTATGGGATAGGGCATTGGTAACTTCTTCTCTATGCCCCATTCCCTATTCCCTATGCCCAAAAACTACATCCCCTAGTGGGTGGAGTTTTTTATTTTATTGACACAAATAGACTTATATTTTCTTCTATAACCTTGATATGGAATTAAATATAACCAATCATCCTCATTTAGTAAGCAGAAGTAATGACAACTCAGTTTTGGAAAAAAAGCAGAAAAATTAATGTAACTCTAACTAACTTGCTACACCTAGTGTTTAGTAAAATCACAGGTTTTTGCCAGCCATCATTTTTTATGGATCAAAGTTGGTGGCTTTCAAGGAAACGTCTACTGCAATCATTGTGTCTTATATCATTTGTTGCGGTATTGCTACTCCATACTTCTGCCCCTATCGTTGCCCAACTACCCCCGCAACCTCGTCAGGAAATTCGGGGGGTGTGGCTGAGTGGTAACGATTTTAGTGTTTTTAGAAATCGCTCAAAAGTGCAAGCGGCCATGAGCCAACTGCGACAGCTAAACTTTAACACTGTTTATCCTGTCGTCTGGAACGATGGCTATACACATTACCCCAGCGCCATCATGCAAAAAATGGGTATTCCCTTTTTTTTCAAGGGAATAGATGGACAAGATGTAATTGCAGACATTATCAGTCAAGCCCGTAGCCAAGGACTACTAGCAATACCTTGGTTTGAATTTGGTTTCATGGTTCCTCTAACTTCGGAACTTGCATCCCAGCATCCAGATTGGCTGACACAAAAGCAGGACGGTACTCAGACTTCAATTAGTGCTGCGGGTGAAGTGGCGTGGTTGAATCCGTTTCACCCTGAAGTACAAAAGTTGATCACCGAACTCGTGATGGAAGTCATTACTCGATACAATGCTGATGGCATTCAATTGGACGACCATACGAGTTTACCCGTAGATTTTGGTTACGATAAGTATACAATTAATCTATATACTCAAGAAACTGGCAATCCTCCCCCACCTAATCCCCAAGCCCAAGCATGGAAAAAATGGCGGGCTGATAAAATTACTGCATTCATGGTAGATCTCTACCAAACCGTGAAAGCTCAAAAACCGAACGCTATCTTTTCAATTTCTCCTGTTGATTCTGACTACGCCTATAAAGTGCAAATGCAAGACTGGCTCAACTGGGTAAGGTTGGGTATTGTTGATGAGTTAGTCATGCAGGTGTACCGAAATGATTTGGACAGTTTTATCGGTCAAATCACCCGCCCAGAAATTTTAGAAACCCAAAAAATCATCCCAACTGGTATCGGTATTTTAGCGGGGTTACGAAATCGCCCAGTTTCTCTATCACAAATCCAACCCCAAGTGCAAGCAGCGCAACAACGGGGTTTAGGTATCGGCTTTTTCTACTACGAAAGCCTTTGGGATATCGCACCCGAAGAAGTAGCACAACGACAATCAGCATTTGCGGCTCTTTTTAAAAAACCAGCGTTGCGCGATATTTCTCAAAATACACCCCGCCAGCCAACTTTTGATACCATATCCCTACCTTTATATCCAAAACCTTCTTTAGGTAAACGTGTTCGCGGCTATTTTTTGGAAGTAGCAGTAGCAAATGGTCAACCAAAGCGGATTTTATTAGATACAGGGTCAGCAGGGTTGCGAGTTCCTAAGGAGTTTTTAGGTAATGCTCCTATCCGCAGAACAGGACAAAACATCAAGGAGGTATTAAGTGATGGTACTATTCTAGAAGGGGAATTAGTTTATACTAATGTCCGATTTGGTTTGCTTCCCGCCACAGAACCAGTGCCGATACAGGTTGTTACTAGTCGCCAATGTACTCCCCAAAAACCTAAGTGTTCAGCAAAAAGTGGTGTGCCATTTTCTGGCATTATTGGTGTCAACTATTTTGAAAAATCCCTTCCTTACAATCCGTTGAGAAAATTACCGGGTAATCTGAGTAACGGATTTATCGTGACTGTAAATGGTGGTAATAATAAAAATGGTAGTCTCATTCTTGGTTTAACTGCTGAAAATCAAGCAGGTTTCAAAACGGCTTCTTGGAGTCAACAAAGCGAAATTAGTGGTGTACCCGGTAACAGATGGGACTCTCGACTGAGCAAAGTTTGTTTAACTATTGCTGGGAGTGCTGCGAAAAATTCTTGTAATAGCAGAATGATCGTTGATACTGCAACCATTAATGGTTTAGCTGAATTTAAGACAGCAGCTACAGCAGGTAAACTCAAACCAGGAGTATTAAGTTCAGCAAATGCTGTGAAGATAGCAATTAATGGCGTTTTTGATTATAATTTGACCCCAGGAACACGCGAAGGATTTAATCGCTGGAGTTTGAGTGTTTCACCACAGGCAGAACTTCCTATATTTGTCAATTCTGGCATCGCATTTTTTGATAAATATGATGTACTTTTTGACCCAGTCAATGGTAAGCAGGGTTTTCGTAGTCTTTAACAAATGAGAACTAGTGGACTTTAGATTTTCATCAGTGTAGCGATCGCAGTTACCAGTTTTGAAGGATCGGCCGGTTTTGCTATGTGCATTTGAAATCCGGCTGTGAACACTTGTTTTTGTGTTGTTTCGGCAGCATAAGCAGTCAAAGCGATCGCCGGAATTTGTCCACCTTCACTAGCAGGCATTGCCCGTAATTTTTTAATCAAAGTGTAGCCATCAACTTCTGGCATCCCTAAATCGCTCAATAATATATCTGGTTTTGACTGGGCAATTGCCGCGAGTGCTTCATTCGCCGATGCAGCGATGTTTACGCTTGCTCCCTGCTGTTCCAATAAAAAACACAAAAACTCACGAGTATCAATATCATCATCCACAACTAACACCTCTATCCCCTTAAGTGGAGCATAAAGCATACAAAATGGATAAGAGTCAGATAAATTGCTATTTTCTCTTTCTAATTCCAGATTTTGTTGTAGCACTGGTACACAAACCGTGAATGTCGCACCTTGTCCTTCTCCAGGACTTTGCGCCCGAACTGTACCGCCATGTAACTCGACAAGTTGGCGTACAATCGCTAAGCCCAATCCCAATCCACCAAAACTTCGGGTTGTACTACTATCAGCTTGACGGAAATACTCGAATACATAAGGTAGAAATTCAGGACTAATACCTTTACCCGTATCAGTAATTTTCAGTTGTACCTGAGAATCAATCTCTATTAAATCTACTGATATTTCTCCGCCGGATGGTGTGAATTTAATGGCGTTCGAGAGCAAATTCCAAACAATTTGTTGCAGACGGTTTTTATCACCTTTTACCTGACCAACTCTTGTATCTAAATGCAGATTAATTTGAATTAACTTTGCTTCTGCTGCCAATTGTACTGTCTCTAAAGCAGCTTCAATAATCAAAGCAAGATTAACAGTTTCTAAATTCAGCGCTAGTTTACCTTGGAGAATCCGAGAGATATCCAACAAATCTTCTATTAACTGAGCCTGGAGTGTGGCATTTCGTTCAATAGTCTCAATGGCGCGCAGAGTAGTTGCTTCATTTAATGAACGGTTTTTCAATAGTTTTGCCCAACCCAAAATCGGATTGAGAGGAGAACGAAGTTCATGAGAAACAATTGCCAAAAATTCATCTTTAATGCTGTTTGCTTTTTCTGCAACTTCTTTTGCATGTTGACGTTCTTGAGCTATTGCTAAAGCCTGATCTCGTAAGTTTTTATATTCATGAACTCGGAATGTTAAATCTGTTAAATCTTCAATTGAAAATAAAGCATAAAACCCATCTTCATCCAGTGCAGGTACAGCAGTTACAGTTGTATGTTGAATGCGATATTTATTTTGGAACAAAGGTACAGGAATGACATATTTATGCAGTTGGGAAGAAAAAATTGTGGGAGGTCCACCTTGGAAAATTTGAGACAAACGACTAGAATAACGTGATTGATTCAGATGAGGAAAGTACTCATAAATGGAAGTTCCCAAAATTTTATTTTTGGAAATTTTTGTCCATTCTTCTAAGCAGCAGTTCCAGAATAAAACAATATAATCAGACTGTAGAACAAAAGCTCCTAAAGGAATTTTATCTAAAAGACTAAATTTTTCCTGAGCCTGTTCAATTATACTCATTGTTTTTACATAAAATTTTAACTAATCACTCAAATGCTAATTCACTACAATCTTATGTTCGGCAGTACATTTCAGTCAAAGAAAAGCTGATGAGATAGTTATATTTAAGTTGAAAACTGCTGAAAAATCAGTCCTAAATAATGCTTGACGTATAGTTTGAGTAATGTCTGCTTTGATACAGTCAATTATACTAATTTCTATATCTACCATATTACTCCCATTTCACCGTTAATCGCATTGATGAGTGCATCAAATGTGCCTACCTGAAAAATTAAAATAATATCTCCAATAATTTCTAGTTGTTCAATTGTGAATCTGGCTTGTGCTAGTAAAATTTTTGACTGGCTTTCATGTGCAGATAACAATAAATTTTTAATTGTATCTTCTAGATAAACAGGCAGTGTATAGTTGATATGCTGCTTTAACACATTACTGAGCGAACCCATCACTCCATTAATCACAATGTTACCTATCTCGCTTAATGTTCCAATTTTTACTGCATCTAAATCAGCCGAGCCAGGCTCTTCGCCTGTAAGCACTGCAACCAGGGTTGAGGCGCTATCAGTTGGAAAAATTAAGCCAGCAGTACCATAGAAAGAGCCTGTAAAACCTAGTTTTACAGATGCCAAAGTATCATCATGAAAACGTGTTGCTAATTCTTGATAAGCATCTTCAGCAGTTAACGCTTTCACAAACGGAATCTTCAGATGAATATGAGAGTCTACCATCTCATTTAATAAACTTGCTGCTCGACCAACTCCAATATTAATTAACTCTTGTAAGGCATCCAGTTGTTCTGCTGTTACATTCATGAATACTTATTCCTTGGTATTAAGAACTTGCTGGACTGCCTCTCGTAATTCTTGTTCTTTTGGCGGCTTATTAATAAAGTTGACTGCCCCTAACTGATAACTTTGATTGCGTGCCCCTTCTTGAATATCGGCTGAGATGATAATTGTAGGAATTTTTAAGTCTTTTTCTTGAAGAGATTTAAGAAATTCAAACCCATTCATTTCTGGCATGAGAAGATCTACTAATACACAATTTGGTTTGTGTTTGTAAACCATTTCTAATCCCTCACGTCCATTAGTAGCTTCTAGAATTTCATAACCATCGACTTGCAGAAATTTACGAATCATTCTGCGAGAAAAGGCTGCATCATCAATAATCAAAACCAATGCCATCGGCTTTGCCCTTTACTTTGTATAATTCAGCAATTGTTAATTTTAAGTCAGATAGCTTATTTTTTTAATAAAATTAAATATCATTCAACCACATTCTAATTAAGAATGATGCAAAAATAGTTAAGTTTGCTGAAACTATAATGACATTATAGTATAGGTAAAATTTAGAATATTACTTATTGGAAATACTATCTAGTCCCTCTCTAGCTTTACGGAGCCAGTGCAAAATTGTAGTGTGATGAATATCTGTCACTCGCTCAATTTCTCGCAGACTCATACCATTGAGATGCATCTTCATACATATCTGCTTGACATCGTTTGAATAACACCAGGGTTGGTAAAATTCGAGAAACTGACGGCCACATTTCTTACACTTGTAGCATTGCCTGTCTTGACGACGACCATTCTTGAAAGTTTGAGTTGAATGGCAACGAGGACATTGCATATCTCTTACTTTCTAATTGAAGATAACCATTATCCTTTCAGCATTGAAAAACTTAAACATCTATCCTAAGAGAGATATTAGTGGACGATAAAATTAGATTAGCATAAACATAAAATATAAATATCTGCACAATGGAGTTAACCGAAATTGATGATGATATAGAAGCATTCCTAGTTGAAAGCTATGAAAATCTGAATCAAATTGAACGAGATATTATTGATTTAGAAAAAGCATCAGTTCATAAAGAAGCATTAGCTCGTACTTATCGATCGCTCCACACATTAAAAGGAAACTGCGGCTTTTTACCGTTCCCAAAATTGGAGTCAATTGCTCATGCTGGGGAGAATTTGCTGTCATGTTTGCGCGATCGCCAGCTAGTAATTACCCCGCAAATCATCAGTGCTTTACTGCAAACAGTTGACAGCATTCGGCAGATACTATCGCAAATTGCCACTACAAAACAGGAAGGCGATCGCGATTATTCTGTACTGATCACGATTTTGAATCAATTGCAGTCACAGGGAGAGAATACGCAAGCAGCAACAACTGATGAGTTTATTGATCTTAATAGCGAATTTTCGCCAGTCTCCAACCTGACAGCATCTCCTCATATTCGAGTGAATGTAAATTTGCTAGATCAGGTAATCAACCTTGTGGGTGAAGTTGTTTTAGCCCGTAACCAACTAATCGGATTTAGTACCAAATTTAAGGATAATAATTTTGCTGCTACCTGCCAGCATTTGAGCGTAATTACCTCTCAGTTGCAGGAAAAAGTGATGAAAACTCGCCTGCAATCAATTAGTACTATTTGGCAAAAGTTTCCACGCGTCACACGAGATTTAGCAACTGCCTCCGGTAAACAAGTACAGATTGAAATGGAGGGAGCAGATACAGAACTCGACAAAAGTATCATTGAAGCCATTAAAGATCCTTTAACTCACTTAGTACGCAACTGCATCGATCATGGCATTGAGTTACCAGCAGAACGTGTAGCTGCTGGTAAACCAACCCTAGGGCGACTATTTTTGAAAGCTGTTCACGAAAGCGGCAAAGTCAATATTGAAATTGGCGATGATGGTCGTGGTTTAGATTTAGAACAACTCAAAAAGCGATCGCAGCAACTTGGTTTAGTCAGCGCTGCCCAAGCTGCGGCTATGAGTGATTTTGAAGCCATCAACTTGATTTTCCTACCCGGCTTCTCCACAGCACCACAGGTGACTCACCTTTCTGGACGAGGGGTAGGGATGGATATTGTCAAGAGCAATATTGAAAAAATTAACGGCACAATTGAAATTGATAGCCAGCAGGGACAAGGAACAACATTCAAAATTAAAATTCCGCTAACCTTAGCCATTATTCCCGCCTTAATTGTTACCAGTGGCGGCGATCGCTATGCTATTCCCCAAGCCAATTTACAAGAACTAGTACGCCTCGAAGCCCAAGCACAAAATACGATTGAGATGTTTTATGACGTACCTGTATATCGCTTACGGGGTAATCTTGTGCCATTGGTTTACCTCAATCAAGTGTTGCAGCACCAAAATAGTGTTACCGACTTGGAAATTCTTAGTCTGGTAATAGTGCAAGTTGATAACTATCGATTTGGCTTAGTCGTAGACACCATTGAAGACATCCAAGACATTGTAGTCAAACCTCTGGGAAAACAGTTAAAAGCCTTATCTTTATTTGCTGGAGCGACGATTTTAGGAGATGGCACAGTCGGGTTAATTATTGATGTTGGTGGTTTAGGAAATGTATCTGGTATAACAGCAAAACAAAAGCAACAATTATTGAGTGAGAACACCACAAATAACCAAGAACAGACAAGCGATCGCCAAACCATTTTATTATTTGCAGGGCCAGAAAATGCACCTATGGGCATTCCCCTGGCGATCGCTTTTCGGCTAGAAAATATTCTTAGTTCTGCTGTCGAGAAAGTGGGCAATCAGTATTTCGTGCAATCATATAGTAGAGTCCTGCCACTGATTGAGCTTGACAAAGTATTTTCCCATAACCATCAGCATTACCTGGATGATCAAGTTGCCCAGACACTCCAGATAATTATTGTCTCCCCCAATTCAGAACTGAGTGTAGGGCTAATAGTTAATCGCATTCTCGACATTGTCGAAGAACCCCTAACAATTAAAGGTGTTGCTAGTAGACCAGGCATTGCTTTTTGTGCTGTAATTCGAGGTCAAATTACCGAAATTCTTGATATTGAGGCTGTAATTCGCATTGCTAACCCTCATTTACTGCAATTGACTACTCATGGTTGAACAACAAATTTGCACCTTTTTTCTCAAAGAAGTTTATTTTGGTATTGACGTGCAACATGTTCAAGAAGTAATTCGCCCCCAAGCAATTACTCATATACCTTTAGCCCCCTCAGATATTTGTGGGCTAATTAATTTACGCGGACAGATTATTGCTGTGATCGATTTACAAGCTCGATTAAAAATGAGCGAACCGCAGACGCAACTAACTACAAAACCTGTAGATCAGCCAGAGGGATTTAATATGATTGTATGTGCTGACGATGAAGTAGTTAGTCTGCTTGTCGATCAAGTTGGAGATGTTTTGCAGTTTCCTCAAAACACACTTCAACCTCCGCCCGCCACATTAAAAGGTAGAATGCGTCAGATGCTAGCAGGAGCTTATCCTCTTTCAGATGGGTTTTTGTTAGTTCTAGACCCTAAAAAAACTTTAAATGTTAATTTAACCGAGTAATTGAGGAGGCTTTGCAATGACTACAAATCGGGCTGGAAAAACAGTCAACTCCAAATCTTCCTCGGTGGATAGTACAGATCCGCAGCCAACGGATGATCATGTCACAAAAGAGCAACTGCAACCATTACTATTAGCATTGAAAGCGGTAAAAAATGGTGATTTTAGCGTCCGTTTACCAGTCGAGAATCATGGACTAAGTGAAATTGCCTCGGTCTTTAATGAATTGGTAAGTTTAAATCAAAACTTTACTACCGAAGTTACTAGTTTGGCATCCGAGATTGGTACAGAAGGAAAGCTCGGTTTTCAAACTGTTGTCAAAGGAGCAGGTGGAAGTTGGCAAGAATTGCTCGACAATTTAAACCAAATGTCTGTAAATCTCAAAGAGCAAATCAAAAGTATTAACGAGGTGACGCTAATTGTTGCTCAAGGAAATTTATCCCAGCAAATCGAAGCACACAATGCCGGAGAATTTAAGGAAATTACAGATAATGCCAATCAAATGATTAGCAGTCTCAAATCTTCTATCAAACAAATGGCAGAAGTAGCAACAGCCGTAGCATCTTCTTCGGAAGAACTGACCGCAGCCAGCAAAGAAATGACTGATAACGCCGAACAAACAGCTGAACAAGCTACCTCTGCATCTGCCTCTGCGGAACAGGTAAGTCTGAATACCAGTACAATCGTGACTGCGATTGAAGAAATGAATGCTAGCATTCGAGAAATTGCTAAAACTGTTACCGAAGGTGCAAAAATCACCACCGAGGCAGTAAAAACCGCCGATCGCACTAACGAAACAATTAATAAACTCGGTCAAAGCAGTATTGAAATTGGCAAAGTCATTAAAGTTATTACCTCAATTGCTGGGCAAACAAACTTACTAGCGCTTAATGCCACAATTGAAGCGGCGAGAGCCGGGGATGCTGGTAGAGGCTTTGCTGTAGTCGCCAACGAAGTCAAAGAATTAGCTAAACAAACAGCAAATGCTACTGAAGATATTAGCCAGCGAATTGAGGCAATTCAAACTGATACTAAAGGTGCTGTTCAAGCCATTACCGAGATTACTAGTATTATTAATCAAATCAATGACCTCCAAAGCACGATCGCCAGTGCTGTCGAAGAGCAAACCGCAACTACTAATGAAATTGGTCGAAATATTGCTGAGGTAGCTAAAGGAACATCAGCTATTGCTAAAAATATTGGAATTGTGGCACTCAATGCTCAAAGTACAACTACTGCTAACAGCAATACCTTAGAGGCAGCTACAGAACTATCACGCATGGCAGCAGATTTACAGAAAGTTGTCAACAAATTCAAGTATTAATTTAGTCAAAGTAGCCCTTTCCAGTGTCATTACGAGCGAAGCAAAGTAATCGCGTAATCTCGTAGTTTTTACGATTGCTACCCTACGGGAACACTTCGTGAACGTCGTTCCTCCTCCCAATGACAGCGTTGCAGCACAATTCAACAGCCGAGAGCTAAACGATGAAACCTAGTTTTAAGTAAGATTTTAAGACTTATGTGTACATCGTAGCCCCTTGAAAAGCTACGGTGTACACACAAGTTGCTGCATTGACATTGTGAATGCATCGCTTGATATTATGAATGTATCGCTTGACATTGTGAATGTATCGCCTGACATTGTGAATGCATCGCCTGACATTGTGAATGCATCGCCTGACATTATGAATGTATCGCTTGACATTGTGAATGCATCGCCTGACAGTGTGAATGTATAGCTTGACATTGTGAATGTATAGCTTGACATTGTGAATGTATCGACTAACTCTAAAAGACTTGTGTGTATCGCAGCGCCTTTTAGGAGAGGGAGAGGTTTGTCGAACTCACGTTAATTACAAATTAGGAAATGGTATAACTCCCAATGCCTAAAATCCGGGTACTCATTGTTGATGATGCAGTAGTGGTGCGGAGTCGCGTCAGTAAAATTTTATCGAGCGATCGCGAATTAGAAGTGGTAGGAGTCGCGGCTAACGGGCGCATTGCTTTAGCCAAAATTCCTCAGGTTAATCCCGATGTCGTCATTTTAGATATCGAGATGCCAGAGATGGATGGTTTACAAACTTTGTCTGCAATTCGCCAAAACTATCCGCATCTGCCAGTAATTATGTTTAGCACCTCTACTCGTACAGGAGCGATCGCAACTCTTGAAGCTCTCTCTTTAGGGGCTTCAGATTATGCGACCAAACCCAGTAATTTAGGAAGTGTAGAGGCGACAACCCAACACATTCAAAAGGAGTTAATTCCCAAAATTAAGGTATTTGGTGCATTTTCTACACCAATCACCAATGCTCATCCGATTATTTTTCCTGTTCACAGCAATATAGAGCAAGTAGATATTGTCGCAATTGGAGTTTCTACCGGAGGCCCTAATGCTTTGACTGTAGTACTCAAAAAGCTTCCAGCAGATTTACCAGTACCAGTTTTAATTGTGCAACACATGCCGCCAATGTTTACAAAGCTGTTAGCTGAGCAATTATCCTCTAAATGTCAAATCCCAGTGGATGAAGCAGTTCCCGGAGTCACACTCAAACCTGGACATGTCTGGATTGCACCGGGAGATTTTCATTTAGTTGTGCAAAGGGACAAAGATGTGGTTAGACTTGATACCCATCAAGCAGCCCCCGAAAACTTCTGTCGCCCTTCAGTTGATGTTTTGTTGCGATCGCTAGCGCAGGTTTATGGTGCGAGAGCGATCGCAGTCATCATGACGGGGATGGGGCAAGATGGATTGCATGGTTGTCAGTGTATCCGTGAAGCTGGCGGACAGGTGCTAGTACAAGACAAAGCTAGTAGCATAGTGTGGGGAATGCCTAGTTTTGTAGTTAATGCCGGACTTGCTAATCAGATTGTTCCACTTGACCAAATGGCAGATGAGATTATGTACCGAATTAGTTATAATCGAAATTCTATTTCAGGTCTGTAATGAAACAGACTATGGGTGTTAGTACGAATGACTTTGAATATCTTCGACAATTAGTTCACGAACATTCAGCAGTGATGTTGTATGGTGATAAAACTTATTTGGCAGAGTTACATTTACAACCAATTGTTGAATCAGTAGGATTCGCTTCCATTACTGAACTGATTAATTATTTGCGGACTCACCCTTTCAACAGTCTTCATGTCCAGACAATCGAGGCTTTAGTTACCAACGAAACCTCATTTTTCCGCGATCATTATCCTTTTGAAGCGCTCAGACAAATTATAATCCCAGAGTTAGTCAAAAACCGAGCAGTCGAGCGATCGCTGAATATTTGGTGTGCTGCTTGCTCCAATGGACAAGAACCATACAGCATCGCCATCTTAATTAAAGAACATTTTCCTCTGCTTACTAACTGGCCTGTACAGTTAATTGCTAGTGATTTTTCTACCAAAGTTTTAGCTCGTGCCCAAAAAGGACAATATAACAAACTAGAAATTAAGCGGGGATTACCCCAAAATATTCGTGATAAGTATTTTCAAAAGTTAGATCGTGATTGGCAAATTAAAGACGAAATTCGTCAGATGGTTGATTTCCGTCAATTCAATCTTGTGCAATCTTGGTCATCTCTGCCAAAATTTGATGTGATTTTTTTACGCAATGTTTTAATATACTTTGATATCGCCACCAAAAAAGCTTTGCTAAAAAAAGTTAAACAGCAATTAAGACCAGATGGTTATTTGTTTCTCGGTAGCGGTGAAACAACCATCAACTTAGATACATCATTCCGGCGAGTTTCATTTGATAAGGGTATCTGCTATCAATTGCACGATTGCATTAAGTAGTTGTGCTAAGTAACGTAAGTTCGATGGATTTGGAATAACCCTGCTTCCATTCATCTCCCCAACGCGGGACTATGGTGTACACACAAGTTTTCTAGAGTTGCCTAGAGAAAATTATCCCTCTTGTGTCACTCTCGGAAAACAATAATCGAAGCAAGATTCTGAAACTTTGATTGAATAAAGCTTTGAGCCTTTATTTTCTAACAGTAACTAAAATTTGTAGCCTAACCCTGAAGATTATAACTCTGAAAGGCTTTTAAAGATTGGCTTCTCCCAAAGTGACAAAACAGGGTTATTCTATATTGAAACTGACCCACTCTCTCACAGCTTTTCTCATCGCCCTTCTGCCCTCGGTGCGATGTTCTTCAATCAATCTTGGTAATTCCCGAATTGGTAAGTTAGGAAAAACTAAACTTGTTTCTGACTCTATATATTCCCCATTTTGTAAGAGATAAATCTTCAATTCTCCTAAGTCATAACACCAAATTTCAGGAACACCCAACCGCGCATAAATAGGAAATCGATTTAAAGATTTACTAGTAAGATCAATTTCTAATGCTAAATCTGGGGGCGGATCTTGGCTTAAATCTAAATCTAACCTACCCCTAATCACAGCTTCATTTTGGAAATAAAAACAATCATCTGGTTCTAAACCAGCCATGCGGCTTTCGCGCTTCCAGGTAGTTGAACCATAACTTTCATATTTTAAATCTAATTCTAAAGCTATATCTTCAATGGCAATGCTGATAGTTTTTTTATAGTATTCGTGTTCTGGTAAAGGTGTCATAATTTCCAAAGAACCGCAATCATAAGCTATTCTGGCAGCACGACACTCTCCAAAATCTTGTAAAATATTTTCAAATTGTTGCCAACTAATGTTGTAAAGCACTACTCTATCGGCTCGACTTTTAATAGCTATCATAATTATCTTTAACTTCCATAAATATTGAAACTGACCCACTCTTTCACAGCTTTTCTCATTGCCCTTCTGCCCTCGGTACGATGTTCTTTAATCAATCTTGGTAATTCCCGAATTGGTAAGTTAGGAAAAACTAAACTTGTTTCTGACTCTATATATTCATCATTTTGTAAGAGATAAATCTTCAATTCTCCTGAGTCATAACACCAAATTTCAGGAACACCTAACCGCGCATAAATAGGAAATCGATTTAAAGATTTACTAGTAAGATCAATTTCTAATGCTAAATCTGGGGGAGGGTCTTGGCTTAAATCTAAATCTAGCCTACCCCTAATCACCACTTCATTTTGGAAATAAAAACAGTTATCTGGTTCTAAACCAGCCATGCGGCTTTCGTGCTTCCAGGTAGTTGAACCATAACTTTCGTAATCTAAATCAAGGGTATCAGCAATATCTTTAACGAAATCACTAATGACCTCTTTATAGTGTTCGTGTTCTGGTAAAGGTGTCATAATTTCTAAAGAACCGCAATCATAAGCTATTCTGGCAGCACGACACTCTCCAAAATCTTGTAAAATATTTTCAAATTGTTGCCAACTAATGTTGTAAAGTACTACTCTATCGGCTCGACTTTTAATAGCTATCATAATTATCTTTAACTTCCATAAAGTTGAAATTACTATGCTTTAATAGAATATTTTACTTATATTTAAATATAAACTCATTACTCATATTTTTAATATTAATTACCCCCACCCTCAACGAAATGGGGTAGGGATTTTTGCTAACTGTTGACTTCAAATGTCAGCGCTTAGGCTTTGAGCGTAGATAATTTCAACATTGCTACCAAATTGTAATTTATCTAAAGATTCTGTAAAAAAGACAAAACCTTTGTATGCTGTCACATACTTGTAGATTTTTGTAAAAAAGCCTTCACTCGTGACAATTACAAGCGGCTGTTCACATTTGGAAATAATTGCCAGAAAATCCTCTAACTTCACATATACACCAGTTCCGCGGCCAGTGAAGATTTTCCCACCAATAGCAGTCGGTTGAGCAGCAGCGTCACCACCGTAATAGCTCATGTTGTGCTTATTTTTACGTATTATTTACGTAGCTATTTTACACTTTTGATTTAACTACTTGCTGTGATGCTTGTAACGACTGGGGTAAACTCCAGTCTGGACGCAAGTTAGCGGCGTGGCGCAAATATATGTGGTGAATTACAGACGAGGTGGGTAGGTTAGCGTGGATGAGAAACCGGATGCAACGTTGTAAGCTTCCCTTGACATGCATTTGCTGCACATCCAACATAGCTACATTATCCCAACCAGGACGCGCTCTGGCGATCGCCGCCGGAAAAATAGTATCAAGATCGCGTGTTACTGAGAAAGTCACACTAATCATATCCTTGGGCTGGATTTGATTTCGTTCTTCTAGTTCATCTAGTAATTCTGTCACCGCTTCTCGGATTGCTTCCACAGTATTTTCTGAAACAGTAATTGCTCCACGTATAGCCTGCATTTGCCAGTCCACGCCAAAATCCTCCTTAAAACAGAAAAGTTAGGAATTAGGTTTTAAGAGAACTTGAGAGTTACTCCTCACACCTAACTCCTCACTCATATTAGGGTCGATACAACCACAGTGGTAAACCACTAGTAGACATTTCAAATTCCAGCCAATCAATTCCAGATCCTACACCTGATGTTATCTGACGACTCCCTGGTAGAACTCTACTCAACAAGGGTTTTCGTTCTTCTAGGGTATAACATGGGGTTTTTTCAGGATCAAGACCAACCAGTTCTGCTGTCCAACGACGGGCATCTTCTTCGGTTCCCAGGCGATCTACAACACCCAATTCTAGGGCTTGCTGTCCTGTAAAAATCCTCCCATCAGCAAAACTTTTAACAGTTTCTACCCCCAAAGAACGCGCATCGGCTATGGTTTGTACAAACTGTTGATAACTGATGTCAATCAGCTCTTGCAAGATATCTTGTTCTGGTTCGGTTAGTTCTCGATCAAATGCCAAAATATCTTTGTAAGGCCCTGACTTAATAACCTTAAAGGAAACACCAATTTTCGCTAATAAGCGTTCCAAGTTATTCCCACGCAAAATTACACCAATGCTGCCTGTAATCGTACCAGGGTTGGCCACGATATGCCCAGCTCCCATGCCGATATACACACCGCCAGAAGCCGAAATGTTACCAAAGCTAGCAACAATTTTGATTTTTTCGCGTAATCGCTTCAGGGCGCTATAAATTTCTTGGGAATCTCCGACTGTACCCCCAGGACTATCAATACGTAGTAATAAAGCCGGAAACTTCTTTTCCTCCACGGTTTTTAGGGCTTCTAAAACACGTTTACGAGTCGCACTGGCGATCGCACCAGTAATCTCAATCCGGGCAATTTGTTTACGAAACTTGGACTTAAAAGGCCAAACCATGAGCAGTTCAAAAACCTCTATAATACACTCAATATAAAATGCCCAGCAATCAAACGATCTAACTTTGCTGAATTAGGGCATGGGGCATGGAGAGAAGAGGCAGAGGGGCAGAAGAGAAGTGCGGTCTTGGGGTCTCACGCCAGTCGCCTCAAGTCGGGAAACCCGCCCACAGCGCTGGCTCCCCAAGTGGAGCAACTTCGGGGGGCAGGGCGCAAGGGGGATGAAGAAAAATTAAGTAGTCGTGCAAAATTAAATTCATTTGTGGAGAGAGGGAACTCTTAACAGAGAAACAATCTGTGTAATTAATTCTGCTTAGGTACTTACCTCTTTCTCACTGTCTGCTTGTCTTTCCTGCTCTCTGCACCAACCTTAAAGCAGCAAGCTAATGAGAAAGTACCCAAAATTGATAATATCTGGGAATTTAACAAAGTTTTTAGATTTGCGTAGATGTATATTTGTTATTATTTCTGAACGTTAGTAAATTATTCAAACCTATCAAAGTAAACAAATATATAAAACTATAAAAGTTGATACACAACTCAATATTAGTTGGACTGTCATAACTTCAAGAAAATTGCACCTAAATCAGTCCATGCTGTCCTAGCACAGTCTGTAGTTTTAAGAACTAAGATAATTATTAAATATTTATTCGCGCAGTTCGATAAGTGAAGATTCAGCAATGCTGCTTCTTCGCTGTGTCAAGGTTTAACAGTATTTTCGACTCTTGATTCAGTTCATCAACGCCAACTGAATACATTCTTTACCACTTAAGAATCTATACGTAAGATTTGACAACGGTAATAAGCGTAAGTATCAAACAGTCCTCCAACAAAACTACAAGTTAAACTAATCACCAATAATCCGCGTAAAGCAGTTCCGCTGCCAAAGATGGAGAGAAAATGCGATATTTTATGGGCTATTGCTTCAGTCACTCCTTGTAGTACAGGAATATGACCCATTAAAGGTAAAAGAAGCAGTACGCCGCCGACTAAGAACATAGGAGCAGCAAAGCTGAAAATAATCGTAAGTACCAAGGAACGGAGAAAGTTAGTCAAAAGGTTCATTTAGAACAGGCTCCGTGAATAACATAAACAATGGCTCAGCAGCCATATTTCACCTTCTACAATACGTGCGATCGCTCCGTTCCAACCAAGATGTCAAAAATCTTAAGTTTTCGTTAAAATAAACCGTTACTTGTTACACCAGATGCTTTAAGCGAAAATCAGTTAAAAAATCTATCAAACCCTTGAAAAAGCAAGCTTTAATTCCATAAAATTCTGTTTTGTTATATTTAAGCTTGTTTAAGCACAACTTGATTTTTCTGAGAATCCGTTTAAAGTAAGTTAATGTTTTAAGCAAACCCAAGTGAAATCAAGAAATGGGAAGAAGTTATCAGTTACCAGTTATCACTGTTCACTGATTTAACCACCCATGAAGGGATGGAGTTTCCCGCCGCTTTCAATAAATTTTAGAGGGATTTTAATTTTTAATTTTTAATTTTTAATTCCCTGAAGGGGTTGACTTTCGTTATTCTTAAGGCAGTTACCGAGTTAGCTACAGAACATTGAGTGAGACTACATCCAAATCCAGTTTAGGACTATGGGGTCAACGGTTGCTGGCGGCAATTTTTTTGGGTGGACAAGTTATAGTTCACCTAATGAAGGGCAAAATCCACTGGCGCAATACCTCAGAGCAAATGGCAGCCGTTGGCCCAGATTCCCTCTTTATTGCTTTATTAACAGCTGTTTTTGTGGGCGCAGTATTTACCATTCAGGTAGCGCGGGAGTTTATCAACTTTGGTGCGGGAAATTTAGTTGGTGGAGTGTTAGCAGTAGCGTTGACTAGAGAACTAGCGCCCGTACTAACCGCAGTCGTTTTGGCAGGGCGAGTTGGTTCTGCCTTTGCAGCGGAAATCGGTACTATGCGAGTGACAGAACAAATCGATGCTATGTTGATTTTAAAAACCGATCCCATTGATTATCTGGTTATTCCTCGCCTACTTGCTTGCTGTTTAATGTTGCCCATTCTTACCCTTCTGTCTTTAGTAACAGGGCTTTCTGGGGGGTTGATCATTGCGACAAATATATACGGTATTTCCGATACGGTATTTCTAGACTCAGCTCGTAACCTGTTAGGGACTTGGGATATTTTCAGTGCCATGATTAAGGCCAGTTGTTTTGGGTTATTAATTGCTGTAATAGGTTGTAGTTGGGGTTTGACGACCACGGGAGGAGCCAAAGGTGTAGGACAATCAACCACTACCGCCGTAGTTACTGCCTTGCTAATTATATTTATTAGCAACTTTTTTCTTTCATGGATAATGTTTCAGGGAACTGGCAGCGCATTTGTGCAAGGGTTATGAAAAACTTCATTCACGATGAACAAGTCGCCACTAGACGGAAACTCAAAAACAGTTGCCTCAAATCGAGAAATCCCCAAGATTGGACTGATAACATTATCAAATTTGCTGCAACAAAGGTATTAAGAAAAAGCATGAAAAAAGCAATTATTGCCAAAATATTGATGACATTCTTAGGTTCGGTAGCTGCATTGACTCCAAATCAAGTCTCGGCTCAACTCATACCACAGCCTTGGGTTTCAGTCGGTGGAATAGATGGTGATATAACTTATGCTGTGGGAGCTAGAGCTTTAGATTTGGGGGTTGAGGTAGGAAGTGGGGCTGATGGTGCTACTGGAGTAGATGTTCTCAAATTTCTGAGTTTGCCAGTAATTTCACCTTATGTAGGACTTGGATATTATTCAGAAGATAAAGGTGTTGCAGTTTCAGGCGGTGTTCAAGTAAGCGCTACAGATAACGTTTTTGTCGGTGCTGGTTATAATTCTGTTCGAGGATTCAACGGTCAACTAGGAATAAAATTCTAATTTTTCTTGTAAAAATACGTCTAATACCGTTTTACTTTAAAGTTGATACATTGGGGTAAGCAGGGGAAGCAGGGGGAGTAAGAAAAGTAATTTGTATCAGTAATTTTGTGAAATGGTATAAGCAAATTGTAGATTTATATAGTTAATCAATTCCTCAGTTAACCCTCTAAGCTAGCTGAGGTTTTGATTATCCGGGTTTAAGTCATTACAGTTTGGGTCAAAAGAAGCGGGGAACAAGGGCTTGTTCCCTCTGCTCCCTGCTCCCTTTCCCTCTGCCTCTTCGGTGCGATCGCTATCAAATTCGCAAATATATTCTAGGCGCGTTAATTTAGAAGAACCCTAGAAAAATTAATATAGCAAGCAATTAATAAAAATCTTATCTTTTGTGTACAGGCTATAAAACCCATAACAAAAATGAATCAAGTAGATTATCTACGAATTAGCCTCATTGATCGCTGCAATTTCCGTTGTCAGTACTGTATGCCAGAGGGGGCAGAACTCAACTATATCCTCAAGCAACAATTATTAACTGACGAAGAATTACTCACCTTAATTCAAAAAGTATTTATCCCTGTAGGCTTTACCCGGTTTCGTCTGACTGGTGGAGAACCTCTGCTGCGTCCTCGTGTGGTGGATTTAGTCAAAGCGATCGCCTCATTTCCTCAAACACAAGACCTCTCAATGACGACCAATGGGTTTTTACTCGCTCCAATGGCGCAAAGTCTCTACGATGCTGGTTTACGGCGGATTAATATTAGCTTAGATTCTCTCGATCCAGACATCTTTAACCAAATTATTGGTAACAACGGTCGTTCTCGTTGGCAACAAGTCTGGGATGGGATTCAATCTGCCTATCATGTAGGATTTGACCCACTCAAGCTGAACGTAGTAATTATTCCCGGTGTTAATGACCACGAAGTTTTAAATTTAGCTGCTTTGACAATTAATAAACAGTGGCATGTCCGGTTTATCGAATTTATGCCTATTGGTAACTGGCAATTATTTGGCGATCGCGGTTGGGTATCTTCAGCCGAATTACGTCAACAAATCTGCCAGCGTTGGGGCTTGTCAGAATCTCAAGTTCGCGGTGCTGGCCCTGCTGATGTCTTTAAAATTCCGGGGGCGCAGGGAACACTAGGGTTTATTAGTCAGATGTCAGAGTGTTTTTGCGATCGCTGTAACCGAATGCGCCTAAGTGCCGATGGCTGGCTGCGTCCTTGTTTATTAAATGAGACTGGTCAAATTGACTTAAAAACTGCTTTACGTTCTGGTGTTAGCACTATGCAATTACAAGAACAGGTTAAAAAGTTATTGGCACTCAAGCCAGAAATCAACTTCAAACAACGCGATTCTGGTACAGCGGCTGCATACAGTCGTACTATGTCACAAATTGGCGGTTAGTCAGTCGTTAGTTGTCAATCAGTACGATCTTTTCCCTAACAGTTCTTCTCCCAAAAGAGACGCTACGTATAGCTTGCTTACCTGTAAGGATACCCTTAAAGCAACATTAAGAGCGTTACCCGCAGGGTCAGTTGCTAGTTGTTTTTGCTCCACTAACCACTGACCACTGACCACTGACCTAAGCTTGCCGTGAGTAGTATTCCACTACCAACAGTTCATTAACTTGTAGCGCGATCCATTCCCGTTCGATAACACTGTTAACTTTTCCAGTCAACTTGTTTTTGTCAAATTCTAAATGACTGGGGAGATTGGCTAAACCTGGATATTGCAAGTTGGCTTCCACTAACTCGCGCGATGCTTCTCGGTTTCTGACAGCAATTTCTTCTCCGGGACGGCAATGGTAACTGGCAATATTCACTGTACGACCATTGACTGTAATGTGACCGTGATTTACTAACTGACGAGCAGCGGGAATGGTGGGAGCCATTCCCATGCGAAAAACGGTATTATCTAAGCGCATTTCTAAGAGTTGCAGCAGCACTTGTCCAGTAGAACCAGTAACACGTCTGGCTCTACGCACATAACGTAACATTTGCTTTTCAGTCAGACCGTAGTTCATACGCATCTTTTGCTTTTCTTCTAGACGAACAGCATACTCAGAGCGTTTCTTGCGGTTCTGACCGTGCTGACCTGGTGGATAAGCGCGTCTGGGACTTTTACGACTTAATCCTGGTAATTCGCCCAAGCGACGGACAATTCTGAGGCGTGGCCCTCTGTATCGGGACATGAGTTTCCTTAATCTAATCCTGTTTAAATTTTACTCAGACATACTATTATAAATAGTTGGAAATGATTATTGCCAAAAATCATAAATTTAATCATCAAAAATTTATGCCAGGATCTACCAATTTTCCTGTTTTCGAGGAGACTTGTTGCACATTTGAGTTAGCATAACTTTGGGTGTTTGGAGAACGGCAATGTGCAAAACAGAGGTTAGCAGGATGAACAGTGACAAAGGTAGTTCAGTTTCTGCGACATTCAAGAATAAAGCAATTCGGTTGACAGCACCAGTTTTAGCTGTAGCTGGATGGTTGTTAGCGATCGCTCCTGGTATGGCTGCTTCCTATAATAATGATTATCGTGTCTGTGCAGGTCGAGTTATAGGTGAGGGCGTAACTGCACAAGCAGCATCACAAGGCTGTGCTGGGGCATTGCGTCCGAGAGATTTGGCTGCTTGCGTGGTTTACATTAAGAGAAATACAGAAATTGCAGCACCAGATGCCCTTTCTGCTTGTAACCAAGCCCGCCGTCCTAAGGATTATGCTTCTTGTGTGGCTGGTATTAGTAAGAATACCGAAGGAGCAGTTAATCCTGACGTTTTAACTTACTGTAATCGTAGTTTATTACCCGTGCGCTTTGCTCAGTGTGTTGTAGGCTTGCGTAGTGAAACAGACTTGACACCAATTCAAGCATTGAATACTTGTATTGATGGCAGCGATCGCATTGGTGGTTTACCGCCTTCATCTATATTACTTCCAACTCGACGTTCCACGGAATTTAGTCCAACTTTTGAGACTAACCCAATTCCTGAAAATCCAGAAAGTAGATAGATTTACAATACTAAAATTACTTTGCAAAAAAATTGCTCCAGTACTAATGGAGCAATTTTTTTGGGACTGCTTAGCCAAATTGAAGATTTACAGGAGAATAGAAAAGTGAGTATTTATCTCGACTCAGCGATCGCAGCTGAAGCTGAAATTGCTAGAAAATTAGGTTGGGTCAAAGGTATTACAACTAACCCAACTTTATTGTCTAAGACGAATTTACCAGTGCAAACTACACTTAAAAAATTGGCAGAGCTAACTACAGGGCCAGTATTTTATCAATTGATGTCGTCTGAATTGGATGAGATGGTGGCAGAAGGACGAGCAGCTTTTGCAATTATTGGACAACAGACTGTATTGAAAATTCCGGCTTCTCTAATTGGTTTTCAAGCAGTTGCTTCCTTGTCACCAGAAATTCCTTGTGCAGTGACAGCAATATATAGCGCAGCTCAAACGGCTGTTTCTCAAGAAGCGGGGGCTAAATATGCGATCGCTTATGTCAATCGTGCCACTAGACTTTTAGGTGATGGTATAGCTTTAGTACGAGAAATGGCCAGTGTCCTAACAGGTAGCAGCACAGAAATTCTGGCAGCTAGTATCAAATCTCCTGAAGAAGCAGCGGCCTCTCTACAAGCTGGCGCTCATCATCTCACTTTACCTTTGGAGATGTTGCAGTCAATGACCACTCATGAACTCTCGCAGCAAACTATTGATGAGTTTGCCAAAAATGGACGTGGGATTTGAGTATGGGGCATGGGGCATTGGGCATGGGGCACTTGTACTGAGCGTAGTCGAAGTATGGGGCATGGGAAGGCATTCATTAATTAGCACCGAAATGACAGAAGATAGTTGAGTGCTATTCAAACTTTAGGAGTAAATTTATCATGTCTCATTTGCTGACAGCGATGCCTAGTGCGGGCTATGCCTACGCGCAACGGCTTTTACAGAGTATAACTTTGGTTATATTGCTAACTTTGATTAATAGTTTAATACTTCCTGCTGCTTGGGCTGATTCTTCTAACTTGGGAATTGACAATGGTCATCTGAGTTCTTGTCCAGCTTCAAACAACTGTGTTGTCAGTCAAGATGCTGATTCTAAACATGCCATTGATCCGATTACTTATCATGTAGACCACAAGACAGCACGAGAAACCTTACTCAAAGTTCTCAGCGTTGTTCCTCGTACAGAAGTTATAGAACAAAAAGATAATTACATTCACGCTCTTTCTAAAAGCCGCATCTTCAAATTTACTGATGATGTAGAGTTTTATTTACCTAACGATGAGTCAGTTATTCATCTGCGATCGGCATCTCGCGTGGGAGAATCAGATCTTGGTGTCAACCGTAGGCGTTTGGAACAAATTCGTTTAGCTCTGCGTGATTTAAATATTTGATTAAAAACAGCTGAACTATTCCAATGCCCCATACTTCGACTACGCTCAGTACAAGTGCCTAATGCCCTATGCCCTATGCCCCATTCCTATATCACAGAGATAATCTTGAGTAGCCAATAAGTAACAAAAGTCATTAAGAAGCTTAAATCCTCTGTCAGTACAATGGAACCCTAGACTAGACTAGAACCACAGGGTATTACTACAAGGAATCTTATGATGAGCGATCGCGACTATACATTAATCATTGACAAAAGCGGTAGTATGTCTACCCCTGACCAAGTTGGTGGCAGGAGTCGATGGGAAATAGCTCAAGAGTCTACTCTTGCTTTAGCCAGAAAGTGCGAACAGTTTGACCCAGATGGCATTACTGTATATGTATTTTCTGGAAGATTTAAACGCTATGACGATGTTACCTCAGCCAAAGTCGCCCAGATATTTTTAGAAAATGACCCTGCTGGCACGACAAACTTAGCAAGTGTACTCCAAGATGCCCTCAATAATTACTTTCAACGCAAAGTTGCTGGTAAAACTAAACCCAATGGCGAGACAATTTTAGTGATTACAGATGGCGAACCAGATGATCGCAAAGCCGTATTTGAAGTAATTATTAACGCTACTCGCCAAATGGAGCGTGATGAAGAATTGGGAATTTCGATGATTCAAGTAGGTTCAGATTCCCAAGCAACTAAGTTTCTCAAAGCCTTAGACGATCAGTTACAAGGTGTCGGTGCTAAATTTGATATTTGCGATACCGTCACCTTAGATGATTTAGAAGACATGAGTCTTGCAGATGTATTAATGAATGCCATTACCGACTAACTAATCCTGGATGTTTCACAAGTGAGATGGCAAGCAAAAAAAATAAATTTTACCCATGCCCAATGCCCCATGCCCCATACTTCGACTACGCTCAGTACAAGTGCTCCATGCCCAATGCCCATTAACTAAATAATTGGAGAATTGAGAAATGCTAGAAAATCGTGACTATACCTTAATTATTGATAAAAGCGGTAGCATGGCAACCCCAGATCAAAAGGGTGGCAGAAGCAGATGGGTAACAGCCCAAGAATCTACTTTAGCCTTAGCGAGTAAGTGTGAGCAGTTTGATCCAGATGGCATAACTGTTTATTTATTTTCTGGTAGATTCAAACGCTATGACAATGTTACTACCAGCAAGGTAGGACAAATTTTTCAAGAAAATGATCCTTCTGGAACTACAGACTTAGCTGCTGTGTTAAAACATGCAACTGATGATTATTTTCAACGTAAAAGTGCAGGTACAACTAAACCTAATGGTGAAATAATTTTAGTTGTTACTGATGGTGAACCAGACGATCGCAAAGCGGTAATGAAAGTAATTATTGAAGCTTCTCGCCGCATGGATAGAGATGAAGAACTAGGCATTTCATTTATTCAAGTTGGCACAGATCAACAAGCAACCCGCTTTCTAAAAGTTTTAGATGATGAACTCGAAAGCGCTGGTGCTAAGTTTGATATTTGTGACACAGTTACAATGGAAGATATGGAAGATTTTAGTTTATCTGAAGTACTGCTGAATGCCATTAATGACTAGCACCGCTGCTTATCAAGCAAAAGTCAAAAGACTTGTATTGTCTGCTGTTTTAACATTTGTTTAGACGTTTTTTAAAGAAAAGGGGTCAGGAACTATAGGACTCCTATTTGATTAAGGAACACGATTCAGTACATATCTATCCCTTCTTAACTGTTCCCTGTTTCCTGTTTCCTGTTCCCTACCTACACAAATAAATTCACCGAATCAAACCGGATTACTATAAGAGTTAGGGACTAGAGTGGTGATTTCATTCATCAGAAAACCGCTATATTAGATTTAAAACATTATGGATGCTATTGATAAACTATTAGCTCAGATCAAAGCTGAATATGATGAAGTACAACCTGAAAAGCAACAGCCACCCAAATCCAAAGCGGCAAAACAATTTATTTCATCGTCACCAAAGTCTGCATCTTTAGTAGATAATCTTTTAGCTGAAGTTAAGGCTGATTTTGCAGCACAAGATGAAACTGAGGAGTTGAAAAAACAACAAGAATTAGAGAAAGAACAATTTCGACAAGCACAAATCAAAGCCAAACAACTAGAAACTTTGAAAGTTCGTGCCAAAGAATGGTTAGATAAATTAGATTCATTTTCCCCGGAAGGACTTTGGTTTGAAAGATTTGCTGAAGGCTACCCGTCAAAATTAGAGGCAGCAATTGAATATTTGCAAAGTAACGAATGAACTCTAAAGTACTTAAAATTAACTTAACTTTTGTGCTTATTATTTAATTGAGACACATGCTGAGTAGCCCAATCATGCATTGCATAAAGAATTGGTTTGAGACTTTCTCCTAAAGGTGTCAATGAGTATTCAACTTTAGGAGGAATTTGTGCGTAAATTTCTCGATGGACAATCCCATCTTCTTCCATTTCTCTGAGTTGCTGAGTGAGCATCTTTTGTGTAATTCCAGGTAAGGCTCGCTGCAACTCCCCAAATCTTTTTATGCCTGCGATTAATTCTCTAATAATCAAAACTTTCCAGCGTCCACCAATTACCTTGAGCGTGGTTTCTACTTCACAAGTCAGTCTACTATCGTTTCCTGCTTCAACTTTCATATCCCTGTTTTGTCACTCTCAAAAAACAATAATTGAAGCCCAATTCTGAGAATGTTAATTGATCAAGCTTTCAAGCTTTATTTTATAACAATAACTAAAATTTCTAGTTAAAAAACGAAAACTAAAGCGCCAAAAGGCTTTCAGCTATTGGGGTTTCCCACTCTGACAAAAGAAAGTTAAAATAGAAAGTGGCTTTCAACTTGAACACATTCAAGTGATTTGCAGTGACAAAATAATTACTAATTCGTAATGACGCTCCTGCGTTACTACCGCTTGCGCTCTAAGCGCAGCTATGCCGCAGGCTTTACGTAATTCGTAATTACTTGGTGTCATAGCCCCCACCAAATTAAAAATTGGTGGTCTTTAAGACGCTCACAAGCTTGCTACCGCTACGCTATCAGTTGTGGGTTCAAGCCCCCATTGATTGTAATTACGAATTACGAATTATGTTGACATAGCGATCGCATCGCAGCAAACATCTCTACTTCTTTAATGCCGAAACAGTCGGGAATCAGCCATTTTGGAAGTGGAGTATTTATTTATGGGTTGTAGCCGAGATTATTGGCCAATTAAAAAAGGTAATTATGATTTTAGATATCTCACTCAGTATTGGTGTGCTGAATGGAAAACCAAAACTGGATCAAAGAAGCGGGAAGTACAGACGAAGTAATACTGTACCGATATAAGACCAGAAAATTTTTGGTCAATTTTTAACCCCTGCTTCACTTAAACAAGAAGCAGGGATTTTTATGAAGATGTGCAAGCAAACCTGGAATAACAGGAGAGCATAAAGAATGCTGAAATTAACTTATACCGAAGGGAGCTTTTATTTAGAGTATCTCACTCAGTCACCAGAGGAATGGGTGGCACAGCGAGTGATTTTGGCAATGCGCGTTGGGCAAATTTTGTGCGTTGAACCCAGCACGGCTTCTTTTTTACTACCAGTAGATTTGCCAGGAGTAGATTTGCTTAGAGATGAAGTGAAGCGAGATGATAGTAAAATCATTACCTTGTGTGCTTGCGATCGCGAATATATAGAAGTCACCTTGAGGGGGTCTTGGTTATCAGATAGTTCTGAAAGCGTTATGGGTGTATTTGTCACTACTATAAACTCAGCACCCAACAGTGGCTTCGCTTCAGGCGTTGAGTTCTTTTTGCACAAACTTTGGCAGGAAGCTCAAGCCTGTGCTTCTGTGATGAGCGAATGAATTAGATGAAGGAGGCAAAAGGAAAACTGCTCTTTCACTTCTGCCTCCTCTGATAAATACACACACACTTGCATATTAAGTATTAAAAGATACTTTTTAAGATAAAAGTATTATTTAAGCGATCGCTTTTGCAATATAACAGTAGCTGCAATTGTTAAGACATTTATCTGTTGCCTGCGATGCACTGAGCGTACTTGTGCTGAGTTTAGCCTGAGCGTTGGTTGCTGAGCGCAGTCGAAGCAAGCCGTTGGCGCAGCCTCTCGTAGAGAAGGGCGTAGTCGAAGTAGTCGAAGTGTTGCCTGTTCCCATTGAATCAAAACACGATGTCCTAAATAACGTGTCTGTTGCTATACATAACAAGAATACTTTTGAGTCGTTTTGCTAGCGAAGTTGTTAAGCAGACTCAATTATGTACAGTCGATACGCCTAAGGAATGATTTTGTAGAAAATATCAATAAAATCAACTTCATTCCACAGGTTGATGCAGGTGTTAGTCTCTTACAAGTAAAAATGGATTTAGGTGAGATCTGATTGAAAAATATATTTTTGTTAAGACGCAGCTCATGTCTAACAAGTATTTTATTAGTATATTCTAGTTTATTACTTATAGCAAAGCGAAAACACCAAAAATATTGATTTCGACTGAAATTTCACTGTGATAGGACTAAGTGATAGAAGTATAAATTGTTAGTTTGGTAATTTAATTTTTTACCCTAATCAATACTTAAGCTTCTATCTATAATTTACTAGTCCTGTGTTGTTGAAGCTGTTATTTGAGGATTGCAAATGAAGATTTTTACTGTTGCTTTATCTGCCTTACGTCCAGTACGTTTGTTGTTTGTAGCTTTTACCTGTGCATTAATGTTCTTGTTTAATGCGGTTCCTGCTTTTGCAATCGATAGCTATCAAAGTAGCCCTAATGAAGGTCCTACACAATTACTCGAAACCCAGAAAAAAACTGATGAACTAGCTAAATCAGAACCACCTGGATTGAGAAAGGTTCAAGAAGAGTCTAACAAAGGACTTAATGAAGTTCAGGGTGATGCTGATATTGATAAGATGAAAAGCCCTGAAAATTCTCAAGGTGCAACTAGTGTAGAAGAAGAAGTAAAGGGTTTTCTAGAAAAAGTCACAGGCAACAAGTAGTAATAATACCAAGAATTAATTACTCTTCATCCACAAAACCTTTTTGTAGATAGATTTACTCTCTTTTGAAGATAGACATCTTGATATGAATAATCAAGATGTCTATTGTCATATATGATTAAATAGAAAAAAATTATAGACAAGTTTATCTAGAAATACGCTCTTAAGCTGCTTTTATCTATTAGAAGACACAGATAAAGAGAAACCTGAGTTGTAAATATTTGTGTTTGAAGAATCTTTCCTCTGGTTGATGTGTATTATGTCTAATTTTGTGAACTTAGTATATAAGTTCAGTTAGGAATAGAAAGCAATGCGTCCGATAAACATTGGTTTAACAGATGAACAGCGTCAAGGTGTAATTAACCTGTTGAATCAAGATTTGGCAGATTCTTATCTGCTGTTAGTGAAAACCAAAAAGTACCACTGGGACGTTGTTGGGCCTCAGTTCCGCAGCTTGCACCAGCTTTGGGAAGAACACTACGAAAAACTGACTCTGAATATTGACGCTTTAGCAGAACGCACCCGTGCTTTGGGTGGTTATCCGCTAGGTACAATGGATGGATTTCTCAATATGGCTACCCTCAAGGAACATGTTGGAGATGTCCCTACAGCCACAGGAATGGTTGCTAATCTTGTGCAAGATCACGAACAAGTTATTCGCAATCTCAGAGAGCATATCGATCACTCTAGCGAGAAGTTCCATGACGAGGGAACTGCTGACTTTTTGACCGGATTAATGGAAGAGCATGAAGAGATGGCTTGGATGCTGCGCTCATTTATAGAAGGGCAATCAGTAGAGCCAAATGGTGCAAAACCCGCAGCAGGAACTAAAGCTCCTGTAGGTGTGTAGTTTATATATAGCCAACTACACAAATTTGAATTGAGATAACAGTCTGTAGGGAGATTGAATCTCCCTGCAATTGTTTCCTGGGTATATCAACTATAAAAAACCAGATTTTGAAGGAGTATTGAAGTGCCAGAAGTGTATCAAGCAGAACGTACCATATCTGTCTTATTCAAAGAGCAAAAGCAAGTTGATGACGTTATCAAACGTTTACTTGACAGGGGTGTACCAAGAGATCATATTTCGGTAATGGGCAGAAATTTTCAGTCGGAAACTCGAATTTCTGGCTTCATTACCAAGAAAGATGTGATTTTGGGAGGATTGAGAACAGGAGCCATTTTTGGTTCTTTGTTTGGTTCATTCCTCAGCTTGCTTACGGGTGTAGGTGTACTGTTTGTTCCCTTTGTTGGGCCAATTGTAGCAGCAGGACCGATTGGTGCTTTGCTATTAGGTGCTGCTAGTGGAGCGATCGCAGGTAGTGCTGGTGCAGGTTTGGTATCGGTTCTGACTACTTGGGGAATGCCAGAAGATAAAGCTGCAATTTACCAAACTCGCTTACAAGCTGGCGAATTTTTATTAATGGCAGAAGTACCAGGCGATCGCGCTGGTGAATTTCAATTGTTGCTCGAAAGTGCTGGTGGCGAAGAAATCCATACAGTAGACAAAACATTGTCTCGTCCTTGTTCCGGTCCTTGCAGCAGTGCAGAAGATTTATCTCCTGAGGTTCGCTCTCATCTTTCTCAAGCAGCTCAAAACACATTTATTGAGCGTTATAACAATGTTTTAAGTGAAACAAGTGATGAGTTTACTGCTGAACAAGCTGCTTGGGAAACTATTCACCAAAAATATGATGAAGATGAAAAAGGTGTTTGGTCAAAATCTAAAGTAAATGTTTAATCTATAGTAATCTGGTTTGATTCGGTGAATTTATTTGTGTAGATAGGGAACAAGGAACAGTTAATAGAAGATATAGGAATCGTACTTGAATCTTGCTAAGTATACTGAGAAATAAATTTCTGTATGCTAAGCTCATAACCAATTTAGTTTTTCAAAAATCAAATATGAATCTTATAAATATGTACTGAATCTTGTTCAAAACTCAAATAGGAGTCCTACGTTATGTATTTTGTTGATTGATTGGTAATTGGTCATTAGTTACAATGACCAATTTTTTGTAGCTAATATCTTAGGGTAGCTTGTAACTAGAAACGCGCAAAGTTAACTTACCTTGTCTGGGATTTTGACTAAATATAAATGCCCCTTCTTCCCTTTCATCGCGGGATAAAAAATCAATTTGTTGTTCTCCTGTCTCTACAACTTTGCCGTTAATCTGTAATTCAGCAATAATTTGAACTGATTCGGCTGTATCTCCTCCTGTATTGACAACTTCAAAAGGAACATAAAATTGTCCATTTATTTCCCGAATTGTCTGTTTGTTCGTAACTGAAACGATTGGAGGTTGATTTTTATCATTGAGCCAAATGTAGCCCACTAAGCTCATAATTACAGCTAAAATTAACAAAGCTATGCTGAATGTTACCCACTCGGCAAATGAGCGCTTTGGTTTTTCTGATTCGGTTTTAGTCATAATGCTAATCTACCAGCTGCACCCCCAATAGTTGCAGGTAAACCTAGTATTAAAGTATGTTCTAACCACATTGTCCAGGGATCGCTGAAAGTTATCTTTTGAAAAAACCACAACATCAAAGCACCTGCTAGTAGAGACACTAAATAAGATATTATTGTTTCACTTGATGGTCGTTGGAATATACCTTTTTGTTGTCTACGCTTTTTTTGGTCTGAAAAGCCTGCTTGAAATACGATGCAATAAGAAATTACTAAAGATGCGGCAATCATTGCCAAAAGCCAAGGTGCAGAAACAGCTGCTGCTAACATAGGCACTTCATCAGTTGGAGCAATATTAAATGCAATTACAGTTGCACCAATTAAAGTTGCCCCCAAATCAGCAAGGGTAGCATCTAAACCATTTTGTTCATCATAAATTTCAGCACTACTATTATTATTGCTTTCTCCTAAAAACTGATTGGCTAGGGCAACACCAAGAGCAAAGGGTACACTTTCAAAAATAATTTTGCCTAAGGCTTCTTTTAGAGAAGTTTCAAGGGTTAATTCTCGTAACAATAGTAATATAAAGGCTGAACAAGCTAATCCGATCGCCATCGCTTCTACAGTATCTATCAGTGCTTCATAAGTTCGCCAGCTATATCTGCGTTTGCGAAAGCCTTCTGTTTGGTTAAGTAAAAAAACCACACTAAACATTAATGCGATCGCCATCATCATTAGTCGTGGTTTTACAAGTGAGCCAATCCACCAAACTTCCATTGTGTACAGTAGAGGAATACCAAATAAAAAACCTCCACAAGCACCCCTGATAATGTCATTTATCTCGCTTTTCCAGGCATTTTTTTGATGCTTTATAACCACTCTTGATGTTTCCCTTATCCATTAAACTTGCTTTTAACTTGAGGTTAATAATAGATATTAAACAGGTTTAATTATCCATGATAGACTTTACAACTGAAAACTATAATATAAAAATAAGGTAGTTTTCAGCGCAGTTATACTATTTAATTTTGCATCTGTCTAAAGTAATGATATGCATCATAACTTATTCTACCCTAAGATAGTATGAAAATATATAAAATATTGGTAGTCTATTTAATAGTTTAGTGTATCAAATAAACTAAGGAATAAAAAGATGAGTGTTGAAAAAAGAGTAGAAGCCACTGCCAAAAACATTGAAGGCAAAGTACAAGAGGTAATTGGTGAAGTAAGTGGGAATCCAGCAGACAAAGCCGAAGGGCAATCCAAGCAAGCTGAAGCCCAAGTTATTCACACAACAGAAAACATCAAAGATGAAATCAAGAAAGTGATTGACTAAATTAACTTCTCCAGAGTTAATGTTAGGGTGACATCTATTTACATTTACAAATGATTTAATATTAAGAATACTTCGTTGAGTTATCCATTCTTATTAATAAGAATGGATAACTTGTATATAAATTAGCACTTTATAAGATTAAGGACTAAAATCCTCACTACAAACTTTTGGATGTGAAATTTTCATAACTTTGTCCTCTACTACAGATGCAACCCGCAAAATTAAAGCTTCATTGTGAGGTGCAGCTATCAATTGGACACCTAAAGGTAGACCATTTAGACTTTGAATTGGTACTGATAAAACAGGTAAACCAATAAAAGATAAGGGTTGAGTAAATAATCCTAAATGGGGACGGATCAGAATTTCTTCACCATCTAACATCATCGTTTTTTGACCAATTAATGGTGCTGAAATTGGTGTAGTTGGCGCAAGAATTACATCCACATTCTGAAACACTTCCCGAATCCGATCGCGGTACCATCGGCGGAAGCGTTGTGCTTGTAAATACCAACTACTAGGAATTAACGCCCCAGCCAAAAAGCGATCGCGTGTAGCTGGATCAAAATCGTGAGGACGCAAGCGCAATTTGTCTAAATGCAGATTTGCCCCCTCGCTAGCTGTAATGATAAACGCCGCCGCACGAGCGCGATGGGCTTCTGGTAGCGTTACATATTCAGTCACATTTAAAGCATCCGCTACTTTTTGCACTGCTGCTAAGGCTTCTGCTTCTGCACCTTTGATAAAATAATCATCGGCGATCGCAATTCTAATATCAGAAATATCTTTGTTAAGTTGAGGTAAACACGATTGCAGTGGACGCTTTGTACAAATTGGATCGCGATCGTCTTCGCCTTGCAGCACATCAAAAACGGTAGCAATATCCTGTACCGAACGAGCAAAGTGACCAATGTGGTCAAAACTACTAGAAAATAAAGCTACCCCAGCACGCGATAATCGTCCATAAGTTGGTTTAAAACCAAAAACCCCACACAAAGCAGCGGGAACACGAATTGAACCATTAGTATCAGAACCCAAAGTTAACGGTACTAAACCCGCAGCAACAGCCGCCGCCGAACCACCCGATGAACCGCCAGCTACACGCCGTAAATCATGGGGATTACGGGTAGCGCCATAATGGAAGTTTTCCGTGACAAACCCGTAGGCGTACTCATCCATATTTAAAGCGCCAACTAACACAGCACCTGCTTGTTTCAGCTTCGTTACTGCGGTTGCGTCTTGAGTTGCTGGGGGATTTTTTGCATTGATTTTTGCACCTGCTAGAGTTGTTAAACCAGCGATGTCAAAGAGGTTTTTGACTGCAAAAGGCACACCAGCCAGCAAACCAGGGTTATTACCTTGGGCAACTTCTTGATCAATTTGGGCTGCATCTGCTAAAGCCGTTTCTGTCGTCACAGCCGTAAAGCAATTGAGTTCATGATCTCGTGCTGCGATTCGTGCTAACGCAGCTTTGGTAACTTCCGCCGCACTAACTTTACCTGCACGGACAGCAGCAGCTATTGATACAGCATCATTCATGGTTCAAATACTGGTGCAATTTCAATATCTTCTGGTAGAGGGAAGGAATTGACGAGATGAGCGATCGCTTTTATTTTCTCAAAATTTGCCACTACACCATCTCGATACTCATCTGTAATCTGCAAATCTAACAGTAACGCCATTCGATCAACATACTCACCCACATTCAAACTCTGACTTTCCATTTCAACTCCTCTGCGTTCTTAGTGTCTTGGCGGTTTGTTATTTTAAATCTGTAACTTCTGGTGGTAACTCAAAAAAGCCATTTTCTTGAGGTTCAAAATTAATTACTTGATAAACAGCATCAATATTTAAAGCACCATAAATATGGGGAAATAGTTCACCTATTTCAGCAGCTTCATAGCGAATTTCTGCTTGAACTTGATTAGAATCAATAGCCAGTAGTACCAATCCTGATTGATTGGGGAAAAATCTATTGGCAACTTTGACTATTTGGTTAGCTTGGGAACAGTGGATAAAACCTTCACTATCTAGCGTATCACCGCGATAACTACCGATGAGGTTAGCTTGTTCCCATTGTTGGCGTTGGGTAATGTGGAAGATCGTGTTCATAAATTAAACTTCTTACAAAAGTCCTTATTCTTAGCTTCTTCTTTGCGTCTTTGCGTCTTTGCGTGAGACAAAAAGATATTTATGCAAGAGGTCTATTGATTGAAATCAAAACAAAAGCGATCGCTTCTTTAATTCAAGAGGCGATCGCTTTTATTTATATTGCAGAATACAGCTTAAGCAGCAACAGGTTCCAACAATTTAATATTCGAGAACACAAACTCCTGAGTTGAGAGTTGTCCTGCTGTTTCAGTGCGAATTTCCCGGCGATTCAAAATGAAATAGTCGCCAACTTTTTCGTATTCATCGGTAAATTCGCTTCTACCACCTTTTTGTTCCCCAGTTTTGGGGTCATGATACACAGAGTCGTAAGTGTGGGACAAATAACCTTCCCCAGTGTCATGACTGCTGAAAGTGTCGATTGTCACAAAAGTACCGTGAATTAAACGGTGAACATGGCAAACTTCGTTATTACGAACTTTGTATTTATCACCTTCAGACTTACCACCAACTAAAATTTCAACAGCACCAGTTTCGTCAGTATTCCCATAGCTAAAAGTATTCGCGCCGTGAGTGTCTGCAAAAGAGCGACGGACGCGGTGAATAGCAATTTCCCATGCTTGACCGTGAATTGCTTTTTTGGCTTCTTCATCATCTATATTCAATACTTCCGCTTTTAAATCAGCGTTGACGACAACTTTACCTGTGATTACTTGATCGTCATGCTTAAAAGTAATATCTGCGGTATAACCGGGGAAATTCTGATCCCAAGTGTAGCGGTTTTCATAAGCAGCCCGGAAAAGTTCCTGAGCAGAGAGTTTTGTAACTGTCATGTGCTTCTCCTAGCGTTATCAGTTAGATTAGCGTTTTATCTTTGCTGGTATTAGCATAGAAGTAAATGCTGAGTCTCGCATAGACCCCAACTGGGTACACTTATGCCTAATTCTCTCCACGCCGTATTTGAAGCGATCGCCAACGTCCGCAATGAGCAAGAATTACAACTAGCTTTAGCAGATAAAATTGGCGAGCATTTTGGCGTACAACATTGGGGTATCTATCTCCTAGATGAACAGCCAACAGCTGAAATTAATACTCAGGCTATTCCCGCAGTATGCATGGAAGGCAATCCCATCGGGCGCTATGTAGTCGAACGTCACGCCCCCGCCCATGAACAATCGATCTTATCCCCAGGAGATTGGCAGCATTTTTGCTCACGCCATGACCACGAACATGTGATGACTGGGCCGATTGTTTGTGATGGGCGACTTGTAGGGACGTTAAACTTAACCCGCGATCGCGGGACTGCGGCTTTTGATGGCGATGACTTGGCTGATTTAAGTGCTTTATGCATTCACCTATCAGCCAGAATGGCAACCTTAAGAGCCAAACCACCAAAAATATCAAATTCTCTGTTACCAAGTCCTCTAACGCCCCGTGAGTTAGAAATTGCCGAATTGGTGGCACAGGGTTTAACAAATGCCGAAATTGGCGGAAAACTTTGGATTACTCAAAATTCCGTCAAGCAAGCCCTCAAAAGAATGTTCCGCAAGTTGGGAGTTTCTGCTCGTACCGAGATGGTAGCAAAACTACATTTGATATCTTCTGAGTCTGTTTAAACATTCAGTAGTTTAGCTGTTTGCTGTGTCTGGGCAAGGGATGCCGCAATCAAATCTTCGCCTAGTTTTTTTACCTGTGCCACTAAAACGTCTCCAGCATTGTCTGGAGAACCAACATTAAAAGGTGGTGCAGGATTGTACTCTAACAATAACTGAATCAACTTAGCTGCTTCCTCCCCGCACAAATGAGCAGCAACTACTAATCCAAAATCAATACCAGCAGTTACACCACCGCCTGTAATGCGATCGCGGTCAATTACTACTCTTTCAGTTCCAACTTCAACCCCCAACATCGCTAACTGGTCACGAAATGCCCAATGGCAAGCAGCACGGTAGCCTTGTAGTAAGCCAGCCGCCGCCAAAATCAAAGAGCCAGTACAAACAGAAGTAATATATTTTGCAGTTTTACCTTGTTGCTGGAGAAATTCCAGCACCTGGGCATCTCGCATCATTTCTACCTGTCCCACCGCACCACCAGGAACGCACAAAACATCAAGTGATGGACAATCATCAAAGGTAGTTGTAGGCAATATTGTCATGCCTTCATTGCTAGTTACTGGCTGCAAAGTCTTCCACAATAAATAGACCGAAGCATTAGGCATCAAAGCGAATACTTGATGAGGCCCAGTGATATCAAGTTGAGTCATACCGGGGAAAATAACTAGACCGATGTGATATTTAGATGGATTTGTCATTACTAACTTCTTTTTAATGATAATTATGAAATATGGTAGAAGTGAGTATTAAAACCGCCTAGTCCTCAATCGGGTACATTTTCAGTTCAATGGCTAATTCTCTTCATGAGCTATTCCAAGCTTTAGCCTCTGCTCGCGATCAGCGCGAACTCAGACTATGCTTTATGGATAGAGTTGGCGAACATTTTAGCGTCCAACGTTGGGGAATTTATCTTTTCAATGAGCGATCAATTGATATCCACGGTGTACCCTATGCTGATACTTTTGTAGAACTTTATGAAAAAGTTGGTCGAGCCGTTGATCCAGTTCTGCGCTACGTAGTTGAGCATCATGCTCCGGCACATGAGGAAATGGTGTTACCTCCAGGAGGATGGAAGCAAAGCGAACTTTATCAGAATTGTTGTGCATACTATGACCACGAACACATTATGACTGGGCCAATAGTTGGCGGTGGTAGTCTCATTGGCGCAATTTATTTTGCTCGTGTGGGTGAAACTCCAGCATTCCATCATCAAAATATTGCTCATCTCAGCGCTGTTTGCACTCATCTGTCAGCTTGTTTGGCCACGTTGGATATACAACAAATTAGAATAAAATATTCTGGGAAGAATCGCCTCACAGCACGAGAAATTCAAATTGCTGAATTAGTAGCACAGGGATTAACTAATGCTAAAATCGGTGCGACTTTATGGATTACAGAAAATTCAGTCAAGCAAGCATTAAAACGGATATTTCGCAAGCTGGAAGTTACAAATCGTGCTGAAATGGTGGCACAAATCAAGGATATTTTAAATTGAATAAGAAACGTTCGATGATTATTCAAAAACTAGAAATTCGAGAACGTGTTAAAAAAATAACTCAAGAGTTGATTGGTGGATATGAACCAGAATTTAGATGAAAAAAAAGCACAGTTTCAATTTGATAATATACCAACCCGCTTAGGACATGTAGCCTCCAATTTAGCGCGAATTAAAACATTTTGTAACACTGCTTATAAAGAAGCTGTTCAGAGTGTGACAGATGAAACTCTGTGGCTGATTGAGTGGACAGCAGCAGAAATTGAACCGGAATATGCTGAAGAACTAGTTAACATTCAAGTTCAACTAGCACGATGGAAATTGAATTTTGATAATATTTTGGTCTGATGATAAAAAACGTATAGAAGTTGCAACACAATCTAGTATTTTTTCGGAACGAGTATTAGATATATCAGGCTTGCTGTCCGATTCCAAAGTATAGTAATTAACTAATAACTAAGAATCTCCCCCTATCCCCCCAATGGTATGGACTCCCCTACATGCACAGATACATCGTACCATCCGATCGCGCCACTTATTTGAACATAACCAGCGCCTATTAGTAGCTGTTTCTGGTGGACAAGATTCTCTATGTTTAATCAAATTACTGTTAGATTTACAAGCAAAATGGGGCTGGAATTTAGGTATTGCCCATTGCGATCATCGCTGGCGTTTTGATTCTGAAGCTAATGCCAATCATGTCAAAAACTTAGCTCAAAATTGGGGCATATCTTTTTATTTAGAAACAGCAAATGAACCTCTAAATAGTGAAGCTAAAGCACGTAATTGGCGATATCAAACTTTAAGTGCGATCGCCCAAACCCATAATTATCAATATATTATTACAGGACACACAGCCAGCGATCGCGCCGAAACCCTACTTTACAACTTAATGCGCGGTACTGGTGCTGATGGTTTACAAGCTTTAACTTGGCAACGTCAATTAGAAACAGGCATGATGTTAGTGCGTCCACTTTTAGAAGTCACTCGCAAACAAACACAGCAGTTTTGCCAAGAGTTTAATTTACCAATTTGGGAAGATTCCACCAATCAAGATGTAAAATACGCCCGTAATCGTATCCGCCAAGAGTTAATACCTTATTTACAAGCAAATTTTAACCCCAATGTCGAATCAGCCTTAGCCCAAACAGCAGAACTTCTGCAAGCGGAAGTGGAATATTTAGAACAAGCTGCTCAACAGTTGCGGGAAGCAGCGACAGAACAGGGGGAAAATGATTTCATGAGGTTAAATCGGCGGATATTACAGACAGCACCATTGGCATTGCAACGCCGCACTATGCGTCAGGTATTACAACAAATACTTCCTGACGCACCTAATTTTGAACATATTGAAAAACTAACAGCTTTAATTGTAGCGCCTAATCGTTCACAAACCGATCCATTTCCTGGTGGTGCGATCGCCCAAGTACAAGAAAACTGGATTTACATAAAACACAAAGGGTGAAGTATAATACTAATTCTCTAAAATTGAGCAATAGATTCAAACCTATAAACCTAGATTATGTCCAACTTTCATAATTACGAATTACGAATTACGAATTGGTATAAAGTGTTTTTTCATCCTTTATCTTCCATATTTTCTAAGATGCTAATAATTCTGGCTGAGACATCAAATTTTGCAGAGTCTGACGCATTTCGCTAATAGTCTGAAGTTGGTAATCACCAGTTTCTTGAACTTGAGCCAAAGATTCTCCAATATTTTGCAACTTTTGCCGCAACCCATCTAAGGAATCTTGAATAGGTTGTAATGCTTCTTGATAAAGATTCACTCGACCCCAGCATTCAGCCGTTGCAGTCCTTAAAGACAGCAAGTTTTCTTCCATCATTTTTATTTCTTGCTGCTTTTCCTCTTGTTCATGAATTTGATTATCAATCATTCCTTGATCAAGCTCAATAGCAGAACGCATTTGCTCAATTTCATGTTCTAACTTTTGGAGTTCTTGGGACTGTTGTTGCCGCTGTGTATCAACTTGTAAAAGAATTGGTCTAAAATCAATATTGTTGTTCTCTTCTTCTGTATCAGAAACAGTCTGTCCTTGACGTTTTAACAAGACATTTTGATGTTGCTTAACAAATTTCTGCCGTTGTAGCAAATTACGGCGTTGACCTACCAAAGTTTCATTAAGCATTTGGTAGAGGTCTTTTTCATCTGTTAGTTCCATCTCTAAATTAATTTGATCTTGGTCAGGTGCTTGGCGAATTTTATTTTGTAATTCTTCGATAGTTTCTTGCTTATATTTGAGTTCTTGTTCTTGATCATGAACAAAGCTAGAGTCTATTTCTAACTTATTAGTTAAATCTTGTATAGTCTTTTGCAGTTCTTCTATAGGCATTCTCTGCAAAGCTTCCACATCTATTTTTTGACTTAAAACCACATTACCAGAACTTGCAGCAAAAGAGCGAATTTGTTGATATAAATCTTCCTGATATTGCCAGTGTATTTTGACTATTTGAGCGTATTCTTGCTTGCTGGCAAGAGTTGCCGTATTTACTTTCAGTTGGACTGTTTGTTGTTCTAAAGAATTGTGTGCTTGTTGCCACGCGTTCTGGCGATCGCTTAATGTTTGTAAAAGGCGGTCAATTTCTTCTTGCTGTTGATTTGCGAGAGTTCTTTGTTGCTCTAATTGTTGCCAATGTGGGTTGAGAGTAGCTTGCTGGGTTTCGACTAATTCAAACGCTAAACGAAGATGTTCTCTGACTGCTTCTGTAGGAGCAACACGATTAGATAAGCGCTCAAGTAACTCACTCATTACCCGACTTTGTTCTTCATCTAAAACTGTTCCCTGTTGGGAATCTGCTTGATGTTCTTCAAGGCGGCGCTGCTCTCCCCGTAAATGTTCCCAAGCTCCTTCTAGTTCTTGACGATTGCGCTCAATTTCTGCTTGCAACTGTTCAATTTGTTCACGAGATGTTTCAACTTCCTGTTTTTGGGACTCCAGTTGCTGAAAATCTGACTCCATTTGTTGCAGCTGCTCTAAGCGTACTTCCATGTCCATTTCGCGGCGATTCATTTCTTGCGCCTGAAATGTCAATGATTCCTTCCACTGATCAATCTCATCTTCCTTCAGCTTAAATTTTTCTAATTGGCGAGAAAAATTTTGCAAAATATTAACTAATGGGCGACCCGCTTCTTGAATCCGTTGTACTTGGCGATTCGGATTTAGTTCTACTAATACCAACGCACCATCATTTAATTTGCTAGCTTCCTCAGCTGCAATTACTTCCTCCGACACAGTACTCCAATTCTGGTCGGTTCGCTGACAAGCTAGCAGTTTTAGTTCGGTTTTGGAACTACCACCCAGTAAGCCGCCTTTCTGCTTTTGTAATTCTGCTAAATACAGCACACCGTTCGTCCTCTTGTGTACTTAATGTCTGTGACTTGAGATATACCTGAGATAATTCTGCTAACCTGTCTTAATTTCACCCCTGTTGAGCAAAACAAGACAGACAAAACTATTTATAGACGTGAGTTATCACGACTTGATATTTATAGAAGCGATTGAATCGCGTCTTTATATTTTCTACTGATGACAGTAATGATGACTTCCGTGGTATCACTAGCTTTGTCAAAAGCTATTACGAAAATTTACAGATTGTATCTGAATGTATCCCCTGATGAGGATTAGCTGTAAAGGAAATAAGATTTTGAGTACCCATACCTCATCGACTAGGGAAGAGGCAGGGGGAGCAGAGGAAGTAAGAAAAATAGAATCTGAATATATTAGATAATTTATTTTTTGAAGTTTCTAGAAACATCAAAAAATTGACGGACAAAATTAACTTACCAGGAGTGCTTTCGAGCTAAATGCGGGGAAATTTAAGTGAAATTGACATTCGCAGTATCCTGCAACTGATTGAATTGGGACAGCGAACTGGACAACTTTTAGTGGAAGCCGACTTTCACAACAGCGAACAAACAATAAAAGATAAGGCAAATAGACATCGCCATTCTAGGAACTGTCAACAACGTTTTTGGTTTGTCTTTTTCCTCAATGGTCAAATTATCTATTGCCAAGAAGGTGATAGTAATTTGTTGCGGATTAGTGATTACTTACAACATAACCGAGTTGAAATGCAACTCGATGAACAGCAACTTGCTTCCTTAGGTTTAGATCACGCTACAGAATATGGCTATCTCTGGGCGCTTTTAGAACGGAATATGATTAGTCCGAAAGTAGCTCATAATATTATTCACCAATTAATACATGAGACCCTTTTTGACTTACTGAGTTTACACCAGGGTAATTTCATTTTTCTTCAGGGTGTGGCACTGGCCCCTCAACTAACCAGCTTAGAAATTGCTCCTTTAGTAGCTAAAATTACCCAACAACGCCAAGAATGGAAGCAATTATATCCACATATTCAGTCTCCAGAACAATTACCGATAATAGCTGACATAGTTCAGCTAAGTTCTTCACTGCCAGCAGCAACTGTGAGTAAGTTACAACAATGGGCGGATGGTAAAACCTCCCTACGCCAACTAGCTCGTTATCTCAACCGAGATATTTTGACAGTCGCTAAAGTGATATATCCATACGTACAGCAGGGTTGGTTGCAATTAGTATATTCGGGTACAACTAACTTAAAGATACAAATAGAAGACAAGGAGACAGAAAAAAATCATCAGGTGCGGATAGTATGTATTGACGATACAACTACTATCTGTGAAACTGTAGAATCTATCTTGCAGCAACAAGGGTACGATGCGATCGCTCTCAGTAATCCTTTGGAGGCGCTGAGTTTGATTTTTCGACTCCAGCCAGATCTGATTTTATGCGACATTTCTATGCCGGAATTAGATGGTTATGAGATTTGTGCCATGCTGCGACAATCTACAGCATTTCGGCTCATACCGATTATTATGCTGACTGGTAAAGATGGATTTACTGACCGAGTCAGAGCTAGTATGGTTGGCGCAACAGATTATTTAACCAAGCCGTTTGGTGATACTGAGTTACTCATGCTCGTAGAAAAATATGTAGACTTACAAACTTGCGTAGGAACCGAGACAAGATATAAGACTTGTTGATTCTACAAAAGATAGAGTAAAAGATGTTATCACAGAGTCAGCCAACTTCAGGACAACTTTACTATCTAGTAAATTAGTGAATCAATAAACTTAATTTATACACTAACTACTTACGAGGGAGAACAAAGAATGTTCCAAAAAGGAACGTCTACATCAGGAGGTAGATAACCATTTATGAGTACAGTTCTGATCGTGGAAGACAGTATCGCCCAAAGAGAGATGATTACAGATCTCCTAAAAGCAACTGGCTTAAAAGTTACCCATGCTAGTGACGGCGTAGAGGCATTGGAAGCAATTCAAACCACACCTCCTGACTTGGTGGTCTTAGATATCGTTATGCCCCGCATGAACGGTTATGAAGTCTGCCGTCGATTAAAATCCGATCCCAAAACCCAAAACGTGCCTGTGGTCATGTGTTCTTCTAAAGGCGAAGAATTTGATCGCTATTGGGGTATGAAGCAAGGTGCGGATGCTTATATAGCTAAACCGTTTCAGCCAACTGAGTTGGTAGGAACAGTCAAACAACTGCTGCGAGGATAAGGATGAAAACAATATGGGCAAGTTACCGGACTTTTTAAGTGGCAATGGTCAAGACCACTTCCGTCCTGAATTACAAGTAGAAAGTCCTGAAGGTGAGTTACATTTGCGGTTTTATATACCCTCGCATCAGGAGTTTGCACTACCAGCAACTGGTATCCGAGAGGTTATGGAACTAAGTCCTGACAGAATTACCCCGATTCCTAATGCTTCTCCTTTACTTTTGGGTACTCTAAATTTACGAGGTCGAGTAATTTGGGTGGCTGATTTGGGTCAATTTCTTGGTGAAGCAACTCCGTTAAACACAGATAGAGCTGAAATTCCGGTGATTGCTATTGAAGAACAGGACACAATTGTCGGTTTAGCGGTAGACGAAGTCGGTGGTATGGACTGGCTGGATGTGCAGCATTTGATGCCACCAACTAATTTACCCGATACTATGGCTCCCTTTTTACGTGGAGAGTGGTCAATAGGTGCTAAAAATAATCAGTGTCTAAAACTGCTTGATCAAATGGCAATTTTACGGAGTGCAAGATGGGCAGGATGAAATTGGGAGAGAGGAAATGGCAGCAAGTATAGATGATTACCTCGAAACATATAAACAGGCTTGTGCAGCCTACGCGCAACAGAAATATGAAGTTGCAGCTAATTTGGTTGATCAGGTAGTGCAAAATGTCCCAGATGACCCTAACTGTCATTTGTTGCGGGGTCATATTTACTATGTTTTGCAGCAATATGATGTAGCACAAAAAGAATATCAAAAAGTGTTGCAGTTGACTGATGATCAAGAAATTATTGGTTTTGCTAATAATGGTCTAGAAAATATCAGTCAATACCAACAACCATTTGAGGGACACTTTTCTACTGAGGATAATAGCGAAGAAAAGTCAACAAATTCCTCAAGAATAGCCGATAATCTGGAATCTAACGAACCAGAATTGCAAGACTTGGGGATATTTGCGGACTCAGATAGCAATAACAGTTTTGATTTGAATTGCTTTAACCCAGAACCAGAAACTGTAGACCTAGAAGAAATATCTTCAAGTAGTCCATTTGATATTCCTACAGACAGTATTTCATTTAATACAAACTCAGATTCCTCAGTGCCTTTGAGCGATGATCCTTTTGCTTTAAATCAAAATCTAGATGAGCCAGAGTCAAACGCCAACATTTGGGAAAAGCAATCAGACTTGGAGTTACCAGCTTTCTGGCAGGAAGATAGTTTAGAAGAAAGTCTTGAGGAACCAAAATTTAATAGTAATTTCTTAGATAGTAATGCCAGTTCTGACAGTAAAGATTACTCCAATAATAGTAATGATTCACCTTTTGGAGAATTTAATTCATCCACAAGCAATAGCTTAGAAAATACTTTTGAAGTCTTGGTAGAAGAAAACCAACAAGATTCAGATATTCCAAGTTTGGACTTGCCAATAAATAGCCTAGAGGGTGAAACCTTATTAATGGGCAAAGCGGAACCAGATGATGGTTCCACACAAAAATACAGTAGTCAAGATAATTTATCACAATCAAAATCAAGTAATTGGTTACAGCAATCAAAAGCACAAGAAAATTTTCCAGAAACGCTTTCATCTGTGAACGGAAATTTTGCTTTGCCAAACCAACAGCAACTTCCAAAAAATATAACAGTCGAACCAAACAGCTTTGATAGTGATGAAGGTTTTGATTTTGAGGCATTTGAGTCTGCTTTCGGCTCAGAAGAATTTTCCTTAGATGACAACCGAAACAACAATATCTTAAACGGGGAAAAATCTAAAAGTAATATAGAGTTTTTAGACGACTTTGACGAATTTGATGATTTAGGAAGTATTCCTGGGTTTGACTTAGCAGAAGTAGATTCTAGCTTCGGTGATGTGGTAATGCTTTCAGGTACGATGGAAACAGGCAGTCCACGCGCTCAGACTAAAGATGCTACCCCAGAAAATGAAACAGGCGATCGCGATGACGAACTATTTTCAATTACTGGCTCTCATACAGGCGCACAAGAAGCAGTTCCAGTTTTTACTCAAACTGATGTCTCAAAGCTAGAACCTACCGTCAGCGTCGAGCAAGGTTGGTTAGCACCATTAGAAAATGCTCCTTTGGACACGAAACCTTGGTTTGTTGCTGGAACTGTGGGTGTTTTCTCTGCTTTGGTTGTAGCTACCGTCAGCTTCGCATCTGCCAATTTTTCTTTGCCCCAACAGCGAGAATCTATCAGAAATACAGGTTGGGCAATGTCTTTAGCCGCTGGCATTGCGGGATTTTCCACCGCTGCTTTTATGGGAAGTCTCACACTCAGACAAATTCGCCGCACAACCAAGGATTTACAAGCTCAATTTGATGCAGTCCGTCAAGGCAATCTGAATGTGCAAGCCACAGTATACTCTGAAGATGAATTAGGGCTGTTGGCTACTGGCTTTAACGAAATGGCGCGGGTAATTTTTACGACTACCCATGAAGCCCAACGTAAAGCCGATGAACAAGAAGAAGCCAAAGAAAACCTGCAACGCCAAGTAATTCGCTTGTTAGACGACGTAGAAGGCGCTGCTAGAGGAGATTTAACAGTCCAAGCTGAAGTGACAGCCGACGTACTCGGAGCCGTTGCTGATGCCTTTAACTTGACAATTCAAAACCTGCGGGATATTGTCCAACAAGTAAAAGTAGCAGCCAAAGAAGTTACAAAAGGTGCAACTAATTCTGAAACTTTTGCTAGAGCTTTATCTAGTGATGCTTTGCGCCAAGCAGAAGAGTTAGGTGTCACCTTAAATTCTGTGCAGGTAATGACCGACTCGATTCAGCGGGTAGCGGAAGCAGCCAGAGAAGCTGAAGCAGTTGCTCGCGATGCTAGTACCATTGCTCTCAAAGGTGGTGAGGCCGTGGAAAATACTGTGGCAGGTATTTTAGAAATCCGCGAAACTGTTGCTGAAACTACTCGCAAAGTGAAGCGATTAGCGGAATCTTCCCAAGAAATTTCTAAAATTGTGGCGTTAATTTCCCAAATTGCCTCCCGTACTAACTTGCTGGCACTCAATGCTAGTATTGAGGCGGCACGGGCAGGAGAAGCTGGGCGTGGATTTGCCATTGTGGCAGATGAAGTGCGCCAGTTAGCAGATAAATCTGCGAAATCCCTGAAGGAAATTGAACAAATTGTAATGCAAATCCAAAGCGAAACAGGCTCTGTAATGACCGCAATGGAAGAAGGCACACAACAGGTAATTAAAGGTACAAAATTAGCAGAAGAAGCTAAGCGATCGCTAGAAAATATTATTCAAGTTGCGAATCGAATTGATACTCTTGTACGCTCTATTACCAGCGACACAGTAGAACAGACGGAAACTTCCCGTGCCGTTGCTCACGTCATGCAATCAGTAGAATTAACAGCACAAGAAACGTCCCAGGAAGCACAAAGAGTTTCCGGGGCTTTACAAAATCTAGTAGGTGTATCCCGCGACTTGATCTCCTCTGTTGAGCGTTTCCGCGTGGAAACCCTCGAATCCAGGTAAAGGATGAAGTATGAAGTGTGAAGTATGAAGTGTGAAGTGTGAACATTTATTCATGCTTTAGCTTTTATCCCCTGTCATTCATCTTTTATCTTTAATCCTTTATCCTTTATCCTTCATCCTTGCTTATGCTGCCGGAACAACAACAGCGGATTTTAGGCTACTTCATCGAAGAAGCAAGAGACCACCTGAACACAATTGAACAGGGGTTGCTGAATCTCGAAAGTACCTTAAACGACCCGGAAATGGTTAACGAAGTTTTCCGGGCGGCTCATTCCATCAAGGGAGGGGCGGCAATGCTTGGTCTGAGTAGCATCCAGCATACCTCCCACCGTCTAGAAGATTGTTTTAAAGTTCTCAAAGAGCATCCAGTTAAAATTGATCAAAAATTAGAGTCTTTATTTCTCGGTGTATCCGACACCCTCAAGGCACTGTTAGAACATTTAAGCGGGCCGTTCGGTTTGTCGGAAGAAGCTGCTAACAATCTCATGTCAGAAGCCGAGCCGGTTTTTAAATGGCTGTATGAGCATCTGGAAACTTTAGTACAACAAGGTAGTAATGGAGTAGTCAACGGTACTGCGACAGCGAAATTACAACCAGCCTCTGCTGATAGCGTCAGCACACTCACAGAAATTTTCCTCCGCCAAGATATTCCCCTTTTGGAGGAAGATACCCAGACAACTACAACAGAAATTAACTTTTCTGCACCATCTCAAGAAACACGTACGCCAGTTGCTAGCAGAGAAAAGGATTGGGGTGAGTTTCAAAGCCAAGTGCTACAGGCACTACGGGAAATGTTGCAGCTATTTAAGCAAAAAGCTACACCTGAATCTCGACAAAAACTTCAGCAATGTTGTCACCAGTTGGTTACTCTGGGTGAGAAATGGAATTTACCCAACTGGTGTGGTTTATGTCAAGCGGCGGCTAGTGCGATCGCTAATCCCGAAAATACATATCTGACTTTAGCAAAAATTGTCATTACCGAAATTAAGCAAGCTCAAGAATTAGTTCACCAAAGTAGGGAAGCCGAGATTGCCATTAGTCAGCAATTAGAAGCACTTTTGAGTTTTCCAGAAATCGATTTGTTAGAAATAACTACAGATTTGCTAGAAGAACGGCTTGCTACTGTTACAGAACCATTAATTACGTCTGAGCCAAACTTATCTGAGCCAATATTGCCGCTTCAAACAGATAATTTGGTTAGTGATGCTACGGTTTTACAGCCAACAGATAGTGTAACTAGTTTCACAGAACTATCCGAGCAGCTTAATATAGAACATATTGCAGAAAATGACATTTCTGAAGCTGCCAGTGTTAGTCTGTTCTTTAGTAATGAAGACGATGTAGCTGTTACTAATAAACATAATGATCACAACGGGCCAGAAGTAGGATTAGCCGAATTAAATACTTTAGCTGACTTGTTTGAAGGTGAAACTCCTGAACTTGATGAAACTTGGCAACAAGAAGAAGTTCTAGATATTAAAAATGTCAGTGAATTAGGTATTGAACTCAGCGATCATGATAATGATGAAGTTGATAGCGATTTAGCTGATTTTCTATCCTTGGATGAAGATATAAGCAGCGATGAGTCTCAAATAAGCACAAGTAAAAAAGAAGAATTAGATCTACTATTTGGCGATAAAATTTTAGAACAAGAGAACTTAAAATCACAAGATTTATCAATATCTACTGATGCTTTAGAAAAATTAGCTGAAATCTCTAGCGAATTGCCACAGTCTCCTGAAGAGATAAATCAACAGGATACAATGGATGACTTATTGGCAATAGGACTAGATGAAAATCTAGCACTACCTACTGAAGAAGTTACTCAACCAGAAACTGAAATTATTGCCAGTATTGAAATATCTATTAACCAACCAAGTAGTTTAGATGACTTATTTATAGAAACTACAAATATAGAGAATTTAGAGGAAATTAATGCTAATAATTCTCTGGAATTAAAGCCTAATGTTCCTCAGTCAGATGCTTTTTCTTTAGATAATCTGTTTGCTGCTACAGAAGAAAATACCATCTTACCTACGAATGAGTCAGAAATTGGTGATTTATTTGATGCACCAACTACTACAGAAATAGAATTTTCTCAGACAGATGATGATTTGAGCAACTTCTGGAACCAGGAAACTGACGCAGAACAACAGTCAGAATTTGATCTCGTCCTTGAGCAGGATATAGCAAAAGCCTTAGAAGAGAGTTTATTTGCTGCAACATCTTCTAGTGAGATATTTGACGATAAGCAGTCCACATCCTCGCCAACAGCAAATTTTGACCTAGAAGAGTTTGATATCTCTTTTGAGCAGCCAGAGCAGCCGCTAGATTTGATATTACCTCCAGATACTGGAGATGATTTTTTTGGCGATTCAACAACAAGCGACTTAACGATTTCTTCTACCGTTGGCGATGATAATATTTCTTTGCAGGAGATTTCTAATTTTTCACAAGAGCCAGAAACTTTAGATTTCATCCCCGAATTTACTAACCTGTCTACAGACGAATCTGTTGTAGCTTCTTCTCAAACATTGGCTGAGTCAGAAATTGATTTGTTCCATCCTCTAGGCGATAGTAGTGATGAGAATCTTGAGGAAAAAACCACTACAGATCATTCAACTTACATTCAGCCGTTCGATGATTTATTCAAACCAGAAACTGAACAACCAGCAACTCTAGAAAAGAACAGTGATTCTTCAGAGATTATAGAAGACAGTTTAGAGGCGATCGCTGATTTACCAGAAACTGAACAACTAGCAACTCTAGAAAATAGCAGTGATTCTTCAGAAATTATAGAAGACAGTTTAGAGGCGATCGCTGATTTACCAGAAACTGAACAACTAGCAACTCTAGAAAATAGCAGTGATTCTTCAGAAATTATAGAAGACAGTTTAGAGGCGATCGCTGATTTACCAGAAACTGAACAAGCAGCAACTCAAGAAAATCTAAGTGATTCTTCAGAGATTATAGAAGACAGTTTAGAGGCGATCGCTGATTTACCAGAAACTGAACAAGCAGCAACTCAAGAAAATCTAAGTGATTCTTCAGAGATTATAGAAGACAGTTTAGAGGCGATCGCTGATTTTTCAGAAATTGATGATTTATTAACGTCGGACACTGAACAACCAGCAACTCAAGAAAATCCAAGTGATTCTTCAGAGATTGTAGAAGATAGCATAGAGGCGATCGCTGATTTTTCAGAAATTGATGATTTATTAACGTCGGACACTGAACAACCAGCAACTTTAGAAAATAACAGTGATTCTTCAGAGATTATAGAAGATAGCCTAGAGGCGATCGCTGATTTTTCAGAAATTGATGATTTATTAACGTCGGAATTAGCTACAGACACTACTGAAGATGATGCACTAGCAGACTTAGATTTTGGTGAATTTGGTTTAAACCTAGAAACTGATGAAAATTTAGCAGAAGTTAGTCAACAAAATGAAACTTATATCCAGGATGAGTTTGCAGATTTAGAAGCATTACTAAAAGAAGACGTAAGTCCTAACACTAAGCCTAGTTTCATTGCAGAAGAAGATTTTGCTGCTCTAGAAGCATTATTGGGTGCAGACGATGATGAGCAAGTGACAGCGAAATCTCATGATCAGCTCTCCCAGATGCCACAATTGCGGCCAGAGACAACTGCATCACCAGTAACCGATGAATTTGGCGACTTAGAGAAACTGCTAGCAGAAGCAGATCAAACCATATCCCACTCATCACCAGCAAAACAAAACATCGGTAAAATCCCCCGTCCTTCTGCTCGACGGACTGCCAAATTTGAAGAAACGATGAAAGTGCCAGTTAAACAACTGGACGACATGAGCAATTTAGTTGGGGAGTTGGTCGTTAACCGTAACACTTTAGAGCAAGATCATGAACGGATGCGACAGTCACTAGATAATTTGCTGGTTCAGGTGCAACAGCTTTCAGATGTGGGAGCAAGAATGCAAGAATTGTATGAGCGATCGCTATTGGAAGCCTCTCTTTTAGCTAGTCGCAAAACCAAAGAATCTCCTAAAGAAATAAGCTTACCTGCTGATGATGCTGATACAGATAGGGGTTTTAGCGAATTAGAAATGGATCGGTTTACGCCTTTCCATACCCTATCCCAGGAAATGATTGAACTAATTGTACGGGTGCGGGAGTCAGCGAGTGACATTGATTTCGTCACAGAAGAAACTGAACGAGTCGCGCGACAATTCCGCCAAGTAACTACCCAGTTGCAAGAAGGACTAACAAAAGCGCGAATGGTTCCTTTTTCCCAAACTATTGATCGCTTACGGCGAGGTGTGCGGGACAATGCCATCAAGTACGGCAAACAAGTAGAGTTAATTATTGAAGGCGGCGATACCTTAATTGACAAGATGATTTTAGATCATCTTACCGATCCGCTGACTCACATGCTCAACAATGCGATCGCTCACGGGATTGAAATGCCAGAAGTACGGCAAGCAGCAGGCAAACAACCAGTGGGAGTGATTACCATCCGTGCTTTCCACCAAGGAAACCAAACTATCATTTCTGTAGGTGATGATGGTGCAGGTATTGATACAGAAGGAATCAAAGCTAAAGCAATCAAGCTAGGCATGATTACAGCAGAGCAAGCAAAAACTATTTCGCGCATGGAAGTTTATGACCTGCTGTTCCAATCTGGTTTTAGTATCAAAGATAAAGCAGATGAGATTTCCGGTCGCGGTGTGGGGATGGATGTAGTTCGCTCCGAGATTAGCGAAATTCGCGGCACAGTAAACACCGATTCTATCATCAATAAAGGAACCACATTCACGATTCGTTTGCCACTAACCCTAAGTATTTGCAAAGCTCTGTGCTGCGTTTCTGATAAAGCTAGGGTTGCATTCCCAATGGACGGCGTGGAAGATACCCTTGATATACCAGTCAAAAATATCCAGCATAGCGCCGATGGACAATCATTTATTTCTTGGCGCGATACTGTATTACCATTCCGTCCTCTCAAAGAACTTCTGACATTTAATCGTCAAATCATTCGCGGCAGCGTTTATGGCGGTACTAGAGATGATGACATGGTTTCGGTTATTGTGGTGCGATCGGGAAACACTTTAATTGCTCTACAAATTGACCTAGTACTGAGCGAGCAAGAAATAGTAATTAAGCAATTTGAAGGGCCAGCACCTAAACCCATTGGTGTAGCTGGTGCAACAGTTCTGGGTGATGGTCGAATTATGCCAATTGCTGATGTGTTAGAAATCATTGATATCTTCCAAGGACGGATTTCTAAACATAGCGGTGGTACTCTTTGGCAGCAAAAAGGTACTCCTGATGTCATAGAAATCCCGGCTGTGAAAATTGATCCGACAGTGCTGATTGTCGATGACTCAATTACAGTACGAGAATTGCTCTCCTTGACGTTTAACAAAGCAGGTTATCGCGTTGAACAGGCGCGCGATGGCCAGGAAGCTTGGGATAAACTCCGCTCTGGTTTACCTTGCGATATCGTATTTTGTGACATTGAAATGCCTCGTTGCGATGGTCTAGAATTACTCTCTCGCATTCAGAAAGACTCCAGCCTCAATCATTTACCAATTGCTATGCTAACTTCACGAGGTGCAGATAAACATAGACAGATGGCAATTCAACTAGGTGCTAGCGGTTACTTTACTAAACCATACTTAGAAGAAGCTTTATTAGAAGCGGCAGTACGAATGCTCAAAGGAGAGAAATTGGTGAATAGTAGTAATGGATAACTAAACATTGCCATATATCGGGATTGCTGCTCCACGAATATCTTTAGCGGCTTCAGAGGCTAAAAAGCAGATTAATTGTGCCAGAGATTGAGGTTTTACCCATTCGTCTGCATTTTCTGTACCCATAGCTTGGCGATTAGCAGGAGTATCAATCACAGTCGGTAAGACAACATTAGCGGTAATATTAGTACCTTTGGTTTCATCTGCGATCGCTTTCGTTAAAGCTATCACCCCCGCTTTAGCCGCAGAATATGCCGCTAATTGTCCAGCTGGTTCCACGGCAGCTTTAGAACTTACAGTGACAATACGTCCATAACCATGAGCTAACATACTTTTCAAGCTATATTTGCAAGTCAAGAAAGTTGTATTTAAATTGATATCAAACTCATGTTTCCAGTCATCAAAACTATATTCGTGAGTTTTCCCCATCGAAAAGCCACCCACCAGATGAATCAACACATCTACTCGTCCCATACGATTGACGAGATCTTCTACCGAAGCTTCTGTTTCTAGATTAGTGTAGACAAAATGAAGTCTAGCAAAATCAGCAGGTGAAATAATTCCTTTCAGGCGTTCAACTTCTTGAGAATTGCGATAAGTAACTGTTACATCTGCACCTTGAGCGAGAACTGCTGGTGTTACCCCTAAACCTAGTCCACCAGTACCGCCTGTAAGTAAAACTTGCTTGTTTCTCATGAAAGATGCACTTCTGAAAGTTCATTTTTCAAGATAACGCGATCGCCAAGTTTTGGTAACAATTATTTAGCTGAATCAAAAAGAGGCCTTTCGTCTGCCTTTTTGGGTAGCCAACGAGATAAATTTTTGGTTAAAAGAGAACAGATAACACAAAATAAATGAAAAGTATTTAATCAATAAGGAAGAAGGATGAATGAGTTTTTTCGAGTTTTCTTCCCTCTTCCTCAACAACATAAAATGTCGTTTGACTAGAAAAATTATGGTTGAGAACAGTACTTATTTAGTTGATTAATTAATGCATCCGACTGTTTAGCAGCAGTTTTAGCTGCTGTTAGCGCCGTATCGATTTCTGTTCTGGCATTTTGTAATTTTTCTCTACCAGATGAGGAAGCTTCAGCTGTTTTAGCTGCACCAAGAGCCTTAGAAGCTTTGGCGATCGCTTGACTAAGATTCTCGAACACCTTTGAGAATTGGCTCTGTAATTCTTTCAGGTTGGGATCTGTTAGATTTAGTTCTTCTAAAGATGTGGTGATAGCTTCCAAATCTCTAGATAATTGAAAGCTCGTGATCACCTGCTGTCCTTTTTTTTGATCAATTAGAGAATCTCCTGCATCCACCACCTGAATCAGTCGCTGACATTGGGAAGCTTTTTTTTCAACACAGCCAGTTATCAATAAAGCCGTACTGAGACTAACACAAGCAATAACGCTATATTTACACCACACAGATATTAAAACCCTACCAGTAATAAAACCCAAACAATAGTAGCTAATAATTCAGTGATTTGGGTGTAGTTTGCCAAGCAATATAAAATTAGGAATTAAACACAAAAACTCTCAATCTCTTATTTCTACCTAAGTTCTGATGCCTGTGGCAAGCCCTAAAAGCATATATAGCGCTTCTACCGATCAGACTTCTTTCGGTATCTAAAAATTGTAGATTAGCGGTATTGAGCATAAAATGACATCAGCTGAACTATTCCCGCGACAGAAGTAAGTAGCTACAATATGGCTATGTCTCAAACTTCTGCTGTCATTACAACCCGCCCCACGTTCATCTTAGTAGATGGACACTCCCTCGCTTTTCGTTCATACTTCGCTTTTGCCAAAGGGCGAGATGGTGGACTACGCACTAAGACAGGGATTCCTACTAGTGTCTGTTTTGGTTTTCTCAAATGTCTGCTGGAAGTCATGGCGACACAGCAGCCGCAAGCAATGGCTGTAGCTTTCGATTTGGGTTTACCCACTTTTCGCCACGAAGCCGACGATACCTACAAAGCCGATCGCCCCGGAACACCAGAAGATTTTGTGCCAGACTTGAAAAATCTGCAAGAGTTGCTAACTGGCTTTAATTTACCAGTTCTGACGGCTCCTGGTTACGAAGCAGATGATGTTTTGGGAACATTATCCCAAAGAGCAACTGCGGCTGGGTATAAAGTGAAAATTCTCACAGGCGATCGCGATTTATTTCAACTGATTGATCCACAGAAAGAAATCACTGTTTTAAATTTCAGTCCTGATGCTCTCAAGCGCTCTACAAATAGCATCACTGAATTTAGCACAGAACAAGTTAAAGAAAAATTGGGTGTACTACCAACGCAAATTGTTGATTTTAAAGCTCTTTGTGGCGACAAATCAGATAATATTCCTGGGGTCAAGGGTATTGGTGAAAAGACAGCAGTGCAGCTACTTAGTACCTATAATTCTCTGGAACAGATATATGCAGCGCTAGATGAAATTAAAGGAGCAACTCATAAAAAACTGGTTGAAGGTAAAGAAGATGCTGATAGATCTCAATATCTAGCCAAAATAGTTTTAGATGTTCCTTTAGAACTTGATTTAGAAGATTGCAAACTCACAGGATTTGATGAAAGCGTCCTGATTCCGATTTTAGAAAAGTTAGAATTTAATCGTTTTCTAAGCCAAATTAATGAACTCCAGCAACGTTTTGGTGGCAAAGTTGCAGAATTACCAAAACTAGAAACAACTGATATAGAACCAGAATTTGAAGACGCAGATATTTCATTTTTCAGTTTTGCTGACACACAAGCAGCTGCACAACAGTCAACTGCATCGCCAATTCAACCACGTATCATCAACACTGAAGCTCAACTCACTGAATTGGTTAATCTGTTGCAGACATTGACTAATCCCGAAGTACCCGTTGCTTGGGACACTGAAACAAGTGATTTAGAGCCACGAGATGCTGACTTAGTAGGAATTGGTTGCTGCTGGGGAACCGAACCCGATGAAGTTGCATATATTCCTCTTGGTCACAAAACTGGGGAAAATTTAAATAAAGATTTAGCATTAGAAGCATTACGCCCAATTCTAGAAAGTGCTGATTATCCCAAAGCATTCCAAAATGGTAAATTTGACCGCTTAGTTTTTCGTTGTCAAGGAATTAAGTTAGCGGGAGTAGTATTTGATTCCATGCTGGCTAGTTACTTACTAAATCCAGATTCTAGCCATAACTTAAGTGATTTATCTTGGCGATATTTGGGCTTGTCAGCAAAAAGTTACTTGGATTTAGTTCCCAAAGGAAAAACCATTGCTGATATAGACATTGCATCTGTAGCAGATTACTGTGGGATGGATGTCTATTCTACATTTGGATTAGTACATAAATTGCGTGAAGAACTGCAACAAGTTCCTGCTTTAAATCGGCTTTTAGTGGAAGTAGAACAGCCATTAGAAGTAGTTTTAGCAGAAATGGAATATATTGGTGTCCGCATTAATTCTGCTTATCTGCAAGAACTATCACAACAGTTAGAAACAGATTTAGCACGTTTAGAAGCACAAGCTACTAAGATAGCTGGAGAGAAATTTAACTTGGGTTCTCCTAAACAATTAAGCCAGATATTATTTGAAAAGTTGGGATTGAGTACCAAATATTCTCGTAAAATTCAAACAGGTTACTCGACAGATGCGGCAACATTAGAAAAGCTTCAAGAAGTCGATACAACTGGATTTGTTGATGCAATTATTGAAAACCGCACTTTATCTAAATTAAAGTCTACTTATGTAGATGCTTTACCAGCATTGGTGCGTCCAGATACGCAACGTATACATACTGACTTTAATCAAGCTGCAACCTCAACTGGTAGGTTATCTTCTTCTAATCCCAATTTACAAAATATCCCCATTCGCACAGCTTTTAGTCGTCAAATTCGTAAGGCATTTTTGCCGGAACCAGGCTGGTTAATGGTAGCTGCTGATTACTCCCAAATTGAGTTAAGAATTTTGGCTCATTTAAGTCAAGAACCATTGTTAGTGCAAGCATATCAGCAAAATGAAGACATTCATACAGTCACAGCAAGATTAATATTTGAAAAATCAGATATCACATCAGATGAACGCAGATTAGCCAAGACGATTAATTTTGGTGTGATTTATGGTATGGGTTCTCTGAGATTTTCACGTTCGACTGGTATAGATAAAGGTGTTGCTAACGAATTTATCAAGCGATTTAACGAACGCTATCCACAAATTTTTAGATATTTAGAGGGAATGAAAAAGGAAGCGATCGCTCAAGGTTATGTAGAAACTATTCTTGGCCGTCGTCGTTATTTTGAATTTACTAATAATAGTTTACGCAAACTAAAAAATAATAATCCAGAAGATATTGACTTGAGTAAATTAAAAAATTTAGGTGTTTACGACGCTGGATTACTGCGCTCTGCTGCCAATGCACCAATTCAAGGTTCCAGCGCTGATATTATCAAAATTGCAATGGTGAGATTGCATGAAGTTTTACAGAAATATCAAGCGCGTTTGTTATTACAAGTTCATGATGAATTAGTATTTGAAGTTCCTCCTCAAGAATGGGAAGAATTGCAACCACAAATTAAATCAGTGATGGAAAATGCGGTACAGTTGAGTGTGCCTTTATTGGTAGATGTGCGTGCCGGTGAGAATTGGATGGAGATGAAATAAGTTAAACTTGGCTGTTGGATGATTGATCATGATCGCTTGTTTAAGGAACTCCTCACTACCTTTTTTGTAGAGTTCTTAGAGTTGTTTTTACCAGAGGTACTAACATATCTGGAAAATGATTCTATAGAGTTTATAGATAAAGAAGTTTTTACTGATGTTACCGCTGGGGAACGTTACGAAGCTGATTTAATTGTTAAAGTCAAATTTCGCACCCAGGAGTCTTATTTTTTAATTCATATTGAAAATCAATCTTATAAGCAACCAAGCTTTGACAAGCGGATGTTTCGTTATTTTGCCCGCTTGTATGAAAAATTTGACTTACCTGTATATCCAGTGGTGATATTTTCTTACGACTCTCCCAAAATTCCAGAATCAAATGTGCATCAAATAACATTTCCTAACAAAGTTATTTTACAGTTTAATTATGATGTCATTCAGCTAAATCGCTTGAATTGGCGAGATTTTTTGAGTCAACAAAATCCGTTAGCGGCTGCATTAATGGCAAAAATGAATATCGCATCAACAGAACGTCGCCAAGTGAAGTTTGAATGTTTACGTCTATTAGCAACATTACAATTAGATCCAGCGCGAATGCGATTAATTTCTGGTTTTATTGATACCTATTTACGCCTGAGTACGGAAGAACAAAGACTGTTGCAAGCCGATATTGCTAGCATGGAATCAAAAGAACAAGAGGTGGTTATGCAAATAGTTACAAGTTGGATGGAAGAAGGAATTGAGCAGGGAAAACAGCAAGCAACAAAATCATTAGTAATGCGCTTACTTCCTCAACGAGTCGGTACACTTACCCCTGAGTTAGAAGAACGTGTTCAGCAGTTATCATTGATTCAGTTAGAAGATTTGGCTGTGGCGCTGCTGGATTTCTCCTCGGTGTCTGATTTAGCAGCTTGGTTACAGCAAGTTACATAATTCTTCTGTTCTTTCTTCACGACTTTTTCAGCAAGCCCTAATTACTCTATTTATCTCAATACAGTTAAGTTAAGCATTTTTTCTTCTCTCTGCGTCCTCTGTCTTGAAAAGTTTGTTACAAAGGAGCTAGTGCGGTCTTCTTCCAAGGGGGTTTCCCCCATGAGCAACTGGCGTTGGAAATCCTCCAATCCTCGCAGCCTCTCAAATCGCTAAATTCCTGACAAAAGGCAAAAGCCGTTCTAGATTCATCCTGGAACGGCTCGACGAGAGTTGTATTTGCATCGGGGCTTCATAATCGTTATGCCCCATTTTCTGTATAAGTGATTCGGTATATAGGTTGATACAGCTTGCTTTTGACTCCTTCCGGAAAAAAAGCTCAAAAGTTACATTTATATAGTTCCCAAAATTATTTCAATATTAAGGTGCATCTCAAATAATTTAGCAAGTCTATGAAAAAACGAAGAGTATGGCTATTGACGCTACTGTTTGCGGCGATGGTGGCAATCAGTGTGATCTCAAATCATAGTAATTCCCTGCAAGCAGCCTCTTCTATCGGCAAAGACACACTGACAATGATTACCTCACCAGATTATCCTCCCTACGAATTTTATAATACCAAGGGGGGCGATCGCCAAGTTGTGGGTTTTGACATTGATATTGCTAATACTCTGGCTCAAAAACTAGGCTTCAAACTAAAAGTAATGGAATCCGATTTCAATGGATTAATTCCAGCACTGCAAGCAAATCGAGCAGATTTTGTCATGGCTGGGATGACTCCCACCCCAGAACGCCAGAAAAATGTTGATTTTTCAATTATCTATTACGAGGCTAAAGATACGATTGTTGCTCCCAAAGGTAGTAACCTCAAACAACCGCAAGATCTTTTAGGAAAAAAAGTCGGAGTACAACTGGGAACTATCCAAGAGCAAAATGCCAAGAAAATTGCTCAGAAAGTTACGGGTATTCAGATTAAGCAACTTAACAAAGTACCGGAAGCAATTCAAGAAATCAAATCTGGGCGCATTGATGCGGCAATTGTTGAAGATACTGTCGCTAAAGGATTCGCCCAAGCTAATCCTGATTTAGAGTTTAACGTAATTGCTTCAGAAGAGGGAAGTGGATCAGCGATCGCTTTTCCTCAAGGTTCTGCTTTAGTTGCACCGTTCAACAAAGTTCTGCAACAAATGCAGAACAATGGTGAACTAAAAAAACTCGCAACCAAGTGGTTTTCACAAAATAACACCACCGATACTGCATCTTCACCAGCTACTAAAAGCGGACTAAATTTAGACTTTACCAGAATCCTGCCTGATATTCCTTTTATTCTTCAGGGAGTTCCCATAACTTTATTGTTCACTCTTTTATCTGTAACTTTCGGGTTACTCTGGGGTACAGTCCTTTCTTTGTTGAAAATTACAGGAATTAAGCCCCTGACTTGGGTTGCAAATGCTTATACGTCAGTTTTTCGAGGCACACCCCTACTATTGCAATTAGCTTTGGTTTATTACGCCACACCCCAACTAACAGGTTATGATATTTCAGCTTTAGAGGCGGGAGTATTAACTTTTACCCTCAATTCTGGGGCTTATATGTCAGAAACCATCCGGGGTGGGATTCAAGCAGTGGATAAAGGACAAAGTGAGGCGGCGATGTCTATGGGTGTTTCCTACTGGTTGATGATGTGGGACATAATTTTACCCCAAGCTTTAAAAAATATTCTCCCTGCCTTAGTCAATGAAACTATCGGACTGTTGAAAGATTCTGCTTTAGTGTCAACTATTGGTGTAGTTGAAATCTTACGCAGCGCCCAAATTGTCGGCGCAAATAAATATATTTACTTTGAACCTTTGTTGTTTGCAGGATTGATTTATTACGTTATGGTGATGGGTCTAACTATGAGTGCTGCTGCTTTAGAAAGGAGGTTAAGACAAAGTGAATAATCCAATCATTCGCACGGAATTTTTATGTAAGTCCTTTGGTGAGTTGGAAGTACTTAAAGATATTTCTACAGAGATTTATCAAGGGGAAGTGGTGGCGATTTTGGGGCCTTCTGGTTCGGGTAAATCTACATTTTTGCGCTGTATGAATTTGCTAGAACGCCCTACAAAAGGAAAGATTTACTTTCATGAACAAGAAATTACTCATCCCCAAGTCAACATTGCTAAAATTCGCCAACATTTAGTGATGGTATTTCAACATTTTAATTTGTTTCCTCACATGACAGTGCTGCAAAATGTCACCTACGCCCCCATGAAAGTGAAAAAAGTAGAGAAGCAGCAAGCGCAAGCAAAAGGGTTGGAATTATTAACTAAAGTTGGTTTAGAACCAAAAGCAGGTGTTTATCCATCTAAATTATCGGGGGGACAAAAACAGCGAGTAGCGATCGCACGGGCGTTGGCAATGGAACCGGAGATGATTTTATTTGATGAACCAACATCTGCGTTAGATCCAGAAATGGTCAAAGATGTACTGGAAGTTATGAAAGCCTTAGCAGAGACGGGGATTACAATGGCAATTGTCACTCATGAAATGGGATTTGCTAGAGAAGTTGCCAGTCGGATTATGTTCCTCGATCAAGGCAGTTTAGCCGAAGATACTACTCCTAGGGAATTTTTTCAAAATCCGCGGTGCGATCGCGCTCAGCAGTTCTTGGAAAAAATGCTTTAAACATAGTTAGAATATCTCGCTACTTGCACGAAACTTCTGTGACTACTTTGAGAAAATTAGACAAGATTTTCGATTGATTATCTTTTCGCCAAACAATCGCTGTTTGAAACATAGGTAAATTACCTGAGATGTTTTGATAAACAACACCTGTTCGCTGAAGATTCCTTACATTGGCAGGCAGCAATGCCACCCCTATTTCACCTGCAACCAAACTGATAATTGTTGTCATCCATGCGGCTTCCTGTAACACTTTCGGGGGAAATTTTACTTGTAAACAAGCCTCCTTAATCAGTTTGTGTAATCCTGGCGCTCTTTTGTGACAAGGAATTATGAAATTTTCTTCTTTTATATCTGAGAGTTGAACTTGTGATTGATTGGCTAGGGGATGGTTTGTTGGTAGTACCATTACCAGTGGTTCTGGATTCAATAATTTATATGTAAGAAAATGGGATTTGTCTACATCTGCCAAATTGTAAAAATTCTCGAAATTTAAGTCTATTGTATTGTCTTTAAGTCTGCGCCAGCTTTCTTCAAACAAAAGTTCTTCAAATGCTAAAGCCACATTTGGGAACTTGGAGCGAAAAACACGGATGATATCTGGCAATAAGCCATTAGATATCGAAGTATTAATGCCAACAGTTAATTTTCCAATCTCGCCTTTATCTTCTTGTTGAGGTAATGTCTTAAATTTCTCGACTTGTCTAAGAAGGTGTTGTGCTTCTTTGAAAACTACTTCGCCATAAGGTGTTAGTTTCCAGCTAGGAGTTCGGAAAAACAGTTGTCCGTTTAGTTCTTTTTCTAGTTCTTGAATTTGTCTAGTAAGAACCGGCTGAGTAATATGGAGTTTTTTTGCACAACGGCTGATATTAATCTCTTCTTGTTCAGCAACAACAACAAAACGTCTTAGACGTTCTATATTTAGATTCATGTTAAACCTGATTCCTTATGAATAGATAGACATGATTAAACTTACTACAATTTTTCATTTATTTGAGATTAATTTTTTATCTATTTAGGCATAATACTATGTCTAAATTTATTGGCTAGGCTATGACATCCTTATGTTTGTGGCTGGCGTTAACTACTAGGAGACAAGAATTTGAATACAAATAGAATACCTTTAATTCAACGAGTTATGATTGTTGGGGGAACTCATGAAAACGAGTTTACTGGTGCTTATAAGGCGTGATTAAATTTACTACAGTTTTTCATTTATTTGAGATTAATTTTTTATCTATTTAGGTATTAAGCCATGTCTAGATTTATCGATTAGTCTGTGACATCCTTATATTCGTGGCGTTAACTACTAGGAGACAAGAAATTGAATACAAATAGAATACCTTTAATTCAACGAGTTATGATTGTTGGGGGAACTCATGGAAACGAGTTTACTGGTGCTTATCTCATCAAAAAATTTGAACAGCATCCTCATCTAGTACATCGAGCCAGCTTTGAAACAATAACGTTGTTAGCAAACCCCAAAGCCTTTTTAGCAGTACGTAGATACATCGATAAAGACCTCAATCGTTGCTTCCAACAAGTCGAACTGCAAGATTTGACCCTTTCTAGTTATGAAGATATCCGAGCTAAGGAAATCAATTATTTCTTCGGTGCAAATGGCAAAACTCCTGTGGACGCAATTTTAGATATCCATACTACGACTGCAAATATGGGGTTAACCGTTATTACTGACGAGCATCCTTTCAATCTGCGACTGGCTGCTTATCTGCAAAGTATAAACCCCTTGGTAAACGTTTATGTCCTACCTCAGTCAGAGCAAGAATACTCTTTACCATCAATTTGTAAATTTGGCTGCACTATTGAGGTGGGAGCAGTAGCTCAAGGACTGTTGCAAGCAGATCTATTTAGGCAAACTGAAGCTTTGATTGACACTGCTTTGAATTACTTAGAGCAATATAATCAGGCAGAAATTTTATCCTTTGATAGCAAACTCACCTTTTATCAGCATCATGGAACGATTGACTATCCCAGAAATGAATCGGGTGAGATTCAAGCAATGATTCATCCACAACTTCATTTTCAAGACTATAAGTCACTTACTCCAGGCGCACCGATGTTTTTAACATTTGATGGGGAAGCCATTGCTTACGAAGGAGCATCAACAGTCTATCCAGTTTTTATTAACGAAGCGGCTTATTACGAAAAAGGCATTGCTATGTGCATAACTCAGCGGCAGCAGGCAATATTTTAAAACAGTGATTTGGGGTTTGAGTAGCATACATGCTGAAAGTTACGCGAAGGGATCTCTTTATCTTCCACAAAACTCCCCCATTGATATTTCCTCCAAAGACTTGTCTGCTCTACCTCCTAATATTTTTAGTTCTGCCGAAATCACATCAGTCAAATGCATTCAAACAAAACAAATAGAGGTTTACGATTATGACATCCTCACACATTCGCAAATTTGTTATCACTACATTAGGTGTTAGCAGCAGTGTTTTACTAAACCTTAACACACCAGGAGTCACACAAGCACTAACTACATTTTCATCACTTTCAACTACTACAAATTTATCAACTTCCACTCCACTAGTACAACCGAAAAATAATAATCTGCAATGGGTTTACAGCGTAGCAGAAAGAGTAATTCGTGCTAATGGACTTGATGACTATCCCTGGCGCTTTCAAATTAGTGATGAATATGATCCCAATGCATACGCAGATGAGTTAAACAAAATTGTAATTTACAAAGGCTTGTTAGACCAAATACATGGTGATGATGCAGCTTTAGCTTTTATTATCAGTCATGAATTAGCTCACCATACTCAACGCCATTTTGCACAGCAAGAAGAAGCAGAAACTAATTTAAAAGAGAAATTACTCAAAGAAGCAAAGTCAGAGATTGTACAGGAATGGAGAAAATCGAACACTCCCCTATCACCCGCTACTAAAGATGTAATCAAACAACGAATTATTATTCAGAAAAAACAAGAATTTGAGCGCACCATGCAAGCATTAAGTCGCCAGCATGAATTTCAAGCAGACGAAATCGGTTACACCTATATGGTTAAGGCTGGCTATGAGATAGATGCAGGTCTGCGAGTCTTGAATCTGTTTTTGCGTTTACCTTCTGACTATACAGAAAATAGTAGTCATCCACCAACACAACAACGAATTAATGCACTTAAACAAGTGATGAATAAATATTTGTGGTTTTCTTTGTGGATAGAAGGCAATGAGCGATTAAAAAATAATCCTCAATCACTAAAATTAGATATATCAGAAGATGGAGTATCTTTGCGAATAAACTCCAGATTTGTCTCACGATAAATGAATCTGAAGAAAGCAATACCCCCTACTTAGTACATAAGTAAGGGGTATGAAGCTTAATTTTTTAGAGACGTAGAGTTATAATTTACGGTTTTCAACTTCTGAAAGGAAATTGAGAAAAGTATGTTCTTGGTGCGAAACTTCAAACCTTTACGGCAATTGATGTACATGAAATATAAGCGCACCCATCCAGAACTTCAGCAGCAAAATAATAGTACTTCTTAACTAGTATAAGTACCAGTATTTTCTACCTCCTGGTTTATCCTGCTTGACTCAACTTTTTCGCGTTGCACTCCTTAAATCTGTTCCTTGAGGAATAGAAAAAGAAAAACAGAGTGATCTTTAAGTTATAAATTTGTATTCATGACGAAACTTTTCCCTGCTCGAAAATTTCTTTAGTGGTAATATTTGTCATGAATATACAATTGCAACTATAAAGCGTCATGGCTAAACGCAAATCCCTACAGATGAATGCTCGTGAAATGTCAAATACATTGACAAGTTCAGATGAGGGATTTTCTCAAAAGAAAGTGTTTTTGCCTATGATGCAGGTGGTGTATTGTCGGTTGTCTGCTTGTGCTGAAACGCCTAAGCACTTCTCTACACAGCATTTTATGACAGTTCATCTTAACCACGATCCTGCTGTCAAAGAGCTAAAGCTTAATGGTTGTCTTCAGCGTGGTAGCTTTGGTGCGGGTGATATCTGTCTTACACCAGCAGCAACACCAGTATCATCCATCAGGATACAAGAGCCTAGCGAACTGGTAGCTCTATATATTGAACCTACATTTTTTGTTCAGACCTCTGCTGAAATAGTAGACACTAAAGGACTCGAATTAATACCCCAGTTTCAGCTGAAAGATCCGCTGATTCATCAAATGGCGATCGCGCTAAAAGCACAGATTGAGTCTTCAGAAGAAATATGGAATCGTCTCTACTTAGAATCGATGGTGACAGCGATTTGCGTTCACTTGTTGCAGCGTTACTCAACTCAAAAAACAAACGCTGACACGCGCACCGCCAAGCTATCATCTGACGGTCTATCAAAGGCTCACCTGGGTACGGTGCTAGAGTACATTCACGAATACGCTGACCAAAATCTCAGCCTACTTGAAATGGCTCAGCAAGTTCAAATGAGTCCCTATTACTTTAGCCGCTTGTTCAAACAATCCACAGGGCTGAGTCCGCACCAGTATTTGATCGCTCACCGTATTCAACAAACCAAACGGCTGCTGACGACAACAAAGCTGTCGATTGCCGAGATTGCAGCGCAAGCTGGATTTACCGATCAAAGCCATCTTGCCCGCCACTTTAAGCGTCAGTTGGGGGTGACTCCTAGCCAGTTTCGCTAAATCGCAAGAACGTACCGATACAAAAGCAAGTTTATCCAAGCCAACTCACCATAGCCGACCATAAGCTATAGAAGTTATGTAATTAATGCACATTCAACGAGGAGCTAAAACATGCCAGTAGCTCTAATTAATCCCTTTGTCGTTCCCCCAGACAAAGAAGAAGAATTCTTGAGAGCTTGGAATGAGACTACGCGAGTCTTCTCTAGCGCACCCGGTTTTATTGAAACTCACTTGCACAAAAACGCAGGTGTCGGCGATGGAACCTTCCAATATATCAACATTGCACTTTGGGAAAGTGCAGATGCCTGGAATGCGACCCACGGCAGCTACAAACCAGGTGAAGAAACCATTCCTGGTGTCGAGCACCATCCTGGCATCTTTCAAGAAGTTATCGCTTCTAAGAGTATACGCGAAGTGAATTGGCGAATCCCTCTATAGCAACCGCTAATTCTGCTGAATCTATACCCTGAGTCTTAAAAACCTATTTACAGCGATTACAAGTTCGCCGCAAATGTGTTCGCAGTCCATGAAGGAGACCGCCGAAGGCTCTACGCCTTGAAAACCCTCGATGAAAGGAGCTTTCCTCATGCCTACAATGCCTCTCAATATTACCCGCCGCGCGAAACGGCTCTGTGAACAACGCTGGCTATTAGATGCAATCATCAGCTTGTTGGGACCCGATTGGGATCAGGGTCGTCTGGGCTATATGTCCAGTGCTTGCGGACACGATTCGCAGGGTGACTTCATCGGACTGCGCCAGCGAATCAAGACTTACAACGACATGACACGTGAGTTCATGCTCGCAGCGCGACGCCGCGAGCTGCGCGCCGAAGCCGAACTAAAGCAGGGACATGATTCTACAGCCCGTGAGAACTTTTTTACAGCTAGCATTCTCTATGGCGGAGCGCAGTGGTCGATCGAGGCAAACACACCTCTGAATCTCGATCTGAATCAAAAGAAGACGGATTGCTATGCCAAGTTCATCCAGCTTGCGGGTCGGCACATTGAGCAGATCGACGTGCCGTTTGAGGATCGATCGGTGCCAGCAATACTCTCCCTGCCACCAACATACAAGCAGGGCGATCACGTTCCCTGTGTTGCGATCGTCTCCGGTATGGACGGCTGGAAAGAGCTGTCGGTGGCGATGGATGGGGACAAGTGGTTGCAGCGAGGCTTTGCGGTTCTGGCGATCGATGGTCCGGGGCAGGGCGAGGCGCTGATTCGGGAAGTCTGGTACGACCCGGACACCTACGGCAAATTGGGTTCATCGGCGTTCGACTTGGCGGCTGCTCGTCCAGAGATCGATCCCAGTCGGATCGTTGTGCATGGTCTTAGCTTCGGCTCCTACTGGGCGACCACGCTGGCGGCGGCTGAACCGCGTTTTCTCGCCTGCGGCGTCGCCATGACCTGCTTTGAAGCCGGCGGCTTCTCGCAGTTTGAAACGGCAAGCCCAACGTTCAAACTGCGGTTCATGTACATGACTGGCGCAACAGACGAAGCGGAACTTGACCGGATCGCTCAGAAACTCGACGTGTTCAAGCTGGCTCCGCAGATCAAGTGTCCATTCCTGGTCGCGGCGGGTGAGGACGACCAGTTGAGCGATGCCCACTATACCTTCGACTTTCTCAACAGCCTGACGGGTGCTAAATCTTTGATCTTCTATGAAGGCGAAGACCACGGTATACACGCCAGCCGTGCCGGACAGCTAGGACCGGAAGCGTACACGATGGTGGCGGACTGGTTGAGCGATCGCGTGCGAGGTATTGAGGCTCAGTCTATGTACACCGAGGTGGATGCAACTGGCATGGTTCACGTCGAACCGTGGGGAAACCAGCGTGAATATACCTATGGCATCACGCAGACTAGGAAGAAGCTGATCTTTGGCAGCTAGTTGCAATGGTCAACCTTTAGCCAGGAGATTCAAGATGGCAGAAGACGATCGATAGCTTTCCACCGATCAATGGTATTACTCACTCAAGTTTTATAAACTCAGGGCTGATAATTTCAGTTCAACACATTCAAATGAACAAAGGAGTTATCAATGAAAAAGCTAGCAAAAAAAGTCGCCATTGTTACCGGATCGAGTCGGGGAATCGGCAAAGAGATTGCTATGAAGTTAGCTCAGGAAGGTGCTAGAGTGGTCATCAATTACAATCGTAGCCCTGAGAAGGCTGAGGAAGTTGTCAACCAAATCCAGCAGCAGGGCGGCGAAGCTACAGCAATCCAGGCAGATATAAGTCAGGTTGACCAAATTCAGCAGTTAGTCGAAAAAGCAGTTGAGCAATACGGTCAACTCGATATTCTGGTCAGTAATGCCGGAGTTGAGCATTTTGGAAAGCTAGAGGAGATCGCTCCCCAAGATTTCGAGCGGGTGTTCAGCGTGAATGTTGCCGGTCAATTGTTTGTCACCCAGGCTGCTGCTCGTCATCTCTCTTCTGGTGGACATATCGTGTTGACTTCTTCTGTCAGTGCTAAAATTCCTGTTTTTTATCATACTCTCTATGCTGCTAGCAAGGCTGCCGTTTCGGCAATGGTGCTTAATCTAGCTCCTGAATTGGGAGAGCGGGGAATTACCATCAATGCGATCGCACCTGGCGGTACGGCAACGGATATGGCGGAAGAGAATGCCAAGTTTTACACTCATCCAGCCCTTAGAGATTTACCACCTAATACTGTGCTTAAAACCACGGCATCACTGCAACGTTTGGCTCAGCCAAAAGAAATCGCCGCAGTAGTGGCATTTCTAGTCTCCGATGATGCTTCTTATATCACTGGCAGTACCCTGGCTGCTGACGGCGGAATGTTTTAAAGATCGATTAGATCTTTTTAAAGGCAAACTTTACAGAGAGAATATAAATTATGACTGCTACTCTAATCGACGAGACAACGAATCGCTTCTACCCACTGACTCGGCGAGAAGTTCAAATACCAATGCTGCCTATTATTCCAACAAACATCAAGTAATTAAGACGTATCACCCAATGTCTGGCTCAAGCACGCTTACTGCTTACGAATGAATGTTTAAAAGCGACTTGAATAACCTGATTAAAAATCGACAGAGTAACCATTTTGATTATGTCTCGTGAATATATCTTGTGGATAGCTACAATTTCCTACGGACTCCATATGCTTGAAGAGTATATGTACGACTGGCGAGGTTGGGTAGGGAAGGTGCTACAGTTGCCTGTCGAGTGGAACGAATTTTATTTAGTCAACGCTTTCGTCATCATTCTAGGGGTATCCTGCGCTGCTATCGGCTGGCGCAAGCCAGAGATGGCACTGTCTTTTCCAGCTTTTATGTTAGTCAATGCCACTCTGTTCCATATTGTTCCAGTTCTATTGACGCAGATTTTTTCGCCAGGGCTATTCACTGCCGTTATTCTATTTCTCCCAGTCGCGGTCTGGGCTTACTACGGAGCCTGGAAGGATAAGGTATTGACGATTAGAAGTGCAGCAATATCTGGAGTACTCGGATTTTTAATGATGTTCTTCCCCATCGTCTTGCAAGTCACTAGAAGACTTCCTTTCTTTGTTCAGTAAGACGATGCCGCTGGGCAAGTCGTGTCAAATTATTTCACTGTCTTGAATACAAACTTCACAAAGAGGATAAAAATTATGGCTGTTACCTTAATTAATAGCTTTATCGTACCCGAAAATCGAGAAGCAGAATTCTTAAAAAATTGGCAAAAAACCGCAGAGGTGTTTTCCCACACATCTGGTTTTATCGAGACGCATCTGCACCGTAATATTGGAGTTGGCGATGGCACGTTTAAATTCGTCAATATTGCTCGCTGGGAGAGCGTCGAAGCTTGGAGATCCGCTACAGAAAATTATTCAGATGAGCATAGCTTGTCGGACATTAAAGCGCATCCAGCGCTCTACGAGTCTATAGTCAATCTTCAGTATCAAGGTGAAAAGTAACGACTCAAACTATTGATAGTCGTCAACCCAATCGAGGTAATGCGATCACCGTTCATCTATTCAAAAAGTACTTTAGATCGTTAACAGCTAGCGATCGTGGCTACCAAAATGATGACTGGTCAGCTTAGTTTATCTTTCGCTTTCAAAAATACAACATCACAATATTGAAGAATAATCATGAAACAAACAATCCTAGTAGCAGGCGGTACGGGCAAAGTCGGCGAGAAAATCGTTAAAGCCTTGATTAAAAGAGGGGCAAACGTTCGAGCGATTGTCCGTAGCGGCAGCGCATCAGAAAAGAAGGAAAAATTGTCCGCGCTCGGTGCGGAAGTCGTCACTGCGGATATGACGGACACAGCAGCGCTAGAATCTGCCTGCCAGGGAGTTTCTTGTGTCATCTCAGCGTTGTCAGGACTGCGTGATGTCATGGTTGAGTCCCAATCTCAACTTTTGGACGCAGCAGTTGCGGCAGGCGTTCCTCGCTTTATCCCTTCAGACTATTCATCCGACTTTACCCAACTGCCAGAAGGAGAAAATAGAAATGTCGATCTGCACAAAGAATTTCAGCAGTATCTAGACAAATCCCCGATCGCCGCCACTTCGATTATGAACGGTGCATTTTGCGATTTGATCCTAGGACCAGGTGCGCCGCTGTTTGACGTAAAGAACAACAGCGTCCGCTATTGGGGAGATAAGGCTGACTGGAAAATAGACTTTTCGACAACGGACGATACGGCAGACTATACAGCGGCTGCCGCACTCGACTCCGAGACACCCAGGATTTTGCGAATTGCTAGTTTTCAGATTACGCCGAAGGAGCTAGCAGCCGTTGGCGAAGAGATTAAAAAGCAGCCGTTTAAGCTTATTGATATGGGCAGTATGGAAGATCTTTCTGCTTCCAACAAAAAAGCGAGAGCAGCCAATCCAGAAGGTGAAACGGAAATTCTACCAGCTTGGCAAGCAATGCAATACGTGCATACCATGCTGTACGTTCAAAACAAAACGCTGGATAACGATCGCTATCCTGATGTTGAGTGGACAAGTGCCAAGGAAGCACTTTCAAAAGTTTAATCGCATCTACATAGATCAAACGGTTGATACGGCAGCAATTCCAAACTCAAAGTTTCTAGATTAAGGAGAACAAAAATGCTTAAACACGTCGAACTCGACCCGACCTTTGCGCTCGAACAGCAATACGCGGACACATCCGACAAGCCCACCATCCTGGTCAACATCTTCGATGTCGATCTCAGGGATCATGATGCGTTCAAGAAGGCTTGGGCGGAGGATGCCGCCTTCTTCGCCCGGCAGCCGGGATACATCTCCACGCAGCTGCACCAAGGTATCGGCAACAGCCGGATGTTCCTCAACTATGCCGTGTTCGAGAACACTGCGGCGTTCGCGGCGACCAATAGACAGCCTGAGTTCGGGCCGTTGCGCGGGGTCTATCCCGATAGCGCCACAGCCCATCCGCACCTGTTCAGACGGGTTCACATCCCGCTAATCTGTGTCGGGGAAAGGGACTGACGCATTCAGGTTCACATGTCAGAAGAGGAAGGGGAGCAGGGGGCAGGGAGCAAGGGAGAAAGCACCAGAAGGAGCTTGTTACTCCGCCCCAGCAAGAGCGCCCTAGATGGTTACTGAGCGTCTTGTACTGAGTTTCGACACTTCGACAGGCTCAGTGCGGCGCTGCGCGGAAATCGAGCGAAGTCGAGATTCAACTACCGCGAAACCGAAGTAAGTCGAAGTAAGGGCGGGGCTTACTCCCCACACCTCCCACAGTATGAGTGAGAAATTAGGGTCGAAGTGCTGCCTCCCCTGCTTGCCCAAATGTATCAACTTTAAAGTAAAACGGTATGACTCCTTTCGCAGTCACAGTTTAGTGAAACTTTTCAAGTTCCAGCGGTTCAATTTCTCTTTCCTCTTGCCTTTCCTGAATGACACTACCGAAGGAGCCAAAAGAATGACGCAAATAATAAACAGCAATACGGTAGATTTCGATCGACAATTCCAGCATCAGACGGCTGAGGTCAACGGCGTTCGCATTCATTATGTTATGGGTGGCAAAGGCGAAGCGGTAGTACTTTTACATGGTTTTCCGCAGACTTGGTATGAGTGGCATAAAGTGATGCCCGCCCTTGCTGAAAAGTATACGGTCATTGCACCAGATCTGCGTGGTCTTGGCGAGTCTTCTTGTCCTGCACCGGATTACCAAGCGCAAAGCGTTGCTGAAGACATTCATCAATTGGTTCAAAAACTTGACTTCAAACAAATCAATCTCGTTGCCCATGATATTGCAGGCGCAGCAGCTTATTCTTACGCCGTACAGTATCCACAAGAAATTCTTCGGCTAGTTTTTATGGAGACTCTGGTTCCTGGCTTTAATGCCGACACAACTGGGCAAACAGGCAATTACTGGCACATGGGTTTTCATATGACACCAGATTTACCCGAACAGCTGATTACAGGTAAAGAGCATGAGTATTTAACTTTTTTTATCAGAAATTTCGCTCACCGCCAAGATATGATTTCCGAAGAAGAAATTAGCAAATACGTTAATGCTTATTCTGCACCTGGTGCATTGCACGCAGCTTTTGAATATTACCGTGTTATGCCAAAAGATGCCGAACAAAATAAACGAGACTTTAAGACAAAACTTAAAATGCCAATTCTCGCTTTAGGAGGAGAGAAGAGTTTGCGAGATTTACCGTTAACATCTTTACAGTTGGTTGCTGAAGACGTGCGTGGCGGCTCGATCCCGCATTGTGGTCATTGGTTAGCTACGGAATGTCCAGATGACTTTACTCAACAACTATTAACTTTTTTCTCAGACAAGAATTAAACCTTACCTGTTTAGAACGACAATGAAATCTCAACGATTGATCGGGCTTTATGCCGATATTTTTGACGGTATATCACCCCAATTTTCAGGGAATAGACGGAAAGTTTCCGTATAACAGCTAAGTTGAGCGGCGGTCAGCATCCTTTGCATCCTCACCAGGGTCTCTCACCCGTCCGCTCCAACGTGTTGTTAGACCGCGCCTCCGCGACAAGTTGACAACCTCTCTGCCGCTCTCAGCTTGCTGCTTCCGCAAATCAGCAAAGATGGCTTTCAGATCGTGATTGAAGGATTGAGAGTACTCTTCACGGATTCTGTGGATTTCTTCAACAATCTCATCTTGATACATAGTTAACCTCCAAGCAGTTCGTAAGGTGTACAAAGAATCGGCAACTCGTATCCAAAGTCAAGGCTGATCGCTGCCAACTTTCGCTGAATTTGAGCATTGGCGATGTGCTTGCAGTTCCAGGTCAGCAGGTAGTCCATGCCGTGAATAGTTGCGGCTGCGATGTGAACAGCATCAACATCAGCTTTTGCGGGAAGGTTACTGCGTCACAAGAACTATTCTGCTAAATCAAGCACAGATTGATTCAAATCGAGTAAAGCAAGATTACGAATGATTTCGAGTCGTTGAGATGCGATCGCAGCGTCGCCTTGAGAGGTTTCCTTCACAACTGCTTGAGAAGAGTAGAGTTGGAAGTCACTACGGCGCGTATCCCACCATTCTCTCGTTATCTGAATATTCGCAGATACAACAATATCCCTGCTAGGTCGAGCAGTCAGATAGCCTAAAATACTGGTTTCGATGTAGACGGTCTCACTCATACCCAGCCGTTTGCAAACAACTCAATCTTAACTCATTGCACAAAAGCGAGAGGCTAAGGTTTTTGCCAAATCAGTGAATATCGCCAGAACAGATGCCGCTGGAGATGGAAGCCAGGAAGAACAACGGCTGCGACCTTTCTAATCTGTTTCAATGACAACCAAGCAGGGCGAGTCGGTGCAACTGTAGTCAGTTCTACAATTGAGGCTCGATGCCATTTCAAAAACACAAAGTTGAGCGGAATTGAAACGGCACTATAAGCGTAATCGATTAGGGTTTTCTCTTGATAAAGTCCAAGAATCAGCAGTTTTCCAGAAGGGCGCAGGAGTGACTTCATCTTCTCCAAAGCTGCTTCTATCTCCATGTGGTGTAGCGTAGCGATCGACACAATTACATCGTAATTCGCTTGCGGCAACTCGACTGCTAGAAAGTCAGCCTTCAGGTAAGAAATATTAGGAGCAGGATTAAGGATTGCTGCTTCTGCTAAGACTGCACTATCAACATCCAGTGCATCCACACTCGCAGAACGCTCCGCCAGTTTCCACGCAAAAAGACCCAACCCACAACCTATATCCAAGGCGCGGTAGACCCGTTTGGGAATTTGGTGCAACAGATAGCTATGGTAATGAACATTATGATTCCACATCGCTCAATTATAGTGAGTGGCGGTCTAACAAATAGTTATGCCGTCACCCAACCGCCCCACGTCAATGTGAACGAAATTCTGATTCGTCCAACCGAAATGACCTCGGTAGTTTGATCTGATTCGATGCCCGATATCTGTGGCATCTCACCAGTCGTCTCAATCGCAAGATTTTAGCTCACACTGTCTGTTTCTGGCTTAATCGCCATCCGCCGCGATCCTCTTCAGTTCGATGAACTTGTTACAGAATATTAAGTCGCACATCGCGTTAATCATGTTGAGAAAGCATTTAAAATTTCGCCTCGCTTCTGTTGCGTTAACAACGACACTATTATTTTCAGTGATTCTGGCACGGGCTGACTCTCACCAACCTTTTTTGTCCATTCACCCAGCGATCGGCCAGAGGCAGCCCACGGAAGCAATGTTTAATCGCACATTCACGCATCACACAGCAACAGTCAACGGCGTTCGTCTACACTATGTGATGGGCGGCAAAGGTAAACCCCTTGTGCTGATTCACGGTTGGCCAGAAACCTGGTACGGCTGGAAAACAATTATGCCTGCGCTGGCAGAGCGATATACCGTGATTGTTCCAGATATGCGCGGTTTTGGAGACTCGGAAAAACCAGCCAGTGGATATGATGGTCGAACTGTGGGTGAAGACATTTATCAGTTAGTTCGCCATTTAGGGTACGATCGCGTCTTTTTAGTGGCTCATGATATGGGTGCGATTCCAGCTTTTGCCTATGCTGCAAACTATCCTCAAGCAGTCTGCAAGCTTGTCATCCTTGATATGGTATTACCAGGTTTAGGACTAGAGGAATTTGTTAAAGACAACGGAGTTTGGCACTTCAAGTTTCACCAAAGTGAGGTTGCTGAAACGCTCGTTCAAGGCAAGGAGCGAGAATATATTACCTATATGCATCATCACTTCATGAAAAATCCTGCCGCTATTACTCAAGCAGAAATTGATGTTCACGTTCAGAAATACACTGCGCCTGGTGCGATGCAGGCATCCTTTGGTCACTATCGAGCGATTCCCGAAACGGCAACACAAAACCGAGCCTTTGCTGCTAACCGTAAGCTGCCAATGCCTGTCTTGGCATTGGGGGGAGAGGCAGCAATGGGTGACTTACCCTTGCGATCGCTTAAACCAGTTGCGGATGACATCCGCGGTGGGAGCATTCCAGGTGCTGGACATTATATTCAGAAAGAACAGCCCGATCGGCTAGTGCGTCAACTCTTGGCTTTCTTGGCTGAACAGAAAGCATGATTATGAGCAATGTTCAAATTGCGATACTACCAGACGATCGCGCACATCGTGCCGCTGCTGCTCGACACACACTTTGTACAGCGCTTGAGTACCGGATTCATCAGCGAGGTTGTCTCCAACTACCGCGAGAGTACGCTGTCTCAAACGCACCATGCTTGTGGAAGTTTAAAGGCGGGCGATCGTCTGCCCAATTTTGAAGTGTCCTTCTGGGACGCTTTACGCGAAGCCCCCCTCTACAAGCTCCTCGACCCCTCGTGCTTCACGCTGCTGCTGGTCGGCGATCGCAATACAACAGCCTTTGCCTCAACTAGAGATGAAGTCGTTTATCCCTGGCAACCAATGCTGAAGGTCAAACACATTACGGCTGCTACCTCCAAAGAAGCCTCGTTTCAATTTCACGATGCCTTTGGCAGCGATCGGGGTCTTTTCCTTGTAAGACCTGACTCGTATGTCGGCTTCGTTGGCGATCAAAATGCTGTGCCAGCCCTAACAGAATGGCTCAGTCGATGGTTTCCACTGGCTGCAAATTGATTGAATCAACATAAATAAATAAGGAATCATCCAATGACATTAACACCCTGGCCAACGCTCCCACCCCCTGGCTCGATGCCCTTCATCAAGACCCGCGACAATGCTCCAGCTTATTGGAGCGACGATATACTATGGCTGATCCTAGCATCTGGAGAGGACACGGGAGGTCGCTGGTCGATGATGGAAGAGCTTTGCCCTAAAGGTTCGGGCGCACCGCCGCACGTACATATCTGGTCAGACGAAACCTTCTACGTGCTTGAAGGCGAAGTCACTTTCCTAATGAATGATGAGATGAGTCAGGTAGCCGCTGGTAGTTTTGTAGTCATTCCGCGCAATACAGTTCATGGCTTCCGCGTCGATAGCGAAGTGGCCCGCGTCCTCAACAGCTATATGCCCGCAAGTTGGGAAACAGCGGTGGTAGCCCTCGCCGAGCCAGCCGAGAGCCGCACGATCCCGCCACACGGTCGTACCCGTCCGAGCCAAGTCCACGTTACCGCATTGATGAAGGCTTTTGGTATGACACCAGTGTCTGGACCCGATCCGCTCCGACCATCTAACTCGAATGTACCCTAATTACAACAAAAAGAATGAATTTGGGAAATATCATGAATACTGACAGTAAAGTTTGGTTTATTACGGGGAGTAATAGCGGTTTTGGACTTTCCTTGAGTAAAGCTGTATTAGCCAAAGGAGATAAGGTTGTGGCAACAACTCGACATCCCGAAGCGATCGAAGATTTAGTTAAGCAGTACTCTGACACTGCAAAGGTAGTCAGCTTAGATGTTACCAAACCAAAGGAAATTAGTTCTGCAATTAATGTTGCTTTCTCTACTTTTGGTCAGATAGATGTGCTGGTCAATAATGCGGGTATTGCTACTATGGGTGCAGTGGAAGAAATCGCAGACGAACAGATACGTCGTCAGTTTGAGGTTAATTGCTTTGGAACTTTGAATGTAATCAAAGCAACGTTATCTTATTTTCGCCAAAGAAAAAGTGGTCATATCATTAATATCTCTTCGGCTGGCGGTCTTATGGGCTTTCCTGGTTCGGGCATTTATTCTGCTACCAAATTTGCGATTGAGGGTTATTCTGAAGCATTAGCCCAAGAGCTTGCACCTTTTGGTGTTAAGCTAACTTTGATTGAACCAGGAGGGTTTAGAACCAATATTCAAGGTTCTACAACAACTCCCGATTGTCAAATTGATGACTATCAAGAATCCGTCCACAAGTTCGTCAAACACCAGTTAGAAAATAGTGATAGAGGAGATCCTGACAAGGCTGCACAAGCAATTATTAAAGTAGTAGAGTCAAACAATCCTCCTCTGCATTTGCTATTAGGAGAAGATGCATTGACAAGTTTTCGTCAGAAACTAGAATCCTTTGAGAAAGAAATTCAAGAATGGGAAGACGTTACTCTGGACACCTCTTTATAGACATGAAATAAATCGTATACAGACTGAGTCAGTAGACTCATTGATAATTTAGTATTAAGTGTCTTGATAAAAGCTACCAGTTTAGCTGAATGACAAGTTTTATTAAGAAACTCAAAAAAAATTATCCAATTTATTCAGACTTTATTTTTCTTACTCCCTCTACTTCAAAAGGGAAGAGCGATCGCCTAAAATTTAACGCAGAGTCAAGCTGTACCTCTGCGTTTTCTAACATTGCTAACTGCCTGGTTGTATTTGATCTCGATTAATCCAAATGCCTCTGAGTCCAGCGGCTTTAGCCCCTTGATAGTCTTCTTCGATACTGTCACCAATATGCCATGCTGCCTCAGGTTGACAGTTATGTTTTTCTAAAGCAATGGCAAAAATTCGAGGATCTGGTTTAGCCGCACGGGCTTGGGTAGAAATGGTGATGGATTTAAAGTATTGGCTTAGTCCTAAACTTTGTAATACTGAATAAATTCGGGAATCAAAATTAGATAGTATCCCTAGTTCAATTCCTGAACGCTGCCAATCTAATAAAGATGGTAAGACATCAGGATAAATAAACCACGGTTGGCCAGTACCAAAGTGAATATAAAGTTCACCAAAAAATGCCGAAAAGTCGGAAAACTGCTTGAGAACACCTGCACTTTCAAAAGTATTCAAGGCAATAATCTGCCACCAATCAAACTCCCGTTGGGGAATATCTTGTGGGTCAGCATCTGGAAAAATTGGCGGTGGTGCTGCTTTCCAGCTTTTGATAAATGCTGTATTTAATACTTCTGGTGCTACTTCAACATCAAATTCTTGGGCTATCTGACTATATACTTCGCCTACGCTGCCTTTAACTCCGAAGAGTGTACCCACAGCATCTACTAGAATAACTTTCGGTCGTTCCATCAAACTTTTTATGATTTACAAATGTCGGATTTGAGATTTTGGCTTGTGAGAGAGTTTCCGCAGTCAAGGCACACTACTTGTTACTGAGAAAGTGTATCTATAATAGGACGGACTAGCCAATTAAAACCAACTTTGAGCTGATGATCTAAAGTTGGCATCCGATATAAGTAAGCCAAACGACGCGCTACATAAGCTAAAGAGCCATCTAATTTAATTCCCAAACCAGCCAGCGTAGCGTTGTCTGTACCCAACGCCATCATTTCTCCTAACTGTTGATAGCGGAAAGGAAGTAAAGGACGATCGCTAAGAGTTGCCCAGATATTCCAGGCTGTATAATCAGCTTGTTGGAAAGCTGCTTGGGCTGTGGCGGGTATTTGTTGACCTTCAGCATCACAACAATCTGCTAAATCTCCCAAGGCAAAGATTTCGGGATGGTCAAGGACTTGCAAAGTAGGTGTAGTGCTGATTTGACCACGCTGGTTTTGCTTGAAAGCTAGCGATCGCACTACAGAAGCAACTCGTATGCCTACAGTCCAAATTACCAAATCTACGGGGATTGTATCTACCTGATTTTTATAATCTAAAGAAATGGTATCTTGTCCTATTGATTCAACTTTGGTTTCTAAATCAATAAACACACCCTTTTCTTCTAAAGCTTTTTTGGCGGCTTCACGATTAAATTCTGGGGAAGTTCGCAAGATTTGGTCGCTGATTTCAATTAATCGAAAGCGTCCTCTTTCTCCTAGCCTGTCTGCTAATTTACAAGCCAATTCTACGCCGCTATAACCAGCCCCAACAATTGCCACCCGGATTTTATCTGCGTCAGATTCTTCTAATACTCGCAAGCGTTCTTCTAAACGATAAGCATCAGTAATACTACGGAATGGATAGGCGTAAGACGTAGCTCCAGTTACCATATCTAGTGGTGTTTCTCCGCCCAAAGCAAGTACCAATCGATCATAGGGAATTTCTGGGCCATCTTGTAAATGAACTCGTTTTTGGTCGGTATCAATTCCAGACACAACTCCTTGATAAAAACGAATACCTGTATCTTGTAAAAGTTCTTCAAAAGGTGGGGCAATTTCCCAGGTTTGCAGTTCACCTGTAAGTAATTCGTAAAGTAAGGGAGAAAATAAAAAGCGATCGCTTTGATCGACTAGTACAATTTCGGGCTTTTGTGAAGATTCCCAAGGTAACTGACACAGGCGCAAGGCAGTGTAGAGACCACCAAAGCCTCCACCAAGGATACAAATTCTTTCTGTTTGTTGGGTCATCGTTCTTTAGGACTGTCCATCCCACCAAGGCAACTAACTTAACTCTAATAATTGTGGACGGATTTTAACAACCCCTGAAAGTTTTAAAGAGGTAAAGGACTTCCAACTAAAAAAATATCCCATCGTTATAGAAGCAGGGGGGCAGGGAGCAGAAGAGAAGTGCGGTCTTGGGGTCTCCCCAAGTGGAGCAACTTCGGGGAGCAGGGGGAGTAAGAAAAATAAAATATGAATAAATTGGATAATGTATTTTTTGGAGTTCCCTAAGAATAAAAGTGTCTTGTTTCTAGACACGGTGATTATCAAGTTAAAAGGTAGTTCTTCAAAAATCTGCTCTCAGGGTTGTAAGTCTTAAAATCTTAAATAATACATCATCTGGGCGATCGCTTCACCAGACAAATCTAGTCGTCGCTGAAAATCGGCTAAATTGCTGTAAAATCCAGCCGATAAGCGATTTTGGACTATCGCTTCAGCTAAAGATAAATCTATAAAAGGAATTTTGGCTAATTGCTCAACTGTGGCTGTGTTTGGGTTAACTAAAAGCGCAGGTTTATCTAAAGATTCGTGGTCATAGTAATTAAAAATCAGCAGCGGGTTTAAAGGCTCTAATCGCTGGACTGGCATACTCAAAGCCGCTGCAATATCTTCAATACAATAAAATTTAACACCTGAGCGTGAAAGTTCTACCAGCGATCGCGCTTGGTGAATCGACAAACCAGGTAGACGTAACCAATCATCTACAGTTGCTTGATTAGCATCAATGCGGATACCCAGTTTGGCTGCTACTTGAATTTCTTCCCCAGACTGTAGTCGATAGTAGGGGTCGTTGAGGAGCTTGGCCTTAAGTTTTTGTAATTTAAAATTCAAAGGTAGCCAGTTGTTCATCATTTTTGCTTGCTTCAAGAAATTTGGTCGAGCAGCTGGCGGCGCTTTTGTTCAAATTCGTACTCAGAAATCAGTCCATCTTGGCGTAAAGCGTCTAATTCACGCAAAGCATCAGCGATCGCCCCGACATTATTGTTCGCCTGCTGGGATATTTTGACTGCTGACTTACCGAAATTAAAATTACGATCAAAAGCTTCTTCATCTTGGGCTAAGTACCAAACTCCCTCAATAGCACTAGCTACCTTAGGTATCGGTGTCCAAGAAAGCAAAACATACAGCACACCCCACAGAGGCTGTCCCAAATAAAACTTATGTAATCCTGAAATTGTCAACGTGCCAGAAAAAGCTAAAATTGCGGCAACGCTGCGACTTTTGCGCTTAGTCAACATATTCCCAATCAACCTATTACTACCACAGTTCCTCCAATCAGATAGCCATAGTAGCAAAGCACGTAGATAAATTCAGCATTGCGGAAGTCCTCGTGAAAAGCAAACAGATAAATCTATTCTATTAAATTCATTGGTATCAGAGAGAGAACTTTTAACAGCGAACAGGGTGTGTAATTAAGCCCCGAACCAAAATTGATTTATTTGACACTGCGCGTGTCAGGGGTCAGTTGTCAGTTGTCAGTGATGCACTAAGCGGCTGGTGAGCGCAGTCGAACCATGCTGAAATGTCGAAACTCAGTACATCGCTGCGCGGAAATCGAGTTTCGACTTCGCGGCAGTTGAGCGAAGTCGAAACTCAACTGCCGATTCTCTAAGTATTGTTTTAATCTGGTTTAAAACTCACTTTTCGCTGTCTTGAAAAGTTGCTCCTCTTGGGTTCTACCCAAGACCGCACTTTTCGCTTTGCCACTGACTACCGACTACTGACAAAACTCCATCCCTTGATGGGTGGAGTTTTTATTTATAAATTGGTGACTTTGGTCATAGATCAATTTGCAACTACTAGTGACTTTGGTCACGCGCTAAGTTATGGCTTTCTCGTTGATAATTGCTGGCATCAATTGTAATTTTGCTCACCGGAACTTAAGCACAATTGAAATTCCATGCAAACAAAGGAGTCAATTTTATGTTGAAACAAATACGTCCAGCTATACTGCTGGCTACGGCTCTCATCGTTTCTCCAATTTTTTTGACTACACCTGCAAGTGCTGAGACAAAATACCGTCATAAAGAAGTCCGCACTAGAGTAGTTACTCCCAATAGAAGAGTCGTTGCTCCCAATAGAAGAGTAGTGACTCCAGTTAGAGTAGTTACTCCCAATAGAAGAGTGGTTACTTCCAACAGAGTAACTAGACTTTCTAATGGTGACATCAGACTTCCCCACGGGGAAATTGTTTCTGCTAGAAGAATAGTTAGACTGCGTAATCCAGGTTACTTTAAACTTCCTAATGGGGATATTATTCTTCCCAGTCAGGAAATTGTTTTTAGTAGAAGCGTAGTCAGACTTCGCAACGGTGATATCAGACTTCCCAATGGAGTAATAGTGAGGATATAGCGATTTGCGACAGGGTGCAATACACTTTATACACTTGAGTTCTTTGATCGTGATCCTGCAAGAAGCTTTTAATACGTCAATATTTATGATTAAAAAATCAAGGAATTGCAAGTATAGGGCTACTAGGCTTAAGTTCTAGCCGTTAAGAATTAGTTCGGTAGCCATTTTTTCTACACTGGTATTTAATATGAAAACCGATACATCGCCTTCAATAGATTCCTCATCTTTGCTTCCAGAAGTAAAAAAAAAGCGTAGTTATCCTTGGCTGTCTTGGCTACTCATTCTGGGACTGTTAAGTGGAATTGGCTACGCGCTTTATTACCAAATAACTATCCTTCCTAATCAAGAAGCAAGACGGCGGATATTGACACAACCTGTAGAAAGGCAAAACTTAACAATCACAATTTCAGCAAACGGTACAGTCAAGCCTGAACGGTCAATTAATCTTAGCCCTAAAAACTCAGGCATCCTGAAACAACTGCTAGTTAAGGAAGGAGATATTGTCAAAAAGGGACAGATTGTAGCATATATGGATGATTCCAACCTGCGTGGGCAACTTACCTCTGCTCAAGGACAGTTGGCACAAGCTGAGGCAAATCTACAAAAAGCGCAAGCAGGTAATCGCCCTCAAGATATTGCTCAAGCTCAAGCACAGTTAGACGAAGCTCAAGCAAATCTGCAAAAAGCGCAAGCAGGTAATCGTCCTCAAGATATTGCCCAAGCCCAGGCACGTTTAAACAGCGCCCAAGCTAATTTAAGTAAAGCAGAAGATAATTTCCGCCGTAATCAACAACTCTACAATGCCGGAGCTATTTCCCTACAAAGTGTAAATCAAACTCGTGCAGATCGTGACAGCGCCCAAGCTGCGGTCAATGAAGCACAGCAGGCTTTAGCATTACAAAAAGCTGGGTCACGTCCCGAAGACATTGAGCAAGCGAGATCTGTAGTCAAGCAGAGACAGGAAGCCTTAGCACTTTTGAAAGCAGGCACGCGCCGAGAAGATATTGATGCCGCCAATGCTCAGGTAATTTCTGCTCGTGGTTCGCTGCAAAACGTCCAAGCTCAAATCAATGACAATATAATTCGCGCTCCTTTTGAAGGTCTGGTGACGCAGAAGTATGCTGACCCAGGAGCTTTTGTAACTCCTACAACTTCAGCTAGTTCCGTCTCTTCGGCGGTTTCATCTTCAATTTTGTCCTTAGCTTCTACAAATGAAGTTGTGGCCAATTTAGCTGAAACCAATATTTCTAAAATTCGCCTTGGTCAACCAGTCACAATCAGGGCAGATGCTTACCCCGGAAAAACCTTTACAGGTAAAGTCAGCCAAATTGCAGCTCAAGCTGTAGTAGAACAAAACGTTACCAGTTTTGAAGTGAAAGTATCACTTTCAGATCCTCAGAGGCTGCTGAGATCTGGGATGAATGTAGCAGCAGATTTTCAAGCTGGTCAATTGAAGAACGTTTTGGTTGTACCCACAGCCTCAGTTGTACGTAGAGAAAATGCTACAGGTGTGTTCGTTGCCGGAGTAGATGAAAAACCTGTTTTCACTCCTATTGAGACTGGCGTGACTGTCGATAACTTTACGCAAGTTAAGTCTGGATTGCAAGGCAACGAGAAAGTCTTGCTGAGTTTCCCTCCAGGGTCAAGACCACAATCAACACCACGAGGAGGATTGCTACCGGGTATGGGAGGAGGTAATCGTTCTTCTGGCGGTCGTTCTCGTGGTAATGCTGCACCTTAAATTTAGTTTTTAATTTTAAATACAAAAATAGCAGTTTTCTTGTAGATAGAATACATCACCTTAGCCTTTAGTCCCTAGTCCCTTTTATCTCTGAGAGTTACTGCACACAACCAAGAAGCGCTATATGATTAAAGCTTTCTACCAAGGCAAGAATACCCGCACTGTTCCATTTACAGAAATATTGTCAATGGCGGCAGAAACCCTGTGGAGTAACAAATTACGCACAGGATTAACTATGCTGGGTGTAATTATTGGCATTGCCTCAGTTATTGCCATTACTTCTGTTGGTCAAGGGGTGCAAAAGGGAGTCGAGCAACAGATACAAGCATTAGGCACAGATGTATTACAAGTTTTGGCTGGTGCAGCAAGAAGTGGGAATATTAGGCAGGGATTGGGTTCTAGCAGTACTTTAACCTGGGAAGATGCTCAAGCGATCGCCACACAAGCACCGTCAGCACAAATGGTTTCTGCTTACCTCCAACGCAGCGCTCAAGTTGTTTATGAAGGACAAAACACCTCAACAACTATTTATGGTACAGATTTGAACTATCCAGAAGTCAGAAATACTCATCCCCAATCAGGTAGATATTTTACTCAAGAAGAACTAAATACGGCTACTCAAGTTGCAACTATTGGGCCGACAGTCCAAAGAACACTATTTGGACAGGGTGTTAATGCCATTGGAGAAAAAATCCGTATTCAAGGAGAAGCTTATGAAGTAATTGGAGTGATGGAAGCTAAAGGTTCTCAAGGGCCGATGGATCGAGATGACCAAATTTTCATTCCTTTAACTAGTATGTCCAGCAGACTAGTAGGAAACAATTCTTTAGCAGGGGTTTCTGTTAATGGCATTTTAGTTAAATCTAGTAATCAAGAACAACTAGAAGCGGCACAGTTTCAAGTTACTAATCTTTTACGTTTACGTCACAATATTTATCCGCCACAAGCCGATGATTTTCGTTTAACTAACCAAGCTGATATTGTTAGTACCTTCACTAATGTTGTGGGTTTATTTACAGTGATGGTAGTAGCGATCGCGGGGATTTCTTTAGTCGTCGGTGGCATTGGCATTGCCAATATTATGTTAGTTTCAGTCGTGGAACGTACACGAGAAATTGGGATTCGCAAAGCTGTTGGAGCCACAAATTCAGCTATTTTGAATCAATTTTTAGCCGAGGCGATCGTTATTTCTATTGTTGGTGGTTGTGTTGGTATGGGTAGTGGTGTTTTGATTGCTTTTGTCTCTGCAAGTATTTTTAAATTTCCGTTTGTTATTTCTTTTTTATCAATTATTGCTGGGTTTGCACTTTCGTTAAGCGTTGGCTTAATTGCTGGGGTGATTCCCGCACGTAACGCTGCCAAATTAGACCCAATTACAGCTTTAAGAAGCGACTAAATAATTCGTAATTCGTAATTCGTAATACAATTATACGGATACTTTTGTTCCCTGTTCCCTGTTCCCTAACTCCACTAATAAATTTAACTACTTATATTTATATGGCAACGATGATTTGGATGGAATCTATTACTAAAACCTATTATTTAGGAGAAGTTACTGTTCCTATACTTAAAGGGATTCAACTTTCTATTGAGGAAGGTGAATATGTCTCTATTATGGGTGCGTCTGGTTCAGGTAAATCTACACTGATGAATATTGTGGGGTGTTTAGATCGGCCGACAACTGGACACTACATTTTTGAAGGGAGAAACCTAACTACTTTTGATGATGATGAATTAGCTTATGTCCGCAATCAAAGGATAGGGTTTGTTTTTCAACAATTTAACTTATTAGCACGGGCGACGGCTTTAGACAATGTGATGTTACCAATGATTTATGCTAACTTACCCAAGCATAAACGCCGTGAAAGAGCATTGGCAGCTTTAAATAGGGTAGGATTGAGCGATCGCATTCTCAACCGTCCTAGTCAACTTTCTGGTGGACAACAACAACGGGTAGCCATTGCACGAGCTTTAGTTAATCGACCTGCATTAGTTTTAGCTGATGAACCAACAGGAGCATTAGATACCGAAACTTCCCACGATGTGATGAATTTACTGACAGAGCTTAACGATCAAGGAATTACAATTGTGATTGTGACTCATGAACCAGATATTGCAGCCCAAACGAAACGAATTATTCGAGTTCAAGATGGTTTGATTGTTGGCTGATAATAAGATCCCTGATTTATTAAATAAGTCGGGGAGCTGAAACTCACAAAGTAATCAAAAATAAAGTTGTAATTGCCTCTTCATCTTTCTCAAGTTCAAAGTAATTACTTTTACTTTGGAAGTATTGATTTATGAATAAAGTCACCCAATCAGGTGAAGCCATACGGAAGTGCTAAAGGCTAACATAAGGGAGCGTTGAGCAAGGATTCAACTAACTTTCGTTGATTTATTGATAAATTTTTAGTCCACCAGCTTTTTACATTTTCCCACTTGCCATCCCACTAAACGCTACTTAAGCGTTAGCACAGCAACAACCGTAGGCTAGTATTTATGATTACGCATATAGAAATTCCCTTTATTGGCAAACTTAAGTATCCGCGACGTTGGTTAATTGGGTTGATAGCAACGGGTTCTTTGGTGGTTGCTGTACCAACAACTTATACATTATTAAATAGGGGAGCAAGCCAACAAGATATTACTGAATTAACTGTACCTGTAGAAGCTAAAAATGTTACTTTGCGGATTTCTGCTAGTGGTAAGGTAGTGCCAGTTCAAAGTGTGAATATTAGTCCTAAAAACCCTGGTGTGCTGGCACAGTTATATGTGGAACAAGGCGATCGCGTCCAGCAAGGACAAATTATTGCCAAAATGGATATAGGTGATATTCAAGCCCAAATCCAGCAATATAAAGCTAACTTAGCCCAAGCTCAAGCCCAGTTAGCCGAAGCTCAAGCCGGCAGTCGTCCCCAAGAAATTGCTCAAGCAAGGGCGCGTTTAGCCCAAGCCCAAGCTCAGTTATCCCAAGCCCAAGCTGGGAATCGTTCTCAAGAAATTGCCCAAGCAAGAGCGCAAGTAGAATCAGCAAAAGCCCAAGTTAATCTTACACAAGTACGGGTAAATCGATATCGGGAATTAACAAGGCAAGGAGCGACTTCTCAAGATCAGTTAGATCAGTATATTAGTGAAGATAGTAGAGCCAAAGCTAGTTTAGAAGAAGCACAAAAACGATTATCACTGTTAGAAAGTGGGACTCGGAATGAAGAAATAGCTGCAAGAGAAGCAGCTGTGACTGAAGCACAAGCAGCACTGGTTTTGTTAGAAAATGGTAGTCGTCCTGAAGAAATTGCCCAACGTCAAGCAGCAGTGAAAGCTGCCCAAGCGCAACTTGCAGCAGCTCAAGTGAGGTTGGAAGATACTATTATCCGCGCTCCTTTCAATGGAATTGTCACACAGAAATATGCCAATATTGGCTCATTTGTTACACCCACAACCTCGGCTTCTACTAGTGCATCGGCAACTTCTAGCTCAATTGTGGCTGTAGCCCGCGGTTTAGAAGTCCTTGCTCAAGTCCCAGAAGCTGATATAGGTAGAATTAAGCAGGGACAGGAGGTAGAAATTATTGCTGATGCCTATCCCGATCAAGTTTTTAAAGGTCATGTCCGCCTGATAGCACCAGAAGCAGTAGTAGAACAAGGCGTGACATCCTTTCAAGTGCGGGTTGCTTTAGATAGTGGTACAGATAAATTGCGTTCTGGCTTAAATGTGGATTTGACTTTTTTAGGCGATCGCGTTAACGATGCTTTAGTCTTGCCCACTGTCGCCATTGTGACTGAAAAAGGCCAAACTGGCGTACTCGTCCCAAATGAAAAAAATCAACCCCAGTTCCGCGAAGTCACCATCGGGTCACAAATCGAAGACCAAACTCAGATTTTAGAGGGAGTTAAACCAGGCGATCGCGTGTTTATCAACCCGCCTCAAGATTACAAATTCCAAAAGGCTAAAGAACAAAATAATTCGTAATTTTTAAGAGATGAATCTTGTAGAAAGTGTACAAATGGCGGGGAAAACCCTGCTGTCGAATAAGTTGCGTAGCGCCCTGACGATGCTGGGTATAGTTATTGGTAACGCTTCGGTGATTGCCATGATTGGTATCGGTGAAGGAGGACAAAAATACGTATCTAACCAGCTAGAATCCTTAGGGCCAAACGTGCTGTTTATACTGCCAGGTAATCAAGAAACTCAGCGAATTTCTTTTGAAGTACCAAAAACTTTAGTATTGCAAGATGCCGAAGCGATCGCCTCTCAAGTACCAACAGTAATGGGAGTTGCGCCAGAGTTAAATAGAAGACAAGTAGTTGCATATCGCAACAGAAATACCGATGTTAATATTATTGGCACAACTCCCAGTTTCTTATCGGTGCGGGATTTTGAAACTGCTAAAGGCAGGTTTTTCTCGGAGGTAGACATCAAGCGAAGTAACCAAGTCATTGTGCTAGGTGGAGACTTGGCAGAAAAACTATTTGGTAGTACTAACGCTATCGGTCAGCAATTACGAGTTGGAAATACTAGCTTTCAAGTAATTGGCACATTAGTAGCCAAAGGTTCTAGCGTCGGCGCAGATTATGATGATGCTGCCATCATACCAATCACGACTTCAGCTAACCGACTGGTAGGAAAAAATTCTCCTTATGGTATTGCCTTAGATTACCTTGTCGCTGCGGCTCGTGATTCAGAGAGCGTAGATGCAGCAGAGTTTCAAATTGCTAATTTGTTGCGTCTACGGCACAAAATTAATGGTGAAGATGACTTTACTATTCGCTCTCAAAAAGATGCTTTGCAAACAGTTGGTCAAATCACAGGTGCATTGACAATTATGCTAGCAGCGATCGCCGGAATATCGTTGTTTGTCGGTGGTATTGGCATCATGAATATTATGCTTGTCTCTGTGACTGAACGCACCCAAGAAATTGGACTGAGAAAAGCGATCGGGGCAACTGAACAAGATATTTTATTACAATTCATCATTGAAGCTGTGATTGTCTCCGCTGTGGGTGGCTTACTGGGAACAGCAGTTGGTGTTAGTGGCATTTTGTTAGTAGCAGCCGTAACACCCCTAGAAGCAGGAATTTCTCCTATAGCGATCGCAACAGCAGTTGGTGTTTCTGGTGGTATTGGTTTATTCTTTGGTGTCGTTCCCGCCCGTCGCGCTGCTAAACTCGATCCGATTGTGGCGCTTAGAAGTGCTTAGTAATAGCAATTGCCTTTCATTGACTGACATTGTTTTCTTCTGGGCGATCGCATCATTACTTTTAAGAAGAACGCCAATTTTCTATTGTTAAGCTAGGTACTCTTTGAAATTCTCTAACATTTGATGTTACAACAATATGATTGTGAGTTATTGCTGTTGCTGCGATTAATACATCATAAGAACCGATAGGAGTACCTGCTGTTTTCAGAATACTTCTAATTTGGGCAGCTTGTTCAGCTTCTTTCACTCCAAAAGGTAAAACTGTAATCGAGTCTAATAATACTGTAATCAATGATTGAATTTTCAAGGCACGTTGAGGATTTATTGCTAATCCGTACTTTACCTCCATTACTGTTAAGGAGGAAATAAAAATATCAGTAGGAGTAGTAGACTTTAAAAGCTTGAGAGTGTTTTCTTCTCCTTTGACAAAATCACTAACTACACAGGTATCGAGTAAGTAACCCATGATTACAATTCGATTTCGTTAGGTGGTAACAGTTCGTTTCGGTAGGATTCAAAAATAATACTTTCTACTACACCTTGATGTTGCATAATTGTTGCTGGCCAAGTTGTAGATTTTGTTTCTAAGAAAGTCACAAATACTCTGCTTTCTATTATGCCTTTTGGCGTTTCAGCTAGTTCGATTTTACCGTTTTTATAGATTCCTTCAATGGTTCGTAGTATTGTAGTTGATCTCCTATCTAATTTCTAATAGCATTTACAGCGGTTTTCTTATGGATAAAATACACATAACTTCTTCTTTTCTCCAAACATATTTACGGCAGACTTCGCAGACGGCTTTTGCTTCTTCTGTTTGCGGATTGATGAAGATGGAATGGTAGCGTAGCGGAGGCGATCGCTTTTCGTAGTTAGATAAAATACAGTCCTTTGTTAGGGAACAACATTGTTGTTCCCTACGCAAGTGTTTATGGTTGATTAATCACGGCCATTGATGGCAATTAGCAACCGCAAAATAAAGATGAACAAGTTGATATAGGTGAGGTACATCGACAAAGCCGCAGGTAGGTACTCGTCATCGCGGTAAGTACGGGGCAAGATGTAAAAATCAACAACAGAAACCCCAACAAACAGAAACACCCCTAAGCCGGAGATAGCAATTTCTAACCAATTTGGTGTATAAACACCAAACATGGCAAACCCAAATTGCGCGAGACAAACTACTACCAAGGCAATAACGCCCAAAGAGACGGTTTTTGACAAAGCCATCCCATCTTGTTCAGAGAGATTTGAACCAATTTGACGGGCAGCAATAAAGGTAACGCCACAACCAAGGGCAGCTAAACCAATGCCTTGAATGCCCACACCTTGAGTTCTCAAGGCAACAAATACTAAACCACTGAGGGTATTATCCAGATAACAGGCTATAGGTTGCTAGCAGCGGCAGGGCAACCCCTTTATTACCTTTTCGGGCGACGTTTTGGGCAACAAAGAACAAAATTAACTCCACAATCACTGCACCAATGAATGTGGGGAAGAATATTTCGGGGTTGGTACGGATAACTCCCAAACCACCATAGGTTCCCAATGCAGTTAGTACAAGACCTCCACCGACATAGGGTAAGGCATTAGCAATTACATTTGGGCCAACGAGGGCTTGAGTTTTAGCCTCACGGATAGCTTCACGAAAATTACTGGTATTGCTCATATTGAAAAACTGTTTTTAGGAAAACGTTCTGCTTATTTCTATTGTTACCAATCTTTGCGGTGAACAGCCAAGAATTTAATATCTTTGCCAAATCTGAAGGGCGGCTTTGTGGTTAAAAATTAGAATCGTCAGTCTCAGAGGATTCCACAGGATCTTTAGCACTGACAGCATACTCTTTAGCCTTAATTGCAAAGCGAAAAGGTAAAGGCAGAGCAACATCATTAGCAAAATAAGGCCAACGACTCCTGAGAGAGTGGACAAAATAAGCTAGCTTGTCACCCTTGATTTCTGGGTGATGAATCAAGGCTATTTCTAAGATTCTGGCTCTTCCAGCTTGCCTATTGCCATTGTCAAGACGAGACTGCCATGTGCGTAATATGTGCTTTTCAGTATTTAAAGGTTTTCTAACACTCAAGAAGAGCGATCGCTCTACATCATCACACACATTCTGCCATCGATAAACACCGCTGGTTCGACTACCAGGAGAATCTTTAACAATAGCAACTGGAACTTCTCCATTATCTGCAACTCGTAAGCGCACAACCCAGAGGCGATTTATTTCTTCTTGTGAAAGGTGCTGTTTTAGTGCTTGTAGTGGGTCATTAGTTACTAGATTTTGGTTTTGTAACCAGTTCAGCATTTTGCGGGCATTTTGTGCTTCTGCCATGAATAGCACATGCGGGGATTTTTCATCAGTAATTGGAGTATTTAAACAATCTTGCAAACATTCAGCAACAAATTTATTGATTAATCTTTGTTCTTTTGTTTGCTCCTTGCGCTTTTGTTCCTCATCAAGTTCTTCATTATTTTCATCATAAGAGTTAGAATCCCAGTCTTCATCAGAAAGGTGTGCGAGTCCGACAGGATAGGATACCCAACCTTGTTTATTAAATAAGTCAGGTGTTGTTAACTCTACTTTTGCTGTAAGTGGATTAACTCTAATCATCAAAACAACAGTTTTGGGAATGTTTTCAGCATTGGTTTTGCGGGTACGGCGTAGAACATAAAAGCACGTTAACCAGACATCAATATCAATGCCATCTTTTTTAGAATCAATCAAAGGAGTATCAGGTAATATTCCAAATTGTCTGAGTAAGTCTGATACTGCTCGTTTCACTGGTTCCAAACCAGACTTTTTTAGCTTATTCGGGTCTTTTATAGTAGTTAGTCGGTGTATGTGTTGATTTAGATAGCCTGCTTTTACTGCCCCAATTCGCCAAGCAATTTTAGGGTCAGCCTCGGATATATAAGGTTTCGGTCTGATTTCAATTAAGGCTCCACTTAGCTCTTTAGTTTGAGGTAAAAATGCAGTAATCTTATTAGTTCTTTCTGTTAATAAATTAGGACGTTGCTGTTGATAAGTTTTCTTCGTTTCAGAAAAAGCTTTAATTTCTAGGTCTTGTGTGAGGTCGCCAACGTGTTGAGTTTTGATGCACAAAGAACCGTATACACCTTCATAAATATTGCCTACATTTGTAGGTGATAAATATAGTAACTTGCAAATCTCATCAATCAGTGCATCACGACATTGTGGAGTTTCCCACAAAATAAGTATAGTATGAATGGGATTTTCCACATTACGAAATACTGCTGGTGCTGCTAGTTTGGGTCGCAGCATTGGAGTCGCTGAATGATTTGGGTCTTCAGATTTCTTGGCTTTTTTAGGCTTGGGAGATTGGTTATCTTTGTCAGCAAGCAAAGGCACAATTTTATTTTTGGGTTTCTCTGAAGGCCAGAAAATAAAAACGTTACCTATCACCCTTTCAGCCTCACCCACTCTTTGAACAGAAAGACGTGCTTCAATAGCTCGATCTAAACTAGCCAAATCCTGTGGACTAATACCACCCAAGCAGGGTGGTTCACCTAATTTAGAAGTGTAGGCGATCGCAGCTTGGATACCACTAGGAATTGTGTTGACACCTGACCAGTTATAGTTTGGGTTAGAAACGAAATTATTTGCGTCAGGAAGTTGAGAGTCATTAAAAGAAAAAAGATTGCTAATAGCTTGAGACCATTTCACTTTCTTTCCATAACGGTTGATCATCAGTGGAATAAAGCAAAAAGATTGGCGTTGACCATCTAACCACCGACGGTTATCACCGACATGAGCTTTTACACCTGGGTACGGTACATATTTCAGAGGTTGAGTCAGCCAGCGTCGAATTGATAAATGATTATAAATGATAGGTTTTTCGCGCCAGGGAACTGTTTGTAATACAAAACTAATGACAAACGAGATATAAGCTGTTTCTATTGTTTCCTTTCCTTTAGTCACCGTAATTTCACTAGGAGGCCATGACATCAACTCCGCACCTTGAAGGCTGACTACTCGGTAAAATGTCAGTTGGTATTGCTCATCAACACCAAAGGAAACTGTTGGGTTTTGAAGAAACTCCTTGGCAAGGTAATCTGGAATAGCTTGGTAAAGGTTGCTTGTTTCGGCTTGATCTTGAGGATGAAGTAAATCATAGATTTTTGGCTCTTCCCAGTGCCAATCATCATTATTCAGATTTGCAAGCTGTGACTCAACATCTTTTAAAGAACTAAATTCTTCAATCAACCAATCTTTGATATAGTTACCCAAGTCAGAAAGGTCTGTAGTTTCTGTGGCTAACAACCAAGGTATATTGCCTCTCTGCCAGCCATTACGCATAGTTTTGATAATTTGAGGAAAGCTACCAACTATCAAAGGGTCAAGAGAATAAACTGGTACGGCTCTATAACCTTGACTTTTGAATCTGGCACGCTGTTGAGCAAGGTTGTTGGCAACTTGTCGCCACGCAGTAGGAACATAGATTGCAGACAGTTCGCATTTTGGATTTGTTGCAGTAAGTTCCCAAGCACCAGGACGAATAATTTTAGTCATAGTTTAAGTTTCTTTGTTGCATTTGTTGAAGTGCATTCAAAAAAGTGCCATAAAGCGATCGCGCCAACACATCCTCACTTTCGATACAAGGTTCCAGCACCTTGATAATGGCAACTAAAAGTGAAGTGATTTCGCTGTCTTGTTCGCCAATAGCTGAATTTGGGGCAAATTTCACATCTAGAAAATGGACTACTGCTGGTACACCACCACGCACCAAACGCCCGATGATCTGCCAGATACTCACTAACTGAGTCCAGCAAAGTACTGATCGCTCGTCTTTTGTTAGTTGTTTGAAAGACCATGCTGTGTAGTTTAAGTTGACCATCTCGGCAGCAGCATTCTGATAGAAGATATCTGCAACCTGAGTCAGAGTTAGGTTTCCCAACATTGATTGAGCTTCTTCGTACAGATTAGAGTCTTTTTCGTGCTTCAGCGCCCAAGCGTTGAGTTGCTGAACGGTAGATTGCCAGTTATCAGGTATTGGCATGGGTCTGTTGAGGAACAGAACTGCACCGAATGCGGCTTTACGTTGAGCATTCAAGATATTGTGACCCCGTTCTAGAGCCATCAAAGGAGCAACTACAATTTGAGTGGATAAATGTTGTAAATTCCGAATTTCACTCCGAGGAATACCATGAAGATGAGCGGGAGCATTGTCACGGCGGAGGGTGGCGATACCGTCATCGTTAATATTTACGTTGAATCGGTAGCGCGATTGTAAGATAGACGCTACCCACTCCGATTCCTCGTAGCTACCCACAACAATCAAGATGCGATCGCGATCGTTCCACCATTGGGGTTGCTGTTGTTTTCGCTCTTGTAAATCCTGAAATACCCGATCAAGAAAATTCTCTGCACCTCTTACTGAGTGGCACATAGCCTCAACCATTTCTTTAGCAGCAAGTTTGCGTTTTGTAGGTAGTAATCCTGATAAAGCAATATAGTTCGCTTCTCGATTCTGTTTAGGACTAAAGAAAAATTGACTCTCAGCTATACCAGCCTCACCAGTTCTGGGTTGCAGCAACACGGTAGGTTTTATGTTGATGTGATAGGCTGGCGAACCAGGAGCGTAGCTAGTACCTGATATCAGAACAGTATGCGGACCTTCCCAGCCATCAACTGCGAACAGTTTTGGGAAATTTAAGAGTATTGCATGGCCTACACCTACATAGCGAAAATAGTCCAACTTCCCAGCTTTTTTATTGCTACGTTCTTGCTTATATAAAAAGCCTAGAATATTTCCTACTGGCGATTCTGGTAAAACGGGGAGAAAGTCGCGCGGTGGACGATGCAAGAGGTCTTGATTCAAGTCGTGTAGGTTCATTACTCGACCAAGGTCGCTCAGATTATCAACCAAAAAACCAAGTCGGTTGTCGAGTACAGTAACTAAAATCGCAAATTGGAGATTTCGGATTAGTTCTTCAAATTGAGCTTCATCTGGTAGGGAAATATTGTGAGTTTCCAGCCATCTTTCACACCAAGGAGCAATTTCAGTTAATGCTTGACGGTCATTTTCCGCTATTAAGATTGTCAATGCCAAATCTGAGAGTTCACCACCACGACGGCGATTGAGCGGATATTGCAAAAATCCGTCTAATTCGTCCATCATTTGTTTGCGGCGGCGACGTTGTTCTGTGGGAGCCAAGTCTGCTTCAATGATGCGTTTACGCCGTTCTTCCATAAGTTGTTGGCGAGTTAGCTTTGGTTTCGGTGAAACAGTAATGTTGGGAGGATCAACGAGGTCACGGATAATCCGAGCAAATAGAGAACGACCTGTAAAAGGAAGTGGCCCCAACCATTCAACCAGTTTAGAGTGGGTAAGAAGTAAGTGATAGATGCGGTTAGTTGCATTTTGAGTGTGGTAATGTGCGCTTGTCCAAGCAACAAAGCGATCGCCTGCCATATCACCGCGATCAGAATTGTAAATCGTCGCAATATTCAATCCGAGCTTATTTAAAAATGAGTTTCCCGAAGCATCGACTAAGACTTCATCAGGAGCAAACTCTTCATCAAACTGAATCTGCACGCGATCAGCTTCGTCAACAAATAGAAATTTACATTCTCGATAAACCGCCTCAGCAAAAGTTAAGTCTTGTTCAAATCCTTGGCGGGGTACACGAGTATGAATGAAACTAGCAGGAGTGAAAATCCAGACTAAGGCTGTAGCAATGTCGTGTTCTAAATGGTGACGTGGACATTTGTAATAAAAAGGACAAGTATATTTTTCATCACTTTCTTGCCAGTCATCATCATCATCATTTCCCGCTATAGAAACTTTTTGATAGAGCTTGTGACAAGGTTCATTACCAAATTCCCATTGATCTTCTGATTTCACTAAAGCTAAAAGTGGGCAAACTGGACTAAACCAACGCCATCCAGGGTGCATTCCTCCCTTGATAACTTCCTTACCGTCACTTTTAAGAATTGGTTCATAGACTTTTGTCAGTTGTTCTTGGCGTTTACTACCCAACACTGGTGCAGCAGGAATTTTTAACTTGTGACAAAACAAAGAAGCAAGGCGCACTGCTGTAGCGACATCATTGACCATCAACCCACAGCGATATCCCTGTTTAGCTAAGAGATAAATTATAATTTCCAACAAGGTAGACTTGCCCACATTCAAAAGCCCAACTATGTGGATTAGTTCTACAAAATTTAACTGATCGCCTTGATGAAAATTATCAGACTCAGCATCATATATCTGAAAGAGAATGTTTTCTAAGCGGTGACGATAATTTTCTTGTTGCCCAAACTAAGATAATTTCTCGTCCATTTCTTGAGCAGCTAATATTAATTCTTCACGGGTGACGCTAGACGATGGGTTTTGCTGAGTGCGTGTGCGATGAAGGGAAACTAAAGATTGAGTGGCAATATTAGCAACTTCTTGATTAATATCAATCGGAACTTCAACTGGAGAATTACCTTTTTGAGAAATCTTTGCATACCACAATCCCTCAGTTGCTAATTTGACTTTTCGTTGTTTATGCTGTGGTGTTGTTAATAAAGTTAGGAGATATATTTCCTCTAAACGATTTGGATAGATACTAGATGGAATAATTTGAGGAATATTCCTTGGATCTTCCAAACTATAGATTCTAATAATTTCAGGTAGACTAATGTACTCTTGAAGCACTCGTAGCCATTGCCTACCTTTGCGTTGAATCAGTTAGAAACGGGCGTTTTGGATAAGCTGCCAGTTGCGATCGCTTTGTAGTTGTTGTACTGGAAATCGATATCCTTTTAGCAAAGCTTCCACAGAAGTTGCGGGTTCTCCTGGTGCTATTTCCTGAAGTAAAGTTAATCCTAATTCCACATCAGCAACGAGTTGGGCAAGACGCTTAAGTTCTCGCTGCTGTACCTTTGTATCTGCGTTAACTAGACTAGATACTACATATTGTTGTAATTCATCCGAGTTGCGGAGTTTTTTACACAGACCCTTGCGCCAGCTAATAGTGTCACGCATTATTTTTTCTTCTCTAAAATTGCTTGAGCCTCAGTGATGATTTCACTAAATAGGCACAAACGCACACCCTCCAGTTCAGGCTCTAGTTGTTTGCGTACAACCTTTATCCGTAATATTTCTTCGCGCTCATCTGGAAAAACTACAAAGGTTTCCGTTGCGTCACGCCGATACTGCACTTTTCGCAAACGTTCCTCGTCTAAAGATGACCAATCTTTAAGATCAATTGCCCAGCGAACTTTGCGCGGGAACTCTACGAGTAAGTCAAATTCATCGATAAAAGGCCAGAGAGTAATATGCAAACCCAATTTTGTCAGTTCTTCTTTAAGTTGAATTTCCCAAATTCCTGGCAGCGTACCGTACAAATGTACGCCAGGAGTAACAGCTTTCCAATCCGCTGCTTTTTCTTTAGGAATAGGTGGTAATGGTTGAAGGTTGCTAATTGCACAAAGTCTTTCACACCAAGGATTACGACAGGTGTAAGTACCATCCGGGCGTTGGCGTTGAACATACTTGCAGCGCGGACACAGATGATAGATGCTATCCTCTGCCAACTTATCCATATCGACATAAATTTCTAACCGTGACAACAACTCCCGCAGTGGTCTGAGTTCGGGTAAACGTAGTTGTTGCCGATATTCTGAGTAATGAAGAGTAGGTTTAGGAATAATTAGTAGTCGAAAAGCGCGATAAGCATCTCCTAGCTGATTTCCCCGACAGTATTCCAGTACATCTTTCAATACTGATTCTTGTACCTGCGCCACCACATCATTACCCGAAACTTGCCATTCTCTAGCAAAATCGGAAACTACGCCGTCTTCTATAACCTTGACATCTGGTGAAAGATATTTAATTTCTTGGGCTGGTTTCCAGGAAATAACTGATGTTTCCGCCCAATTAAAAAATTCTGGTAAGTTCTCTGGAGCTTGTTCTTTTTGTAGTAAAGAAGTCAAGTACATACGGGACATTCCAATGCGAAGGGCTTCTGGTACATGACTTCGTTTTTCTAGCTCAAGTGTTTCCCACTGCACCATACCAGTGGCTAAATACCGCAGAGTGTCTGTCACAGATATTTGTAAAGATGGTGTCTCCGATTTAGATCGCAGGAGGCGGAGACTCCGAGGACTGTGATCCTCCCATTGCACATCAATATCGCGCATAGTCTGCAACCACTTCTGAACTGTGGCTTTTTGGCTTGGTGGCTTTCCGAGTTCTTGACACAACTCATTCAAAGTTGGCCCTTGTTGATGAATGCGAAACCATCTCTCTAGTGCGTCGAGAATTTTTTGTCGATGTTTGGTGATTTTCATGGTTCACCCTTCTATTTAGGAGAAGTGTGACACCCAGCAAACTTGCATGTCAATTAGATGTTTCTAAGTTTCCATTAGGTTTCCAAAGTTTCCATTTTCTTCATGATGTAGTTCTAGGGTTTTTGAAAACCGCTTTAGCGCCAAATAGCCGACTAAAGGGTTGAGGAAAACTTGTAAAAAATGATAAACCTACAAAAATACCCTATCCGTTAACTCTTAAGGTCAGATTGCTTTAGTTCAACACCAATCTGTGTTTTGGTAAATATGACAGATGGCTGTTGGGTAAGTCAGGCATTTTTACGCATAAATAGCTAGATTTCGTTGCAAAAGATAAACATTATTTGCAATTAGTTATTATCAAAAAATTCACAATAATCTGCAACAGATAACTAGGGAAATCATGCGTGTAATTACTGAATGGCAAAGTAGAACCCCCCCACAATTTCAGTGAAACGACGATGGTTTAATCTGGCTCTACTAAGGAAAATAATTACAGATTTGAAGGAAATATACGCAGCTCCATTCTTTTAAGAAAAGGAGTTACAACAAAGGAATTGATATGGCAACAAGTGAGTCCTCTGTGCGAATTGATGGTATAGAGTTATTACACTTATATCACCAAAATCCCTCTATTAAACTTCGTAATAAACTCGTACAGTTACATACTGGATTAGTCCGAAAGATGGCTCATAAATTTAGCCATCAATGTAATGAACCTTATGAAGATTTAGAACAAATTGGTTATTTTGGTTTAATTAGAGCAATCGAACGTTTCGACCCCAGCCAAGGATATGCTTTTAGTTCCTTCGCTGTGCCATACATTCGAGGCGAGATGCTGCACTTTTTACGCGATCGCAGTACGCTATTAAAAATCCCCCGTCGTTGGCAAGAATTGTACAATGAAGGTCAAAGAATCCGCAAAGAATTATCAGTGTCTTTAGGTCGTCCTCCCAAGGATGTAGAAATCGCCCAAATACTGCGTGTATCTGTGCAAGAATGGCAAGAAACGAAGCTAGCGGCGCAAAATCGTATGCCTTTGAGTTTAGATGCTACCGCAGCTCACTATGTTGATTGCCAAATTACCTTGGGTGAGGCACTTCCTTGTCCGCGCTCTCTTGCTCTCCAGCTCCAAGAAGAAGAACGGCAACAACTCCAAGGGGCAATTAGTATGTTAGAAGAAAAGCCCCGCATGGCAGTTGAAATGGTATTTTTAAAGGAACTTTCTCGCAAGGATGCTGCTAAAAATATTGGCACTAGTCCGATGACGGTAACACGATATCTGCAAAAGGGTATTAATGATTTAATGTGTTATTTACAGCCTCAAACAGTGGCAACCAGTCCTTAAAATTGATCAGCACTGAGCTAAAAGTCAAAGATTCAAAGTTTTCGTGTATACACAATTATGTGTAATCAGAGGTTGATTTATAAGATTATACCATTTCACGAAATTATTGATACAAATTACTTTTCTTACTCCCCCTGCCTCCTGTGCTTCCCCTGCTTCCCCTGCTTGCCCAAATGTATCAACTTTAAAGTGAAACGGTATCAGGCGTTGATTAGAAGACTGAACCATAAATATTAAATAGTAAAATGAACTAACGAGATTTTAAATCAGCGATCGCACCTCTTGTCATGGCGGCAATAGTTTTATCGCTCGCTTTTGGTAAATGATAATACTTGCCTCCCGCTGTTTGTGATAATTCTTTGGCAAAGCCAGTAGAAACAAATTTACTTTCTGTATCAATTACTAACAGTTGCATCCCCAAAGCTCTGATTCTGGCAGCAATTTCTAGTAATTCTGCTTTGATATCTGGCTTTTCTCCTGGTTCTAACTGTTCACCTAAAGAACGTGCTAAGGGAATGTTACCCCGTCCGTCAGTGATTGCTACAATCACGACTTGTCCAATATCCCCACTCATTTGGGCATTTAAGCCGACGCGTACAGCTTGGGTTAAACCGTGTGCTAAGGGCGAACCACCGCCACAGGGCAATCTTTCTAAGCGATTACGTGCTAAGGCAATAGAGCGTGTGGGGGGCAACAACACATCTGCCTGTTCTCCCCGGAAGGGAATCAACGCTACTTGGTCGCGGTTTTGATAAGCTTCCGTTAAAAGTTGCATCACCGCACCTTTCGCTGACTGCATTCGATTGAGAGCCATTGAGCCAGAAGCATCTACTACAAATACTACTAACGCTCCGGCTTTACGTACCAAGCGCTTCGAGCGAATATCACCTGACTCAACAATTACGTTTCTACCTGGGTGTCTTTGCCGTCGGGCTTTTTGATAAGGAGCAGCGGCTCTGAGGGTAGCATCTACTGCAATTCTTCGCACTTTCCCTTTAGGCAACATCGGCTTAATATAACGTCCCCGGTCTTCAGATAAGATGATGCTACGGTTCCCAGATTTACCTTGTCGTTTTGCCATCTGAGCAAAATAAAGCACGCTGTCATCAAGAATTACCCCTTCAGGATCAAAAATAAATTCTTCGGGAATACTGGGGGGTTCTTGCTGTTCTGGTTCTTCTGGTTCTTCTTGCTCTTCTTGCTCTTCTTCCTCCTCTTCTGACTGGTCTTGATTTTCCGGTGGGGGAGGTGGTGGCGGTGGCGGTTGTTCTGGTGGCGGTGTCTGGACAATTGTTGCTCGTGGTACAATCACCAATTCCACAGCACGACGCAAATCTTCAGCGTTCACTGCTGTTCGTCCCTCCAAAGCCGCAGCCGCTTTGGCAACTCGCACGGCAAATAACTCAGCGCGGTGTCCTTGAACTCCACCGCGAACTGCCTCATCTACTAAGTAGGCGATTTGTTCATGGGTGATGGTGACTTCTTTTAACCATTCCCGCGCTAGGATAATTTGAGTTTTTAAAGCATCTAAGTCTTCGTCATATTGTTGCAGAAAAGCTTGGGGAGAAGTGGAATAAGCGATCGCTTGTTCAACTGCTGTTACTCTTTGATCTAAGCCCAGCACACCATCAGCAGAAAGAGAGATCGCAATTCTATCTAATAAATGTTCGCGCAAAGCCCCTTCTTCAGGGTTATAAGTGGCAATGAATAGAGATTTACAAGGATGCTGAAAACTAATTCCTTCCCTTTCGATTTGGTTGCGTCCTTCAGATAATACTGTTAAGAGTTGGTTTGATATTTGATCGTCTAATAAATTAATTTCATCTACATACAAAACGCCTTGGTTAGCTGTAGCGAGTAACCCAGGCTGAAAAATAGTATCACCTTGTTGTACCGATTTTTCCACATCCACAGAACCCAAAAGTCGGTCTTCTGTCACTCCCAGAGGAATTTGCACAAAAGGTGAGGGGATAATATCAGTGGGTATATTTTGAATATCTTGATCTGCATACTTCGCCAACAGATAATCATCCCATTCTGCTGGATGTGTAGGGTCGCAGTTGCTGATAGAGCCTTGAACAACTTCAATGGGTGGTAGTAAGGCGTGGATAGCACGAGCCATGACTGATTTTGCCGTACCACGACGACCTGCGATCGCTACTCCTCCCAAACCTGGATCGACCGCTGCTAACAGCAAGGCTAATTTAATCGCTTCTTGACCGACCACGGCCGTCAAGGGAAAGGCGGTGATTGTGGGACTAAGTGTAGGCGCAGACATTTTTAGCAAAGTTTAAGTAGTCTCGGCTTTTAGCATATCAATTTCTGGTACAAAGACGGTGGCTGCTTGATGGCGATCTCCGAAGAGGCAGAGGGGAAGGGGGCATACTTCGACTGCGCTCAGTAACCAGGGAGCAGGGGAAGCAGGGGAGGCAGGGGGAGCAGGGGAGGCAGGGGGAGCAAGGGAGGCAGGGGGAGCAGGGGAAGCAGGGGAAGCAAGAAGAATAACAACACTTCGACAAGCGGTAGTCGAAACTCGATTGCCGCGCAGCGCTGCACTGACTTGTACTGAGTTTAGCCTGAGCGTTGGTTGCTGAGTTTAGCCTGAGTGCAGCCGAAGGGCGCAGTCGAAGCAAGCCGAAGGGCGTAGTCGAAGTAGCCTGTCGAAGTGTCGAAACTCAGTGCATCACTGACAACTGACCACTAATCCGCACAGCGTAAATCAAGCTACAATCACATTATTTGCCTCTTATATTCCCTATGTTAGATTAAAAGGTTCAAACTTGGGGTGGATGTAAGTGGTACGCTCTTTCTATAGGGTCTTAAGTAGAGCGCCAAAATTAGGAGAATATACTCATGCATTTACATTTATTTATGCAAGCAGCGGATTCAGTAGCAACAGGTGGTGGTCATTTTCCTGTGTCCTTTACCTTGGTGTATGTAGTTGGCTTTATTGCAGCTGTAACTATTGGTTCTATAGCTTGGTACAACTCTAAACGTCCTGCTGGTTGGGAAAGCAAAGAACGCCCTGATTTTGTACCTAAAGTTGAAAAAGAAGAAACTCCGGGTGTGGGTGAACCGAAGTCATAAGCAGTCATATAGTCAACGGTCAAAAGTCCAATAAAATTTTGACTATTGACTATGATTTTAATTTTGAACTTCAACCCAACGGCGGTAAAGTTTTTGAATTTGTCTAAGCAACCCCCTGTAAGCCGATTGATTTGACTCATTTAGCTGCGCTAACCCTTGTAATTGAGTTAGCAGTTTAGCTTCTTCGGTCGCCACTTCGCCATCACTGTAGATTAAGCCGCTGATGGCTTCAATGAGATTTTCGCAATCTTCCATGCTGGGGCGATCGCCTAAGTATTCTTTCACCCATGCATAGCATTTCTTTGGCTGCACTGGAACTAGTTCGTACAGCCAAGGTTTGATCTCTGGGTCAGTAGCCAAACCTTTAGCTTGAGCTATTTCGCGCAGATATTGCCGTTCTTCTGGCTGGATTCTGCCATCAATCCAGGCGGCTCCTATCAAGATTTTAACTAAGTTTTTTACATTGGAATCAGTAACCATTGCTGCCTCCTGTGGTAGATTCGGAGCTTCCACCAAATAGTACAATCCTAAACAGTATTCATTCGGAATTGTTGGTTTTTCTTAAGCGCACCATAAAAAAGCCATCCATGTCTTGCTGGTGAGGCCAGACCTTGAGCCAGCCTTGTGGTGTGCAATAGCCGTAGCTAGCGGAATTTGCACTAGGAGGCTCAATTCGCCAATCAGGATTATTTGCTAAAAATGCGGAAATTACACCTTCATTTTCTGCTGGATGTAATGTACAAGTGGCATAAACTAGTACACCATTATGTTTGACAAAATTAGATACATGTGTAATGAGTTCTGTTTGCAAAATCGTCAGTTCCTGAACAGACGCTGGTGTTTGTCGCCAACGGGCATCAGCATGACGATGTAGGGTTCCTAAACCAGAGCATGGTGCATCTAGTAAGACGCGATCGCCTGTATGATAAAATTGTGGTAAATTACGGCTATCGCCAGTACAAATTTGAATTGCATGTAAATTCAATCGTTGAGTATTTTGTTGGAGTTTGCGAAGACGTGAAGAAGTGCGATCGCACGCCCAAATTTTCCCTTCATCCTTGATTAATTCAGCTATGTGGGTTGTTTTACCTCCAGGGGCAGCACAAGCATCAATGATCACTTCCCCTGGTTGAGGGTCGAGTAAATGACTCACTAATTGAGCGCTACTATCTTGTACAGACCACCAACCCTCTTTAAATCCAGGTAGATTGGGAATTGATCCAGTACTACTAATTAATCGTAAAGCTTGGGGTAAATGGGGAATACGCCTGACTAAAATCCCCGCAGATTGCAAAGTTGCCTCAACTACTTCTAAGTTAGTACGTAGAAGATTAACTCTCAAGTCAATTGTTGGTGCTTGGTTCATCCATTCACACAGTTTTTCTGTTTCAGCGAACCCAAGTTGTTCCAACCACACTTGAACAATCCAATCCGGAAAGCTGTATAAAATACCCAAGCGTTCTACTGGGTTTTCTGGCAAATCTAAAGGATTTGGTGATTTGTCTGTAAGACGAATGTACTGCCGTAATAAACCATTTACAAAACCTGTGAGTCCAGAAAAACCATTTTCTTTAGCTAGTTGGACGGTAGTATTAACAGCAGCCGAGGCAGGAATACGTTCTTGATAACGCAGTTGATATAAACCTAAATGTAAGATGCTGCGGAGGTCTTTTGGTTGTTGGTGAGATTTTTTAGTGGCGAGTTGGTCGATTAGAGCATCAAGAGTACGCTGTCTTCTGACACTACCATAAACTAATTCTGTGACCAAACGACGGTCAAGATCAGGCAACTTAGTTTTTTGCAGTGCTTTATCTAAAGCAACATCAGCATAAGCGCCTTGATGAACATCTCGCAAGACGATAAAAGCTATTTGACGGGAGTTTGCCATGAAAATATTTTAATCTATAGCGCTTCTTTGTTGTGTACAATAGATTTCAGTAAGAAAAAGGGGCTAGGGACTAGAGTGATGTATTTCATTTTTAAAAATCAACTTTTGGCAGAAACATTTATTAAAAAATGTGATCGCTTAACTTGTAGCAAATTTGTTACAACTAAGGTTTCTTCAACGGTATTTCTGGACGCTGGATATTACAATAACTTACTACTGTTGCCCCGACAATATAACCTGTACCTATCAACACACTCAAAAGTGTAATAGCAATAATCAAAAATTGACGGTCATTAATCAATTTGGATTTAGACTTGATTTTTAATAGTGCTTGTACATTCTTTATTGCCAAAGATAAAGACTGGCGATCAATTTCATTCCAGGTAATTAAAACTCCATTTTCTGGATGATTCAAAAATGCACACAAGTAACCAGAATGTGACTTGTCTTCTGTAACGATAAACGAATATCCATTAATTAACTTTGTGATCAAATTCTTCTGGTTGCCTAATTGACGTATGTTAGGCTTCATATTGTTCGATTCTAGTATAATAATTGCTTCTTCTTCAGACAACATTCTGCACCCTTATACCATTGCGAGGAAGGCTTTCAATATTTTGTATTGATAATTTTTATTTTCAACAAGATGAGAAGTTGGAGTTACCATCCAAATTATTTTAATAATTTCATTATCACTTTTACCATCTTCTCGAAGAGACTTTATTAGCTGCTGTTCTTCATCAACTGCTTTCTTGACTAAATCATTACTCAGTGATTCTTGTAACCAATTCCAATTATCATTACCAGAAAATAACCACTCTATCGCTTGAGCAATAAATTTAAAGCTATTAAGAGAATAAATATTGATATTATTTTGATGAGGCTTTGCAATTCCTTCAGTATTGACTTGAAATCCGCCAAGGATTAGGATTTTAACTTTCTGAATCAAAATAGTAATTATCCAAGGAACGGTCAAACCATAGTTTTTAGTTAACCATTCGACAATTGTTACTTTTTCTTTGTCTGCAAATAACTTTGCTATCCTTGCAGAATATTCTTCTTCAAAACAAAAACTATTAACTAAATTGCCTAAATGAGCTAAACGTTTAAGAATCAGAGAACAAACTTGAAAATTTAACCAATCTCCCAAGTTTTTGTAAGCCTCAGTATCTGCAAGGTCATTACAAAAATGATAAAATTCACAAAGCTGTTCTACATCAGCAAGATGCAAACCTTCATATATAGATGGCTTGATATGGGCTATTTCTACTTTTTCTTTCGTTATAACTAGAATATTGTTGTCACTGCTAGCATTGGTAGGTTTTGAGATATATGTGATATCAGTAAGCAAAATATTTATGATATCTTCTAAAACAATTCTACCCTTTGCGCCTTTTTCTTGGGAATAAACACGTACTTCTTGTGTAATGCCGAACAATTCATTATTGTAATAATATTTAGTTAAAACTAAATTCACAAAAGTATCTCCGATAACAGACTCCAAACAAGTATGTTGATATATTTGATTATTCTTTTAGCAAGAAAGTTAAAAGCAGCCTAGTTAAAATGATAACAGGCTAGAGGTAGCAAGTAATTAGAAAGAATTGACAGCGATCGCACATTCTGAGCGTATACTAGAAAAATCAAGTACTTACTGTTAATAAATATTTTTATTAAGCAATACCTTCGCCATTTTTGTGTTGTGCAGGTTGAGCGTTCGCTTAGCGTACCGTAGGGAAGCAAAACCCAAGTATTTGTTGGGTTAACCTGCGGGTTCGCTAAAAGCGTTCTCGTAAGAGTAGCCCCTTCTCTACGAGATGCTACAAATAAGTTTCCACAACTTTTAAATTACAACTCGCAAGCTTGGGAAGCATTCTCTAAATCAAATTGCCCGAAACTAATTAATTCTAAATGATGAGGGTTTCGCATCAGTTCTTTCGCTAATAAGAACCCAGTAATTGTCCAGGTTTGACATCTCCTAGCTTCTTTACCAATTAACAATCCTCTTGTACCATCATAATACTCTGGCCAGTGATCTTCACTAAGGCGTGTTTGAGCGAGTTCAATAGCGCGCTTGCCAATATTTGTTCTACCTGTTTTTTGAGCAGCAGCAATTAGTGACCAGATTAAAACTGGCCAACTACCACCATTATGGTACGACCAAGGCATATTTTTGGGGTCGCATCCTGTAAAAATTCTATACTCTTCTTTTTCTACAGCGGGGAAACAGATTTTCATCGGCATTTCCCCTACTAAGTCGTCCCATTGTTCTTCAATAAGATTCATAATTGCTTGCGATTGCTGTTCACTGGCTAGAGAAGACAGAATCGACATCATATTTCCCAGCGCGAAGAAACGAGTATCTAGCTGTGATGGCCCAACATTACCTGCTAGATAACCACCGTGTTTTGGCAACCAGATAGCCAAGTTAGCATAGGGAATTGAATCTGGATAAATATTAAATTGATTGGTGGCTAAGTGTCCATATTCTTCACCCTTAAAGCGATAAATTACATTCAATCGCTTCATATCTATCCAATAATGATGACGAATATGATCTCTTAATAAAGGTAAACGGTTATCAATACCAATGACAATTTCTTCATCGCCTGCACAAATTAAAAGCTTACGAGCAGCACGCAATGCCGTATAGAATAAAGCTTGAATTTCTAAAGGATAACCATAAATACCCATACGACGGAAAATCATACAAGCTCCATCTGGAACTAACAGCGTCGGGTACATATCAAACCGAGTTGCTAGGCAGAGTTCCATAATTAACATAATGCCTTGCTGAAATTCTGGTTGCAAGGCAAAACTGATATCTTTTGTGGCTTTTACATAAGCGTGTAATATAATAATCCACCATAGACAAGAATCAACCGATGTTACTCTTGCGATCGCATGTTCACCAAAATCTGATTCTAAATATTCTTGTTCGTTTGTTGATACAACTTTAAAGCTGGCTGGGATGAAACCTTGAATCGGTGTATAAGCATTGAATTGACTTTCTATAGGTTGTAACTTTAAAGTCTCTTCGAGAAAATTACGGACAATATCATATCTGCCTTTGATTAAAAAAAGCAAGGCTGAAGATACAAAATCTCTGACAAAACAGTGGTCATAATTCAATGCTGCTTTTGAACAATCACAAGCAGCTACAGTTCCTACAGGGCGACCTTTATAGTAAATAATTGACTTTTCTAGTAGTTTCCATGCCTGTTTCTCTACATCATCAAATATTGCTAATTCCTCTCTTTCCATTGTGAGAAATACTCCATTTAAATTGGATTCTAGCAGTAGATAATATTTTGGTTTGTCTCTTCTGCTTCAATACTTGTTGATTGGGTAAGAAATATAGAGCAATTGAGCATTTTGCCGCACTCAATTTAGCACTATATTCCATCATCCATTCTCTCAGGATAACTCAATTTTTTCACTTATTTCATTTTCATTTATGATATATTTCTGAATTTTTCAAAGATAGCAGTTACGAAAATGTAAAAAGCCCCATGCAGCTACAAAAGGGCTTTTGAAATATTGTTTGTTTTGGACAATTAAACTCAGGACTTATACCAATTATATTATCAAGACATGTATGGATCTACACTGCCTATTTCAAATTCACAAGCTCTAGAAATTGCTTCTGGAGGTAATTCATCAAAACTGACTAATGGTAAATAACTAGGATTAGCTATTAGTTCTTTTGCTAATAAATACCCAGTAATTGTCCAAGTTTGATATTTTCTCGCTTGTTTACCAATCAATCTTCCCTTCTTACCATCGTAATATTCTGGCCATTCATCTTCACCGAGGCGTGCTTGAGCAATTTCAATAGCTTTTCTGGCTAAACCTGTTTTATTAGTTTTTACAGATGCAGCTGCCAACATCCACATTAAAACTGGCCAACTGCCAGCATTATGATAAGACCAGGGTATATTTTTAGGGTCACAGCCTGTGACAATTCTATACTCTTCATGTTCCAAGGCTGGGAAACAGATTTTCATGGGCATATCTCCCACTAAATCATCCCATCTTTCTTCGATAAGAGTCATAATCGCTTGCGACTGTTCTTCAGTAGCCAAATCTGAAATAATAGCCATCAAGTTACCTAATGAAAAGAAGCGAGTATCTAATTGAGATGGTCCGACATTCCCAGCTAAATAACCACCTTTTCGAGGTAGCCATTTGTCCAATTCGTAATAAGGAAGGGAATCTACATATATATTGAACAGATTGACTGCTGTTTTGCCATACTCTTCACTCTTAAAGCGATAAATTGCATTGAGGCGATAAATATCTATCCAGTAATGCTGACGAATATGAGCGCATAATAGCGGTAAGCGGTTATCAATTGCTGCCACAATATCTTGATTACCATTACAAATCAGCATTTCACGCGCAGCGCGTAATGCTGTGTAAAATAAAACTTGAATTTCTAAAGGATGACCATAGATACCTAAGCGACGGTCAATCATACAAGCGCCATCTGGAACCAATAGCGTTGGGTACATATCAAAACGATTCGCTAAGCAGATTTCCATAATTAACCTGATACCGTTTTGAAATTCAGGTTTATATACTATGGAAAAATCTTTGGTAGCGATGACATAAGCACGCAATAAAATAATCCACCATAAACAAGAATCAACAGGTGTAACTCTGGCAATGGCGTGTTCACCAAAATCTGCTTCTAAATATTCTTGACCATTGAGCGATATAACTTTGAAACTAGCTGGTATTAATCCTTTTCCAGGTTTATAGGCATCTAATTGTCTTTCTTTAGGCTGTAACTTTAAGGTTTCTTCGAGAAAATTACGAACAATATCTGTTCTACCTTTAATCAAAAAAATTAAAGCTGAAGACACAAAATCTCTAATAAAGCATTGGTCATAATTTAGTGCCTCTACAGATGCATCATAGGCTGCTACAGTTCCAATAGGACGACCTTGATAGTAGAGAATTGATTGCTCTAGCGCTTTCCATGCTTGTTCTTCTATATTTTCTTCTGTTAGTAATTCATTTACGTGCATTATCAGAATCACTCCATTAAATGTGGGTATGTGTAGTGGATGGATATGCTTTAAGTAATTATTTCTGCTATTTTCAGCACAACAAAAACAATTTTTTAGCAATAAAAAACTTAAGCTGATAAAATTTAAGCAGCTTAATTAACAGTTAATTTGGTTTTAATCAATAATCTTTTGAGTGAATTGTAGCTAGCTATTTTTTCAACTCAAATTATTAGATGTTTCTGACAATTTTAGATGATTCGTTGTTTCGTTTCTGTAGTCCAAAACTGTGCTTTACCAAACAAAAATGCATCTCCGTTACTGTTTGAGATTTTTGTGAAGTTTAAACCTCAAACAGTAGATTTACTTAATCAGGATTTAGTTCTTGATATACAAATTGATTTATTCCCCTATAACTTAATAATTTATAACGTTTTTTGAGAATATGCAATACGAATGCTTAATAAATTTAAGATGTCAATACTTCTGGAGAAGTGCAGATTGTATCTCATCGATCAATTAAAGAATGAGATTTAGGGCTTCTCGTTTGAATGAGGTACATCTGGTAAAGTAACCTTTGAAACAATTATGTCCTAATAATTGCGGATACTGCTATAACTGGAATATCAATATTTGGCAAATCATCTATAATGTTGATGCGATCGCAGTGCCAAAACGAGCGAAAATCGATCTGTATCTGGGAATAAACAGATGAGCGATCGCAAACTGAATAACCAATAAAGGTTCTTAGCTATAAGTACAGCTGTAGTTAAATTTGTGAGTTGGTTCTGGAATTGCTGAGAAACGAAAAATTGGGTTACTCCTCACACCCACATTTCGCTTTTGTCAAACTAACAAGACGTTAATTGAATTACTTTCATCCGCCTAATTCTCGCAACATGGCATCAACTCTGGCCATTCCATCCGAATCATTCTGCCTTTGGTATAAGACACGAGCTTTTTGCAGAACGCTATTTGCTTGTTTTGTTTGTCGTCGCTGTTTATACATTGAAGCCATAAACTCGTAAGTTTGGGGATTGTTCTTATCGATGCTAATTGCCTGTTCATAAGCCCAGTTAGCTGCTTCATAGTCTCCCATTCGAGCCTGGGTTATACCCAGTCCCAAATAGGCATTGACATGATTGCGGTTTAACTGTATGGAACGACGATAAGCTTCCTTGGCTCCAGGTGTATCGCCCAAATTACCTTTGATATAACCTACAGCATAGTAAAAATCGCTATTGTTGGGGTCAATCCCAATAGCACGACGATAAGAAGCTAGCGCCCCTTGGAAGTTTCCTTGTTGGGCGTATAAGTAGCCAATTCCAGAATAGATTTTGGCATTCTTAGGATCTAGGGTAGCGGCTTGTTGATAAATAGCGATCGCCCCATTATAGTCACCGCCATCTACTAGTCTGCGTCCTTGTTCTAACATTTCCTTCAACTCAGGATTTCTAGCTTGCGCTACTAATACCTGAGCTTGAGCTACCGAGGGGATAGTAACACCATAACATCCTAATAACATGACACTAACTATCAGTGATATGCGTTTGTACACAGTAAATTTCCTGAAATACTAGAGAACTTTTTTTCTTGTACATTAAAACAAAGATCTTGATTTTTGAAAACTGTATTTATTCCCTGTTTTGAAGATATTAATAAACTGTAAATTCCGATACCTGATAACAAGACAACAACGCTAAAATTTCTACTGAAGGGTAGATTCATCAGTATAAAAGATTAAGTATATCCCGCTTTTGAGTCTAGGAATTATATCGTGTCTGGTTAAAGACTTGTCATTAAGACCGCAGGGGGCAGGAGGCTCTTAGCAGAGAGAAAGAGGGTTTCATGCTTTATGCACAGATGCGGGAATTATAACTAATTACGCGCACATGATATTACAAAAAAATGCCTTTTGTATTCAGTATTTTTGGCATTTTCTTCCTGACTATAGAAAGGGAACAAATTCTTTAGCTACGTAATATCACTTGCTCATTTGCTATTTACGTATCCAAATTACAAGTTAATTTTCATTACTTGCTACATTTTACTGAACAAGACGTTTCAAACAAGAATGTAGTTCCAACATAAATATAAAATTCTATTATTCTCTCTTTTTCATTTACAATACTTCAAAGTATTCTCATAGTTAAGTAAGTCGGTGCAATAAAACCAAGCTATATAACGAAAAGTAAATAAGGCTCAAACTCTTTCTCCCCCTACCCCCTGCCTTATTTCAACAATAATTATTTAAGCCTACCTACTTATATTGAGGATAAAATAACCACATCAAACAGTTAAGAAAGAATAATTTGCTAATTTTAACCGCCGACATGAATGCCAGGACGACGTTCGGGATCTTTCTCTGCCTTACGCAGAACTTCGCGGGTGACTACAGCAATATCACCTTCACCAAATAAGATAAAACGCAGCAAGTACTGTAAGGGATTGCCCTCTACCCAACCAAAATAAGCATGAGGAATTTTACCTGTAAGATCACGAATATAGAGAAGTAAAGCTGCGATCGCGTTGGGAACTGCTGCACTTTCAGCCCGTAAGATATGATAATCCCCAACTTGTACTCCCTTAACTCTGATTACGTCGGCAAATTCTGAGGCATCAGCTACCATAATCTCCAAAAACAAAATAGGATCATCCAGCGGAATATGGTTGTCCTGGCGTACCTCTGTTTCTTTTAAAAAATATTCTTGCACATCACCTGCATTCAATCGATTAGCAATTAGCCTAATTGCCCCTTGTCCTTGTTCAGCAATAAACTGGCGGGCAGTTTCGTCAATTTCGATTCGTTCTACTCGCAGTTCGGTAGAGCGCCAAACACGGGAAATCAACGAGGTCAGAATTATAGCACTAATAAAGAATGCAGCAATCTTAATTCCTTCAGGCCTTTCGATAATGTTGATAATAGTAGTGTATATAAACAGCAGCGTGATTATGGCAAAAACAACTGTTCCTCGCTTGGCTCTGCGTCGATGAACTGATAAAGTTACAGCCAAAGCAGCTGAACTCATCAATACCAATACACCAGTTGCATAAGCTCCACCTTGAGCTTCTACGTTCGCCTGAAAGATGATTGTGACTACAAAAGCGATGACTGTATAGACTAATACCAAGGGTCGTGTTGCTAAAACCCAATTTGGAGCCATTCCATAGCGTGGCAGATAGCGAGGTACGATATTCAGCAGCCCTGCCATTGCAGATGCACCTGCAAACCAGAGAATAGTAATAGTACTCAGGTCATAAATTGTGCCAAAGCCATTACCTAGATATAAATGTGCGAGATAAGCCAAGGCACGTCCATTGGCTTTGCCTCCAGCTTGAAACTCTGCGGTTGGAATTAGTAGTGTAGTTACAAAGCTGCTAGTAAGTAAAAATAAGCTCATGATGCCTGCGGCAGTAGTCAGCAACTTGCGTGTATTACGGATACGTCCTTGAGGATGACTATCAATATCACTGCTACTACCTTTGACAAGGGGCATCACAGTCACGCCAGTTTCAAAACCCGATAATCCTAGTGCGAGTTTAGGAAATAACAATGTTGATACACCGAGCATCACAAAAATATTAGAATGGCGGGCAAAAAGTGCAGTTTGCCATGCTGCGATCGCATCTGAATGATTTAAAATTTGATACACACCGACACTTATGACAACAAAATTTAATAGCAGATAAACTCCCACCAAAAATACTGCAATACCAATCGCTTCTTGAAAACCTCTCAGGAAAACTACACTTAGCAATGTTATTAATAGCAACGTAATACCTATCTGCTGTTGGTGAAACAGACTTGGTATCAGCGGATTTTCAATAATATGAGCAGTAGCATCAGCCGCAGAAAGAGTGATAGTAATAATAAAGTCTGTAGCCACAAAACCAAGCAGACATAAGACAAATAACTTACCTTGCCACCAGGACAGCAAATGTTCGAGCATTGCAATAGAGCCTTCACCATGAGGACTTTTGGCAGCAACACGTCGATAAATCGGTAATGCCCCAAATAGTGTTAACAGCACCAAAATCAAGGTAGCCAGAGGTGAAAGAGCGCCTGCTGCTAATGCAGCAATACCAGGTTGATAACCAAGGGTGGAAAAATAATCGACACCAGTCAGACACATAACCTGCCACCAAGGATGCTGCTGATGCGATTGTTCCTTATGATACGCTCCTTCTTGCTCTTTGCGGTCTTTTTCGAGCAACCACCTGACGAACTGCTGACTAAGCCGTTTTGGTGAATTTGTAGCCATCCAGTCCTACTCCTGATGTATGTGATATCTCGCTTGTGATTACAGCTTGCTTATTTGCATTCTACGAGAGTTTATTGCTGATGCTATTCATATCTTTAATCCTACTTGGCTTCAGGTTTTGTTATCTCGTTAATCTCTGCAACGCTAACAAACCAGCACCATAAGCAGGTTCAAATCTCGGAAAAATCACTTTTGCATGAGGAAATTCATTAATAATCGATGCTGTAAATCTTTCATGTATCTTAGAGCTACCACGCCACACGCTTCCTGTTGTGATTACTTCTAAACCTGAATTTTGACTAAAAATAGCATTAATTACTGTAGAAGTTGCTTTGATTAATTCTTCGGCAGCATTATCAATTATTTTATTTGCTACTTCATCACCTGACGCTGCGGCTAAATCTACAATTGGTGCTAAAGCTGCTATTTCTTTTACTTTCCATCCTTGCCGATAAATTACTTCTATTAAGTCTTCTATACTTGCCAAACTTAAATGCTGTTTAAAATTCTCTACTAAACTCGTCGATATCTCACGTCCATCATAAGATTTTAACGCTGCTTGCAGACCAGCGATCGCAATTTTATAAGCGCTACCTTCATCACCTAAAATATATCCCCAACCACCAACTCGTTTCGTCTTACCTTGATGATTTCGCCCAAAAATTATCGAACCAGTGCCAACAGCAGCGACAATTCCGACATCATGACCAACTCCGCCAACCAAGGCAATTAAAGCATCGTTGCAAATTACAATATTAGATGGTTGTAAATCCCAAATAATCGGCAACAGTTGACTATTTTGTAATTCTTGCACTAAAACCTTGACATTTTCGATATCTGCTGCGCGTCCTACACCTGCTAAACCCAAACAAATCGCTTCAATTTTGACCGTACTTGTTACAGCAGAGCAAATTGCAGATTGAATAGATTTTAATGTTGCGGCAATACCTATACTTTGATAGTTAGATGACCCTGCTTCACTACGTCCTATTACTTGACGCGCATCATTCATCAAGATACAGACAGTCTTACTACCGCCCCCATCTATTCCTAAAACATAACGCATAAAAATTAAATTATTTCTTTTAAGGTGCGTTAGTGATAATGTAACGCACGAATATTTCTGTTAACTTGTTGGACTATTTTTTTCTACCTCTAAAGGAATGAAAAATAGAGTGATCATTCCGGGGATAGTCAAGAAGCAGACCAAAACGAAAAATAAGGGGTATCCCAGTGCTTGTTGTAAATAACCGCTAATTAAGCCGGGTATCATCATTCCTAAAGCCATAATGCCTGTAGATATGGCAAAATGAGATGTTTTATATTCACCTTGAGAAATATACATTAAATAAACACTAAAAGCTGTAAATCCAATTCCATAGCCAAATTGCTCCAAGGAAACTAAAGGATACACTAATGTTAGTGAAGGTTTAGTATAAGCAAGATAAACATAAAACAAGTCAGGTAAATTCAATGCTAAGGCCATAGGCAATAGGCATTTTTTTAACCCATATTTGGCAATTATTAATCCTCCTAATATACCACCACAAATTAGCGATAACACGCCAAATGTTCCATAAACTAATCCTACCTCTGAGGTTGTCAGTCCGAGTCCACCAACTTCTGGGTTATCCAGTAAAAACAAAGAAGCTATTTTGACCAGCATTGCTTCACCCAATCTGTAGAGTAAGATAAATACTAAAACAGCTATAATCTTTTCTTGAGCAAAGTATGATTTAATAATTGTCCAAAATGGAATCTTCTCTGTTGCTTGTAGTTGTCGTTCAGTATCTGATTCAGGCAAAGGTAAAACTAAACAATGGAAAATAAAAAGTATCGCCAAAATTAAAGCCGAGCAGCCAATAGCTAGAGTCCAGCTTAAAGGAATATTATTCAAGGAGACTTCCAGCTGACCAGCTACAACTACTAAAAATCCAGAACTAAAGATTACAGCCAGTCTGTAAGCAAGGGAGCGAATACCGACAAAAAAGGCTTGGTGTTCTGGGCTTAAAGCTAGTAGGTAAAAACCATCTGTGGCAATGTCATAAGTTGCTGAAATAAATGCGCCAATTGTTAATGCGGCTAGGGAGATAAAAAAGAAATTTGGCAATTGTAAACAAAAGGCTACTAATCCCAAAGCGCAGAACATAGCAAATTGGGTGTAGAGTATCCATCTTCTTTTGGTAGAGTAAATATCGACAATTGGGCCCCAAAACATTTTGATTACCCAAGGGAGATAGAGGAAGCTTGTCCATAGGGCAATTTGGGCATTATCTATGCCGAGTTTTTTGTAAAAAATGACGGATACTGTGTTGATAATGACGTAGGGTAAGCCGGAGGCAAAGTATAGGGTGGGGATGTAAAACCAGGGGGTGTGGGGGATGGTTGGGTGTTTCATGGATTTTTTTTAACGTAGACACGAAGTGGCTTCCCGAAGGGTACCGCCAAGACGCCAAGAGCGCCAAGAGAATATTAAGAGTACAGGATAATACGCTTGATGCCTTCTTTGAGGAGAGGGACGTTAAAGTTGATGAGGAGGGCTAGAGGGTAATTAGTCATTCTGAGGTATGAGAGGACTTGTGCTTCGTGAATTGGGGCTAAATTCTGAACAGCTTTTAATTCTACAACTAGACAGTTAGCAACCAGAAAATCTAATCTGCCCTTTCCTACCTCATGTCCTTTGTAATTTACTGTTACCGACTTCTCAACCACATGAGGTATCCCGCACCTGAAAAACTCTATAATTAGCGCCTCCTTATACACCTCCTCCAAAAACCCCGGTCCCAACACCCGGTGCACCTCAATTGCTGCCCCTATCACAGCATAAGCAAGTCTATCAACCTCCTGACTTGGTTCCTCTCTCTTGGCGTTCTTGGCGTCTTGGCGGTTCGTTTCCATTAAACCCTCTCAACCCTGTGGCAAAATTTATTAGAGTCCTTCCACCTTAGTTTTCCCAGCATGACCGCAACCATTCCCAATCTCCCCAGCCTCTACGACCCCTTTACCACCGAAGCCAAATGGCAAAAATTCTGGGAAGAAAATCAAGTCTACAAAGCTGACCCCAATCATGGCGGCGAACCTTATTGCATTGTGATTCCGCCACCTAATGTCACTGGTAGCTTGCACATGGGTCACGCCTTTGAGTATGCCTTAATTGATGTCCTCATCCGCTACCACCGGATGCAGGGGCGCAATACCTTATGGCTACCCGGAACTGACCACGCTAGCATCGCCGTTCATACGATGCTAGAAAAGCAACTCAAAAAAGAAGGCAAAACTCGTCAAGAGTTAGGACGTGAACAATTCCTAGAACGCGCTTGGCAATGGAAAGCGGAGTCTGAGGGAACGATTCTCAATCAGCTACGACGCTTAGGGGTCTCAGTAGACTGGTCGCGGGAACGGTTTACGATGGATGAGGGTTTATCAAAAGCCGTGGTATCCGCTTTTGTAAGTCTCTACGAAGAAGGATTAATTTATCGTGGCGAGTACTTAGTAAATTGGTGTCCGGCTTCCCAGTCAGCGGTGTCTGATGTGGAGGTAGATAACCAAGAAGTTGACGGAAATCTTTGGCATTTCCGCTATCCGCTGACAGATAATTCTGGTTATGTGGAAGTAGCGACGACTCGACCAGAAACTATGTTGGGTGATACCGCGGTAGCAGTTAATCCCAATGATGAAAGATATCAGCATTTAATTGGCAAAACGCTAACTCTGCCAATAATGCACCGGGAAATTCCTATCATTGGTGATGAGTTTGTTGACCCCACATTCGGAACAGGTTGTGTCAAGGTAACTCCTGCCCATGACCCCAATGATTTTGAAATGGGTAAGCGCCACAATCTACCGTTAATTAATATTCTTAATAAGGATGGCACACTCAACGAAAATGCTGGTGAGTTTCAAGGACAAGATCGTTTTGTCGCTAGAAAAAATGTAGTTTCTCGCCTAGAAGCAGATGGCGTTTTAGTGAAGGTAGAGAATTATAAGCATACCATTCCTTATAGCGATCGCGGTAAAGTCCCGATTGAACCTTTGCTGTCAACTCAGTGGTTTGTCAAAATTCGCCCAATGGCTGACCAAGCCCTACAATTCCTTGACCAACAAAGTTCTCCGGAGTTTGTCCCCCAACGTTGGACTAAGGTTTATCGTGATTGGTTAGTCAAACTCAAAGATTGGTGCATTTCTCGTCAATTATGGTGGGGGCATCAAATTCCGGCTTGGTATGCTGTCAGTGAAACGGGTGGTCAAATTACCGATAGCACCCCGTTTGTTGTGGCCAAATCAGCAGACGCAGCTTGGGAAAAAGCGAAATCACAATTTGGTGAAAATGTCCAGTTAAAACAAGACCCAGATGTATTGGATACTTGGTTTTCTTCCGGAATTTGGCCGTTTTCGACTTTGGGCTGGCCAGAACAAACCCAGGATTTAGCTACTTATTATCCTACCAGTACCTTAGTTACAGGTTTTGATATCATCTTTTTCTGGGTTGCCAGAATGACGATGATGGCTGGTCATTTCACTGGGCAAATGCCGTTTCAAGATGTTTACATCCACGGGTTGGTGCTGGATGAAAATGGTCAAAAGATGTCTAAGACTAAAGGTAATGGAATTGACCCATTATTATTAGTTGGTAAATATGGTACTGATGCCCTGCGCTACACGATGGTTAAGGAAGTTGTCGGTGCTGGTCAAAATATCCGCTTGGAATATGATCGCAAAAAGGATGAATCTCCATCAGTAGAAGCATCCCGTAACTTTGCTAACAAGTTGTGGAATGCGGCTCGGTTTGTGATGATGAACTTGGATGAACAGACACCACAACAATTAGGAAAACCAATTCCTACAGAAATTAGCGATCGCTGGATTCTTTCTCGCTATCATCAAGTTATTAAACAAACTGCCAGTTACATCGACAATTACGGTTTAGGTGAAGCAGCGAAAGGGCTGTATGAGTTTATCTGGGGTGATTTTTGTGATTGGTATATTGAACTAGTAAAATCTCGCCTCCAACCAAGTGCAGATGCTTCCTCCCGGCGAGTTGCTCAACAAATCCTAGCTTATGTACTAGAAGGAATTTTAAAACTCCTGCATCCTTTTATGCCCCACATTACTGAGGAGATTTGGCAGACTCTCACTCAACAACCAGCAGATTCAAAACAAACTTTAGCTTTACAACTCTATCCGCAAGTTGATAATGATTTGATTGCTTCGGCTTTGGAGGAAGAGTTTGAATTATTAATTGGCACTATCCGCACAATTCGGAATTTACGCGCGGAAGCTGATATCAAACCAGGAGCGAAAGTAACAGCGAATTTACAAAGTGAAAATGCTCAAGAAAGGCAAATTTTAACTGCTGGACAGGCTTACATTCAAGATTTAGCTAAGGTGGAGACTTTAACTATTGCTGATCAGCAAAATAGCCAAACAGCAACTGCGAAAAAGCCTCAAAGAGGTTTGAAGGTAATTGGTTTAATCATTGTGGTAATTGTTTTTGGCAGGATCGGTTTAGCGATTGGCAATGCTATGAATGGTGTTCCTATTTTAGGAACTTTCTTAGAAATGGTTGGCTTGGTTTATGCTACTTGGTTTATTGCCCAAAACTTGCTTAATGCTCAGGCTAGACAAAAGTTTTGGAACCGACTATTAATGCCAATTCTTGACCAGCAGAACTTACCTCAGACAGAATCAACACAAGCACCAGAAAAAGAAATTGCTGGTGTAATTGGTACAGTACAAGTAGTAATTCCTTTGACTGGCGATGTTGTAGATACTGCCACACTGCGCGCCAAGTTAGAAAAAAGCCTCAACAAAGCTGAAGCAGAAGTTAATTCTCTCAGTGCAAGGTTAAGTAATTCTAATTTCGTGGATAAAGCTAGACCAGATGTAGTCCAAGGAGCGCGAGATGCTTTAACCGAAGCTGAAAAACAAGTAGAAATTCTGCGCGATCGCCTCCAAGCCTTGCTGTAGGCATAGCTGCATTGACCAAATAATTCGTAATTCGTAATTACGGACAAAATTAATAAGTAATTCATTCGGGTTTCAAGCCCCTAAATTTATTCATGGGGTATTAATTACGAATTACGTAAAGCCTGCGGCATAGCTACGCTTAGAGCGCAGCAAAGCGTAGCCCATTAGTAATTACGAATTGGAGCGAAGCGACTTGACACTCTCACCATCAAACCTACTGGTGTAATAGGAGATTCTTGTTTCAATTTCGCTCAACTATCGACCCCTCAGTTGGTTGAGCGAACTTGTACTGATACTAATTTGCGTTCTATTGTAGTAGTTCAAGGTTGATGAGATTGCTTCCTTCGACTTTGTTCCAGTCGCAATGACGGAATATCATATTTGACTACAACTTGGTATGAGTTTAGCCTGAGCGCACTTGTACTGAGCGTAGTCGAAGTAGTCAAAGGGCGCAGTCGAAGTAGTCGAAACCAACGGCTATGGTAATTTTATGACTAGAATTTACCTAATTATCAAAAAGCGTTTTTTATTTTAAATTTCAAGTTGGAGCCAAGCGAAGACCATGCTATATCTAGCCCAGGTACATAGAAATGAATTTTTAGATCAGTATCAGTTGCGCTTGTTAGCGCGTCAGGAAATTGATCAAGTCTGGGCAATTATCCCAGAAGAAGCTTTCATCTTGCTAGGGAAAGGAAATACTATGAGCGAAAAATTGCTAGTTTTAGTTGAGCTTTCCCCTACAGGTGACATTATTAAGTTAGAAGATGCTACTAACTGGGTTTTACATTTAATTCAAGCCTATCTTAGCACTGGTATTACCCCAGATTTCTTACAACAAGAAGCAGAACGAGCCGAACAATGGCGACAATCTCTGACATTGCAAAATCAAGATTTGGCACGTCGTTCTCTAGAGTTAGAAGCTCGTCGTGAACAAATTCAAGCTTTAGAAGAAAGTATCAAACGCGACAAAAACAGCCATAATAGAGACGAATAAAGTAGCTTGTAATTCGTAATGACGCTCCTACGTCGCTATCGCGGACTCGCTACCGCTACGCTCTAAGCGCAGCTATGCCGCAGGCTTTACGTAATTACTTTTTACAAGGGTTTTAGACATTTCTTATCGGTGGTTTATTTCTGTCATGCTGTACTAATAAGTAATACTAATCTTTTTTATTGCTATCTTCAAAGTCTGTTAAAGCGTAAGCAAACTCACTAAAAGCTGTTTTAATCAATACTTCTCTCGTTCCCCTATCAAGTGTAGAATTACGGATCAGGTCTGTTAATTCGACGAATAGCAGAGAAAACATAAAACGATCTTGACGGTCTACCTGCTTTATGCAAGCTGATATAAATGTATAAAGCTCTGTTTTTCTAGGTTTGGTTTGTTCTTCCCATATTTGTAGCGCTAGTCGGAAAGTTTTTAAGCGTATCTCATTAGTGTTGTAGGGTGTGTCTTTGTAACGAATTGATACGCGTTGAGGCAAATCCATAAGTTTAGTACAAAGATGCAATATACATTATCTCTTCAGTTGGGTTTTGGCTAATCCGGAAAAACTGGCGATCGTGACTTTACATTAAGTCATAGACTATTAAATTTGAGGAAACCTGATGATGACACTTGCAGCCAAGGGTCAGGGATTATTGAAACTTTTGCTAATTATCAACATCATTTCTACAGGTCTTCACTTTACCGATAATTACTTTTTTATTGAGCAGTATCCCCAACCAAAATGGATTACTGCCCCTTCAATTTATCAATTATGGTTTATTCTTACAGTCATAGGAATTATGGGGTATTGGTTATATAAATATCAAAAATTTTGGCTTGCTTATGGCTGTTTGTTTATCTATTCATTGACAGGTTTAGCTAGCCCAGGACATTACTTTTATGGGAATTTATCACAGTTTTCAACGAAGATGCACCTTTTAATCTGGACTGATGGCATAGCTGGTTTAGCGGTATTAGGATTTTTTTTTGGTCATTATTAATCTCCAAAGATTGGCAGCAAGAACTTAGTCCAGATTAATGTTAGATGATTTTAACTAAAAGACTTAGATCCCCGATTTCTTTGAGAAGTCGGGGATCTTGTTGTTCATTACCTGAATGGAGTAGCAGGTAATTGACGAATATCTACAGGAACTCTCACTCTAGGTTGTCGTTGAAAGTACTCGCGAGAATAGTAATTTTGCCGACCACTATTATCTAAAAACTGAGTGTAGCCTTGCAACATTACTTGTTGACCTGCGTGATTTAAAGTCAAGAAAGAATTGGCAAACCCCTTATTATAGTTGGCTGTAGCATAACTATGGTTAGTATCTTGAACATTGACACCATAGGTAACTAATGGTTTAGTTCCCCAATCACAATCACTAGGATGACACTGACCAAACACTCGAATATTTAATTTATTACCACCTGCTGAAGTAATAACCAAGCGAGTTACACCGCGAGTATTGGCATCTTTATTTACCCAAGTACCAACAAAATCGGCAGGTGCAGCTAAAACAGGACTGACTAAAGCAGCAGATAAAATTGCACTAGTAGCAAGAGTTAAAGAACTTTTCAACATTTGATTAACACTCCATTAATAGTAATTATTATTTGGCTAGATACAGTCTTTAATGACATATTTGGTAGATATAACTCTGATAATTTGGAGAAATTTACCTTAAGTATCTGCATATTTTGCAGTTCCCAATTAGCGCCATTTTTCACTCCAAGCACCTGTGACATTAAAACCACCAGGAACAGAATTGAGTTTTAAAGAACCCCAACCAAAGTTGTTACAAATAGGACCAAAACCAGCACCACAAATATCAGCAGCACCATGACCATCAAAAGAACGAGTGCCGATGTGAGAATAAGTGGAACCTCCCCAGTTACCATTGCCAAACCAAGTTGTGTTATCTGGGCCAACGCGGAGAACACAACGCAAGCCAGAACCTCGGCGGCTTCCTGCAAGGTCAGAAACTTTATATTGATCGAAATATCCGCCACAAGTACGTGGTCTGGGCAAAGGATTGTAGTTTGTAGCCCTAACTAATTGCCATTCTTCATTCCATGCACCAGTCACACGAATGGTTGAACCCAGGACTTGCACATTTAGATTACCGGGGAAGTTATTGTTGGTATTTTCTCCGTTGCCATAAATGTCAGAAGCGAAACCGACAAGGTTGGAATTTCTGTATATAGCTTGTCCAACATGACGATAGGTCGCATTGCCCCACTTACCTTCGCCGTACCATGCTAGCCTGGGAACTGTAGTTCCCGGTTTACCTTCGCTGAATTTGACGCAGCGGATACCAGAACCTTTGCGGTTATCTAAAGGTTTAACAATATATGTGCGAAGATAGCGACCACAACTAAAGCTAGGTGCTTGTACTAATTGCAAGTTTTCTAATCTCGGTACTTGAGCGAAAACACTAGTTGTAGTAGATATGGCTACCATTCCACCAAGTATTAAAGATTTCAGTGTTAACCGAAACATAGCTTTCCTTCCTTGTAGTAAAGTTTGTGCAGGCGTTCAATAATGCCTACCTTCACTTTTTTTATAAGTCGGCTTTTAATTTTTTATGCAACCTCGGCAAAATATTATTGAAATTTTTTCGACTTTTGTGCAGTTTGATGGCGATCGCTTTAGTCATTGGGCAATAGAATCAAGATTGCATCGCAGTATCAAAAGTTGTCTTTCTCATACACCAAAAGAAACTTCAGAGATTTTTTGGGTGTTGTACTGGTATAAATTTTGGCAAGTCTCTGAAACTAAACTTTTGGCTAAACAACATTTAGCGGCCTATTTACAAGAACCCTGTTACTGGACATCGCAAAAAACAGCCACTAGCTTTGTCAGTACGCAGTACAAACTATCAGACTGTTTTCAAATAGCGATCGCCCAAGTTGATAGAGTCCTCAAAGGTTTTAATCCTGAACAAGGCAATACTCTCAAAAACTATGCTGGCATTATTTTTGGCAGTGCTATTCGGGAAACTTTGCGCCAACGCCGCGAAGTTGATATCTGTACAGATTGGGGTCTGTTACGAAAAATTTCTCAAAAACGTTTGCAAGAGTCTTTACAAAATGCAGGTTTATCCTCAGACACGATAGTTAATTATGTTCTGGCTTGGAACTGTTTTAAAACTCTGTATGTACCCACAAAAGCCAGTAATTCTCGGCAACTTTCCAGACCAGATCATGAAACTTGGGAAGCGATCGCTCAAGCTTATAATTCACAAAGCCCTCAACAAGTCAACCCACAAACTCTCGAAAAGTGGCTATTAAGTATTGCTAAAGCTGCACGCAAATATCTTTACCCCACCCCAAATTCACTAAATGTATCCAAAGGTGGTGATGATTCATGGGAGTTACTAGATAATCTACCAGGGACAGAACAACAATCCCTAATTCATCAACTTGTTACCCAAGAAGAAGAACAAACCCGAAACTCTCAAAAAGCTGATATTAACAAACTTTTAGTCGAGGCGATCGCTCAACTAGAACTGCAAGTACAGCAGATTTTGCAACTGTACTACGCTCAACAATTAAATCAAGATACAATTGCCAAACAATTAGACATGAAGCAATACACGGTTTCGCGGCGACTGACCAAAGCCAGAGAAACTTTGCTGCGGTCTTTGGCTAATTGGAGTCAAGATACTCTGCATATTGCGGTGACATCAGACCTACTTACCAGTATGAGTAACGTGATGGAGGAATGGTTGCATAATTACTACAGTGTATCTCCTCACTAACCTGTGCTAAAAAAGATTTTCACGTCCTTTGTGCCGGGAATAGAACTTTTCCCTGGTTGCCTCAGCATAGCAGGGAAGAAGGGAGCAGGGGGAAGTAAGAAAAATAGAACCTGAATAAATTAGATAATTTATTTTTTGGAGTTATCTAAGGGAAAAATATTACTGTTTCTGATATTCAAGCTTTCATAATCTATATGCTCTTTGCTATAACAAAAAGTTCCCTGGAGTAACCACTATGACCCCTGACACCAATATATTAAGTTTTGCTTCCACAGATTTAATTTTAGAAATTCCTCCCACCACAGATCTTGATCGTCAAGCTTTTTCTCATCCTGGTTCCGGTTATCAAGCTTACTTGAATCAACTTTGCTTGAGTGCTGTTTTGCCGTGGCTGCAAGAGGATTTTACTTCCCAGGCTCAGGTTTGGCCAACTACCACTGTTTTACCCAGTTTTTGGGAATTGGTGAGTGGAACCGCAATCACATTAGACACGACTCGATTTATTTTGGTTCCCAACGAGACATTTGATTTAAGTGAATTGCGAGTTTGCCAAGAATGGGTAGATATTCCGAGTTGGGCTGGTGATTATTATTTAGGTGTGCAAGTAGATTCAGATGAAGGCTATGTCAGGGTTTGGGGCTACTGTACCCACGAACAATTGAAAATTCAAGGTAATTATGATGCCAGCGATCGCACTTATGCTGTAGATGCTATTGATATGATCGCTGATGTTAGTGTGCTAATGGTGGCGAGACAAATTTGTCCCCAGGAGCCTACACGCAGCAATATTATGGCGTTGCCGACTTTATCACAAACACAAGCACAAAACTTAATTACTCGTCTGGGAAAGCCCGAAATTATTACTCCCCGTTTAGCCAGCCCTTGGGAATTATGGGGAGGATTAATTGAACATGGCGGCTGGCGACAAAGTTTGTATGAACGACGTTTAGGATTACCAGAACAGCGGTCAGTTCTGCAATGGTTGCAGAGTGGTATTTCTCAGGTAGCGCAAGCTATTGGTTGGGAACGCTTGAATTTAGAATTAAGTGCTGCTGCATCTCGGAGTGTAGAACAAAGACAAACACGAGTTACTTTATCACGCCAATTAGCGATCGCAGGTCAATTATATGAACTGCTAATTACACCCCAAGGTGAACCAGACGCACAATATTGGCGCTTTGAGTTACGTAACACTGCTGTAGGCGCAGCCATTCCTGGTGGTTTTAAACTAAGACTCCTAACCGAAGATTTACAGCCTTTCCCTAACAACGAAGATATCGCTACCACTGCCGTAGAACAACTTTACATAGAAGTCGCTTTAGAAGCAAAAGAGGGCGTAGTCTGGGAAGTAGAACCACTTCCAGAAAATTATGACCGAGAAATTCTGAGATTTTAAGCTTTTATTTGGCTGAGTTTACCGATAGTGTGGTTAAGGAATCATTCCTTAAATCTATCTAAAAAGAAACAGCCATGATCAAAAAACACAAACAGCAAATGCGGATATGGGCGATGTTGTGTCATATCTCGGCTTTGTTGGCGTGGGTATTATTGTTTGTTGTGGTGTTTCTAGGCATTCCATTATATTTGCCATTAAATATCCTCGCACCATTGATAATTTGGCGATGCAAAAAATCACAATATCCCTGGATTGATTTTCAAGGCAAAGAATCTTTAAATTTTCAAATTTCAGTGACTTTATATATTTTAATTGCAATCATTATATCTTTATTATTAGTATTAGCTAGCTGCGGTATTGCAGTCACTACTCATGGTGAGATTAATGAAGTTAATACAGTTTTAGATGGTTTATTATTTGTGTGGATGTGGTTAATTGTTATATTAATGTTATTGCAAGCATTTATAGTCACTTTCGCCGCCATCAAAGCATATAAGGGACAACATTACCGCTATCCTTTGACTATGCGAGTTTTGCGGTAAATTTATTTACGCGATGCGAGTCAGTTGTCAGTTGTTTTTGATAGGGAAAGATATCATGAATCCAAATAAAATTGGTGTTGCAGTTGTTGGTACTGGATTTGGTCAAAAAGTCCATATTCCCGGATTTCAGGCGCATCATCGCACTGAAGTTGTTGCAGTTTATCATCGAGATATTAATCAAGCTAAAACAATTGCCGACTTTCATCATATCCCTCATGCATGTAACAATATTGCAAATATTCTTGTATTACCAGAAGTGCAAGCAGTTAGTATCGCCACACCGCCATTTCTGCACTATGAAATGGCAAAAGCAGTCTTGCAAGCTGGCAAACATGTATTGATAGAAAAACCTTTAACTTTAAATGTATCTCAAGCCCAAGAATTATATCAATTAGCGAAAAATCAAGGGGTAACTGCGACTGTAGATTTTGAATTTCGTTTTGTACCGGAATGGCAACTATTCGCTGAAGTGTTGTCAACTGGCTATGTAGGTAACAAGCGCTTGGTTAAAATTGATTGGTTAGGTTCTTCCCGTGCAGATACTTCCCGACCTTGGAATTGGTATTCTTCTCAAGACAAAGGCGGTGGCGCATTAGGTTCTTTGGGTTCACACGCCTTTGATTACATTTACTGGCTGTTTGGAACAGTACGCAGATTAAACGCTTACTTGAGTACTGCAATTCCGACACGAGTTGACCCTGCTAGCGGAAAATTAAAGCCTGTGAATACCGACGATAATTGTTTGCTGTCGCTGGAATTGGCAGATGGTACACCTTGCCAAGTTACCATCAGTGCGGTTGTTCATGCAGCTAGAACCCATTGGCTAGAAGTATATGGCGATCGCGGTACTTTAGTATTAGGCAGCGAAAATCAAAAAGACTATATACACGGATTTCGTATTTGGGGTTCCCAGTCTGGTCAACCTCTTACGGAAATCGAAATACCTAGTCGGTTAAAGTTTCCCCAACATTACAACGATGGGCGCATTTGTGCATTTATCCGGGTAGTAGACCAATGGGTACAGGGAATTGACCGCCAACAGCAAATCGTACCATCACTACGAGAAGGCGTTTATTCTCAGTTATTGATGGATTTATCCCATCAATCTCATGCTGCATCAAAATGGATAGACGTACCCGCCTTGGAAGCATTTCTTATTTGAGTCAAAATGGTACAAACACCCAAGATGGGCTTGATATCTGCTTGTTTATTAGAATAACTATTGCGATCGCACTCTCTTACACAATAGACAATTGCCTTATTTTTGAGGTTTTCTGTAAAGCGATCGCCTACAATTCCATCATAGAATCAGCGTTAGCGTAGGTATGGCGTTTGGGAATGTGCAGAGGTGCGATTGATCGCTCGTTGCTCACGGGGTAATGAAACATAGAATAGTATCTAAGGTAGTTACAATTGCTGCTTTAATATTTAATCTGGAACATCGCTATGAATACTTTTACAGTCAATCTCAAACCAGTACTGGAACTGACAGATGAACAATTTTTTAATCTATGTCAAGCAAATAAGGACTTGAAGTTTGAACGCAGCGCAAATGGAGAATTAACAATTATGCCACCTACGGGGGGAGAAACGGGAAATAAGAATGCAAGAATTACTCAACAATTAATGAATTGGACTGATGCTGATGGTACTGGTATCGCTTTTGATTCTTCTACTTGTTTTAAATTACTTAATGGTGCAGATCGTTCCCCTGATGCTTCTTGGATAAAATTAGAAAGATGGGATGCTTTAACTAGTGAACAAAAAGAAAAGTTTCCTCCTATTTGTCCTGATTTTGTGGTTGAATTACTTTCCCCAAGTAATAGTTTAAAGGTTGCTCAGGAAAAGATGAGAGAATATCTAGATAATGGTGTGCGTTTAGGCTTGTTAATTAATCGTAAATCTCGAAAAGTTGAGATTTATAGACAAGACCAAAATGTTGAAATATTAGATTCTCCTGCTACGTTATCAGGAGAAGATGTTTTAAAGGGTTTTGTTTTAAATTTAGGTATGATTTGGTAAGAAAGTGTTTGAAAAGTCGGGTATATTGCCTCTTGCAGAATTTTTCTACTTCATCTGCTGAACTTGAGCGATCAATTTACCCAACTTTGTGGATGTACCATTTTTCAATAATCCTTAATTGGCAAACAGTCTGAAAAATTTCTGTAGTTTGTGTAGCAAAGAGTATACAAATTAGGACATTTTAAGAAAGTATAGCTGTAGCCAGATAGTTAGGACGTTTTGAAAGCTTGAATCTTAAAAAAATAATACTTTCGCCTCCTACTATAACCCATTACTCGAAAGTATGTTTTATAAAGTCAGCAAATAATCAATTGTCTTTAATGAACAATTTACTAGACTAGTCGGTTTAGTATAATCATATATATAACTATACAATTTAGTTTTGTATCTTACAGATCATTCTTTTTTTTGAGCATATAAAAGTAGCTGTAACAGTAATCTCAAGAATGAAGTGAAAAACAGTATAGCTTTCAAATAGACATCTATCAAAGTTGATCAAGACATTTCCAAAATTCGATTTTTCCCTAATTTGAATCAGCCAATAAGGTATGCTATTGTGCAAAACTCAAAGCTAGACGGTTCAATATCTCCTCAGTCGATTTTACGTCCACGCATTTTTATAGCAATAATTGTATCTTTGGCTGTATTGGGAACTAGTATTTATACAGTATTAAAATTCCAGGATACCGCCAATCAGAAGGCACAAACTCCAGCAGCAGTATTGCCAGAGTTAAAAACGGTAACTTCTCTAGGACGAATCGAGCCAAAGGGAAAAGTCATTAAACTTTCTGCCACCACATCTACTGAAGGAAGTCGAGTTGAACAACTGCTAGTTAAGGAGGGGGATAAAGTCAAACCGGGACAGGTAATAGCCATTCTAGACAGTCGCGATCGCTTAGAAGCAGCATTAAAAGAAGCACAAGAACAAGTAAAGGTACAACAGGCCAATCTAAATCGCATTCAAGCAGGTGCTAAACCTGGAGAAATTGCCGCGCAACAAGCAACAATTGCTCGCCTAGAAGCAGAACGCCAAGGAGATATCGATGCCCAAATAGCGACAATTGCGAAATTGCAAGCCGAAGTGCGTAACGCCGAGGCCGAAAATCAACGTTATCAGCTTTTGTACCAAAAAGGAGCAATTTCCGCCTCCCAAAAAGATAGCAAGCGCTTAACTTTAGAAACTGCTCAAAAAAGTCTACAAGAAGCACAAGTACAATTAAAGCGCATTCGCTCAGCCAGCCAGCAACAACTTAAAGAAGCGACAGCAACACTTGATCAAGTTGCTGAAGTCCGAGAAGTAGATGTAGAAACTGCCAAAGCAGAAGTTAGCCGTGCCGTAGCAGCTATGAATCGGGCAGAGGCAGATTTAAAACAAGCTTACGTGCGTTGGCCGAAGACCTTGGGAGAGCGATCGCCTCAATATGGTCAGGTATTCGAGATCCATACCCATCCAGGGGAATTAGTCTCAAATGATGGCATTGCCGATATTGGGCAAACCAATCAGATGTATGTAGTCGCCGAGATCTACGAAAGCGACATCAACAAAGTGCATTCAGGACAACGGGCGCGAGTAATTGGTGACATTCTACCTATCGAATTGCAAGGAATTGTAGAGCGTAAAGGCTTACAGGTACGACGGCAAAATGTAATTAACACTGACCCCTCCAGCAATATCGACAACAGAGTAGTAGAAGTCCATGTGCGACTAGATGAGGCTTCCAGCCAGAAAGCAGCCAACTTAACCAATATGCAAGTCAAAGTAGTCATAGAACTATAAGGGCATTGGGCATTGGGCATTGGGCATAGGGATTATTATTCTCCTCTGCCCCGATTACTGAGTTTCGACACTTCGACAGGCTCAGTGCAGCGCTGCGCGGCAATCGAGTTTCGACTACGCTCAACTGCCGCGAAGTCGAGATTCAACTACCGCGTAGTCGAAGTGCTGCCTCTGTGCTCCCTGCACCTCTGCTTCTTCTTCCCCTGTCCCTGCTTCTTTTTCTCCTCACTCACTCCTTAAATAATGGGATTACTCAAACAACTAAAGCGGCGAACACCTCTAGGATGGCTGCAACTAAGTCATGAAAAAAGTCGTTTGTTGGTAGCGCTGTCGGGCATTGCCTTTGCTGATCTGCTGATGTTTATGCAGCTGGGTTTTCAGACTGCTTTGTATGATAGTAATACTAAACTACACCGCAGTTTGCGCTCAGACGTTGTCTTAATCGGTTCCCAAACTCGTAACATACAAAGAATATCGACATTTTCTCGTCGGCGACTTTACCAAGCAATGGATGTACCAGGGGTCAAATCGGCAGAAGCAATGTACATCAGTAATATGATCTGGAAGAATCCCCAAACAAGGAGCGATACGGAGATTTTAGTCATTGGGTTCAATCCAGACAAGCCAGCTTTTGATTTCCCGGAAGTTATCCAAAAATTGCCAGAAATTAAGCTACCAGATACTGTCTTATTTGACCGTGCTGCTAGAGGAAATTACCAAAAGACGATCGCCCAACTTGAGTTAGGTAAAACAGTAAAGACTGAATTAGAACGACGCACAGTAACTATTACTGGTTTATTTACCCTTGGTGCTTCTTTTAGTGCTGATGGAACTCTCATTACCAGCGATCAAAACTTTTTGCGGCTATTTCCTCAACAACAAGCTTCTAGTATTAGTGTAGGTTTAATCCAAATACAGCCAGGCTTTGATCGCAAACATGTAATAGCAGCATTGAAAGCACGCCTTACAGATAACATCAAAGTCCTAACCCACGAAGAATTTATTGAATTTGAAAACGACTTTTGGAGAAGAAATTCCCCTATTGGATTTATCTTCAACATAGGTGTATCTATGGGATTCGCGGTTGGTGTAATTCTCGTTTATCAAGTCCTCTCCACGGATGTTAATGCCCACGTTAGAGAATACGCCACCTTTAAAGCAATGGGTTATTGCAATTACTATCTATTAGGTGTGGTATTTGAAGAAGCTGTGATTTTAGCAGTCTTGGGTTTTATGCCAGGAGTTGCAGTTTCTTTAGGACTTTATTACCTAACTCGCACTGCTACAAACTTGCCGATTTACATGACTGCAATCCGGGCATTGCAGGTATTACTACTGACCATCATCATGTGTACCATTTCCGGAGCGATCGCTACTCGTAAACTCCAATCCGCTGACCCCGCAGACATGTTCTAAAAAACATAGTAAAAAGCAGGGAGAAAAGGATAAGTTAATTTTCTTCATCTCCCTTGCAACCTGCCCCCTGCCCCTCTGCTTTCTTCTCATGCCCTATGCCCAATACCAATGACTAAAGCTATTTCTATCCATAACCTCGACCATTACTTTGGTCAAGGTTCACTTCGTAAGCAAGTTTTATTCAATCTCAACTTAGAGGTTAGCGCTGGTGAAATGATTATTTTGACCGGGCCTTCTGGTTCTGGTAAGACTACCTTGCTAACCTTAGTAGGTGGATTACGTTCTGCCCAATTTGGTAGTTTACAGGTACTAGGACAAGAAGTTTGCCATGCTAGTGCTAAACAATTAGTACAGGTACGACGACGTAATGGCTATATTTTTCAAGCACACAATTTACATGGTAGCTTGACAGCACTTCAGAACGTCAAAATGGGTTTGGAACTGCATCAGCATATTGAGTTACAACAGATGCAAACAAGATCAGCCCAGATGCTTGAGCAGGTAGGACTAACAAATCACCTTCATCATTATCCTGATCAACTTTCAGGGGGACAAAAACAACGCGTAGCGATCGCTCGTGCCTTGGTTAGTTATCCTCAAATTGTCTTAGCAGATGAACCTACGGCTGCCCTTGACAGTCAGTCTGGCCGAGATGTAGTTAACCTCATGCAAAAACTAGCTAAAGAACAAGGCTGTACAATCCTCATGGTTACTCATGACAATCGCATTTTAGATGTCGCTGATCGCATTCTCTACATGGAAGATGGCAAACTAGTCAATGCTTCTCAAGTCATGGTAAAAATATAAGCCACAATTGTTGACATTAAGTGCATCTGTTCAAATATTTCACACTTTTGTCGTAATTTTGTAATAGTCATGTCATAACTATGTGTGATATTTAATTTTGTATTTGGTTACAAAATGCTTTTTTCTGGGTAAAAGGTAGGAAGCTCTACCTTTTACTTTTTTATTAAATTTTTTTGTCAATGCAGCTACTCTTACCCCAAACATAGTTCAGCAAAGCGTTGAGCTTCAACTTTGTCAGGGTAAATAGTACTGAATATTACGGAAAGAGAGTAACTTTTTCTATGTTGATTTTCACTCCCAATAAATACACTCAGGTTTATGGTTAATTTGATTAAGCAATCGGTGACGACTTTAAGAACGAATTAACACTTCCTATAAGGGTGGTAAAGTCATACCGTTTCACTTTAAAGTTGATACATTTGGGCAAGCAGGGGAGGCAGTGCGGTAAGGCAGCGCGGTCTTGGGGGTTTCCCCCAGGAGCGACTGCCGCACCCCTTGTGGGTCTTGGGGAGCCAGTCCGCCCTTGCGGTTTCCCGACTTGAAGGAACTGGCGTGGTTCCCCCCAGGAGCAACTGCCGTGAAGCAGGGGAAGCAGCACTTCGGCTACGCGGCAGTTGAGTTTCGACTACGCTCAACTACCGCGTAGTCGAAACTCAGTGACCGGAGGCAGGGGGAGTAAGAAAAGTAATTTGTATCAGTAATTTCGTGAAATGGTATCAATAATATGTGGAGATGGTAACTAATGACCAAAACCCAAGCTCAAATACCAACCCAACCAAAAATATACACTTTTAATCAATTCATCGAATGGCTGCCAGAAAATCCCAGCGCACGTTACGAGCTACACAATGGCAATATTATTGAAATGTCACAGCCTACAGGCGAACATGAGGAAATAAAAGGATTTTTGGCTCGAAAAGTCAGCGTAGAATTTGACCGACTAAATCTTCCGTACTTCATTCCCAATCAAGCTATAGTAAAGCCGCCTGAAAAAGAGTCAGGATATTTTCCTGACGTACTTTTATTAAACCGCCCAAATTTATCCCATGAAAAACGCTGGAAAACAGAAGCTACTGTCAGTCAAGGTGCATCAATACCTTTAGTTATCGAAGTCGTTTCAACCAACTGGCGTGACGATTATCATTTCAAGTTTGCTGACTTTGAGCAGATGGGCATCCCTGAATGCTGGATTGCAGATTATGCTGCGTTAGGAGGTAAAAAATTCATTGCAGACCCTAAACAGCCGACTATCTCAGTGTGTCAACTTGTAGGGGATGAGTACCAAGTTACAAACTTCGTAGACCATGACCTAATCATTTCTCCTATTTTCCCCAATCTGAAGCTTACCGCCCAACAGGTTTTTGACTCGGTTCTTTGAGTTAGCAATCAATTAAACATTATCTTCTTCATCACCGTAGGCTTAAATATTGTGATTAAGTTTTTTACTTTACAAGGTTTATTTTCCCCAAGATGCGATCGCCTGAGCTAGGCTAGTATAGTTTGGTTTTTAAGATGCTGCTTGATATCACTTAACATTATATACTGTTTCACAAATCTCTACTTCGGTTTGGAAACACTAGCTTCTTTAAGCTAGTCTGTTGGTCAACAGAAAGTAAGAAGTTGTTTTATAGCTCTATGACTATTAAGGATTGCACTAAAAACTCCGAAAACAAGTTGCTCTGTCTTAACATTACAGGCGATAAACCTTATCGCCGTGTCATAAACTTATTCATTGGCATAGTTGCCTCTGTTCCCATAACTTTGACATTACCTGCTGATGCTTTACAGGTAAAAGTGACACCGAGTAATCCTGAGTTAGGAGATACGCTGTCTGTGATTATTAATTTAGATAATCCAGATAACGGTAGTAATCCAAAAGTAGCTATTGGCGAAAAAACGTATCCCACGTTTGCAATTGCCCCTAATAAATATCGGGCTTTTGTTCCCACAACTCCAGTAGAAACAGCCGGCATCAGAAAACTGAAGATTTCAGGTGACGGCCAAGTGCAAAACTTGGCAGTAACAGTCCGTAATCGTAAATTCCCCGTACAACGCATTACTTTACCACCAGGTAAATCGGCAGATGGAGCTACCGAGTATGAACTCAAGCGTGTAGCAGCTTTTAAAGCGTTACAAACACCTCAAAAGTATTGGAATGGTTCATTTGGCAAACCAAATACAGGGCGGATTAGTACTATTTATGGTGTACGTCGCTACTACAATGGTAAATTTGCTAATGACTACTACCATCGTGGTGTTGACTACGCTGGTGCTGCGGGTTCGCCTGTAGTTGCCCCAGCTGCTGGGCGAGTTGCTTTAGTAGGCAGAGTGTCACAAGGGTTCCGGGTTCACGGTAACGTAGTTGGCATTGACCACGGTCAAGGAGTGGTAAGTATTTTCATGCACCTCAGTCGTATTAATGTTAAAGAAGGCGATATTGTCAAAACTGGCCAATTAATTGGTGCAGTTGGTTCTACAGGCGCTTCCACAGGTCCGCATTTGCACTGGGGTTTATATGTTAATGGGCAAGCTATTGATCCAGTGCCTTGGCGATTCAATGGAGTTGAATAGTAGAGACGGCAAAAATAAACCGTGTCTACGCGCAATTTTAGATAGATTTTGCTAACTAAATTGGGCAAAATAAATTGAATTTATACCGTCACTACCTTGCTTGGGTTGCTTTAACAAGATGAGTGTTATGAGTATTGAAAAAATTGTAGAACAAGCTCTCCAGGATGGTTATCTCACACCAGCAATGGAAGCAGAAGTCGGGCGAATCTGTGATAATGCGTCGGAACTCTCAATCGAAGAGTACATGGCGCTAGATCGACTGATGGGGTCGCTATTGACTGGTGAGGTAGTGGCGGTACCTCGCAAACAATTCATTAACGTCATGGAAGAATTGGTACTAACCGAAGCGATCGCCAGAGTAGCAGAAATTGAAGCTACCAGTGAAAGCTCCCTTGATGTAGGAGATATTGCTGCTTATGCCCTTAATAGGCTTCCACCTTTGTACGCTACTACCGAAGAAGGTGCTAGCTACCAACGCCAACGCGCTCAAGCCGAACTCGAAGAGTTGATTTCTCAACAAGTCAGTGAAGCGATTAGTCGTTACCTAGATCGCCCCAGTTTCTTCCCAGAACGTCAAGCATTAGGCAAAAATACTGGCAATGAAGTTGTACGCCAAGTTAGTGCTTTACTTCAAACTTACGCACCTAACTTTGAACAAAAATCAGATGGGTAAGATTGAGATTAAGTATTTGAAAGTTGAGAGTACGCATACTCTTAACTTTCGATTTGCTTAATCGCGCACTGTTACAAGTGTGCCTACTTTCACTTGCTCATACAACAAGCGAACATCAGCATTACGCATTCTTAAGCAGCCGTGAGAGATCGCAGTTCCCAGCAAATGGATATCTGGCGTGCCGTGAAAGCCAATTTCGTTACGTCCATCTGACCAAAAACCTATCCATCGCTCTCCCAAAGGACTATCAGCACCTGGTGGAAAGATTTTGCCAGTAATTGGATGCCGCCAAATCGGGTCATGCTGCTTATGTCTGACTTCAAAAGAACCAGTGGGTGTTTCCCAACCTTGCTTACCTACAGCAATCGGGTAGCTAGCCATGACTATGTTTCCTGTGTAAACATAAGTACGGCGATCGCTTAAATCAACCACTACTTCTGTTTTCATCACTTCCAGTTTATTAGATGATTTTTGTTGAGGTAAAAACTGGGGTAAGAAAAACTTAGGTCGGTATTCATTTTGCTTCTGCTTTTGCCCTGGCGCTGATAGTCGCATGTTTTTGGGTACATCAGTTATTTCAGCAACATTTTGACTCACTTGACCCGACATATTGTCAGGTCTAACATTAGAAGTTTTCTGGGCAGGTTTTTCTTGAGTGTTTTCCTCAGGCGGTGTAGATGCACCCAAAGCAGTTTGCCCTATACTCCCAGCAAATTTTCCTGGAAAGCTCCCAGGACGGTTTCCTGTGGCGGAAGTAGGCTTCTCAAATTTCTCTAGGGTTGAAGTGACGCGCCAATGGACAGCTAGCGATAAGATGGCTGTGCCAAAACAGAGAAACATTACTATACGCGCTACAGATTCATTTCTTACCATTGCCATAGCCTATTGTTTATCCCTGACATATCCAAATGACTAATTGGATGCGCTCATGATCTAATTATCAAGAATTTATCAATTCTTATCTGTTCCCTTATAACTCTTCTCATACCATTGGGCAAACTAAGGCTATGCTGACATCCTCGTAGACAAAACTTTTGGTCAACGACTTTATCCATCAGCAGTTCTGCACGGAAGTTGGGTTTCATCAGACTTGTCTGTGAAACTTTCCAAGTACAGCAATCAATCACTAATGGTGTGGGTGGGAGAAAGATCATGTTTGAAAAACTTTTACTAGCAGTGACGATTACGTTTTCCCTCAATTTATTTTTTCAAGTCCGCTTACCCGATCAAAATAAAACGGGTGCTAGTTACCAACAGAATACACAAACATCAACTACAGTTCTGGTAAAAAAATTTGAAAAATAACATCTTGTTAGCTATAGCTGCCCCTAGTACAAAAATTTGACTTAGGTATTAAACCTTTAAGCATCAACGAAGTATTTACCAAATAGAAGAGCTACTCTCATCTAGTTAGAAACATCTAAAACACCCATTTAGTATTCAATAAAGATGCTAATCAATCGGTTTTCTATCTACCATGATTAAGTTTTAAGGGATGTAATTCCAATAAATTGTAAGTTCTCAATTGATGAAATTAGTGTTTGAGAAGAAAAGACGCTTGACGCTTTTTAATTTAACATTATCTTAGTCACCATACTTCAGCTATATGAAAGAATAAATTGTTACCAATGATGTTAGTAGCAAAATTTTCATTCCAGCGTACCACAAAGAATAAACAACTACTGGAGCGAGTAGCCACTTTCAATCAAGTGGCTAAGTCTTTAATCTGGCATTTTCTTTGTACATAGAATAGTTTTTTTGTCAAGGGTAGGTGGCCAAATACTGTTAGTTGCACAGCCATACGTAACATTGCTATGCCTTAAACGGTAATAAATAATGGCTAAAAGAGTTGATATACAAGCGCTGTGCCACAAAAATAAAGCTTTTTGTAACTATGAACATATCTAAACTTCTATACCTGATTGTTCCAGTCGTAAATCCGTCCCTGATGTAGGAACATCATGGCCATTAGCAGGTCTAATAGAAAGGGAGAATTTACAGCCAGTACGATCTATGAGTCAATCGATTACTGTATCCTGGTCAACGGTTGATGCGAGGTGTCCGGAAGCATCGGTGCAAGTTGACAAACTATCTAATCACGATCTAATTTTGCGCTGTCAAGTGGGGCTGCGTCCAGATCGTGTTGCGTTTGCAGAGCTATTGCGCCGCTATCAAAGTCAAGTCGATAGGGTCTTGTATCACCTAGCTCCAGATTGGTCTGACAGAGCTGATTTGGCTCAAGAAGTTTGGATTCGAGTGTATCGAAATGTTAACCGATTACAAGAACCGGCTAAGTTTCGAGGCTGGTTAAGCCGGATTGCGACCAACTTGTTTTACGATGAGTTGCGAAAACGCAAGCGAGTTGTCAGTCCTTTGTCACTGGATGCTCCTCGTTCATTAGAAGATGGCGAAATGGATTGGGAAATTGCCGGAGACACTCCAGGACCAGAAGAAGAACTCACAACTAGAGAATTTTATGATCAGTTGCGAGAGGCGATCGCCGATTTACCTGAGGTGTTTCGCACTACTATTGTCCTGCGAGAAATCGAAGGCATGGCTTATGAAGAAATTGCCGAAATCACCGGTGTTTCTTTAGGAACAGTGAAGTCGAGAATCGCTAGAGCTAGATCTCGGTTGCAAGCTCAGTTGCAAAATTATCTAGATATCTAACTTACAATACTTTTCCTCTGCCTAGTGGCAGAATTTAAGCATTGATTAAGAATGATGATGAAATGTCTAACACTATGCCATTAGTCAGAAAATTGATCAATTTCTCAGGATGGCTGGCTGCTTTTACCCGCATATGAATTGGTAATAATGTTAAGATGACTACTGATTCTCAGTTTTACGATTCTTCCCACTTGCAACTTATTGGAAATTTGTCAGACGGAATGGATCAGCATACCAATGAATCAACGGGTGCTATGGATATGATGAAGCGCGATCGCTTCGAGTTATTGAGTGCTTATCTTGATGGTGAAGTTACAGCTGCCGAAAGCAGACAAGTAGAAGAATGGCTAGATAACGATGCCTCAGTTCAATGCTTGTATGCCCGACTGTTAAAGCTACGGCAAGGCTTGCGGACTCTCCCAGTACCAGCAGCCCAACAGTCACCAGAAGTAACAGTCCAGCAAGTAATGGCGCGTTTAGATCGCCGTTCTCGGTTAGCTTGGTTATTTGGTGGTGCAGCCGTAGCTGCTTGTGTGATCGGCGCAGTATCTGGCTTGCTACCAGGTGGTGAGTCTAGAACACTGCAACTGGCTCAAAAACCAAAAGCAGAATCGACACAAGTGACGACAACACCTGGATCTTCTGCTTCACCGCTGATGGTAACTTTAAATAATCCGGTAATCGAAATTCCTAAAGCAGCGGTAGCCTCTCCGGAAAAGCCAGTCAATTTGCAGCAGTCTGAACTTAGGGAAATTGAACAAAACATTAATTAATCGCCAAGCGATAGTTGATTTACAATTCGTAGCTATGGTGGGGGGATTGAGCCACAACTACTCCACCAGCCATCCGGTTGGGGGATGCCTTTTAATTGGTAAACTCGCTCCATAGTCATGAAGTATACCCAAGCTTGACCCAGAGGTAAACCTTGGCGATCGCAAATCTCCACTTCTTGGCGATTATAGAGGTTTGCCGACATTTGCCTAGTGGGTTGGTAATCTTCCAGTTCGTCTAAGGCATCTAAAATATTTAAATCGTTAAACGAAAGTAAATAACCGTGGACAAAGCATTCTCCAGACGTTAGTGCTGGATAGCCAAACGGCAAATTAAATAATTGTCCCTTGATAACTGCTCTTTGGGCATGTAACACCTTGCCAGCACAGTATTTTTGATAATTAGCTTCACTTGGTTTGAGCGTGCCGTAAACAAAAACCCGCACTTGTGGAGATAATTTTATTTTTGGATTCAAATTTATTCCTTCTTCCCTGTTTCCTGCCTCTACGAGTGATTCACCAAATCAAACAGGATTACTATAATATTCTCTTGCCTAGCATCTACAATATGTAGGCAGATAAGATTTAAAGTCCAGTAGGAGAATTTTTGGTGGATTCCCGATACAACCCGGCAGCAATTGAGGAAAAATGGCAAAAGACATGGGCAGAACACGGCTTAGACAAGACACCTAAAGATAGCAACAAGCCCAAATTCTATGCTTTATCCATGTTCCCCTATCCATCTGGGAGCCTACACATGGGTCATGTCCGTAATTACACAATTACTGATGTGATTGCCCGCCTCAAGCGAATGCAAGGGTATCGGGTACTACATCCTATGGGTTGGGATGCCTTTGGTTTGCCAGCAGAAAATGCCGCCATCGACCGAGGAGTTCCGCCAGCCAAGTGGACTTATCAAAATATGGCGCAAATGCGTCAGCAATTGCAGCATTTGGGTTTATCCATCGATTGGGATAACGAACTTGCTACTTGTTCACCAGATTATTACAAGTGGACACAATGGATTTTTCTGCAATTTTTACAAGCCGGGTTAGCTTATCAAAAAGAAGCAGCGGTAAACTGGGACCCGATTGACCAAACTGTACTGGCTAACGAGCAAGTTGATAATGAAGGGCGTTCTTGGCGCAGTGGAGCGATAGTCGAGCGTAAATTATTGCGCCAATGGTTTTTGAAGATTACCGAATACGCCGAAGAATTGCTCAACGATTTGGATAAATTAACAGGTTGGCCAGAACGCGTTAAATTAATGCAGGCCAACTGGATTGGTAAATCGATAGGGGCATATTTAGAATTTCCTATTGTGGGAATGAATGAAAAAATTGGTGTGTATACCACCCGTCCAGACACCGTTTATGGGGTTAGTTACGTAGTTCTAGCACCAGAACATCCTTTAACAAAGCGCGTCACCACCAAAGAACAACAAGCAGCAGTAGAAACCTTTATTAAGGAGGTTTCTCATCAAAGTGAGTTAGAACGGACTGCCGAAGACAAACCCAAGCGAGGCATCCCCACAGGTGGTAAGGCAATTAACCCATTTACAGGGGAAGAAGTGCCTATTTGGATTGCTGACTATGTATTGTATGAATATGGTACTGGGGCGGTGATGGGTGTACCAGCCCATGATGTGCGGGACTTTAAGTTTGCTCAAGCTTATGACTTGCTAGTTGAGTTTGTGATTGCTGCGCCCGATGATGTAGATTTTGACTTAACTCCAACATCAGATACATCAGATACAGATGAAGTTACACAACTTGTCCTAGTAAAGTATAACGAGGCATACACCGAACCAGGAATTTTAATCAATTCTGGATCATTTACTGGCATGGCTTCTGGGGAGGCTAAAGCAGCGATTGTTAAATATGCTCAAGAACAAGGTTTTGGTAAAGAAAAGATACAATATCGCTTGCGGGATTGGTTAATTTCTAGGCAACGCTATTGGGGCGCGCCCATACCAGTAATTCATTGTCCTAGTTGTGGGATAGTGCCTGTTCCTGATGAAGATTTGCCAGTACAGTTACCGGAAGAAGTAGAATTTACTGGACGCGGCGGTTCACCATTGACTCAGATGGAAAGTTGGGTAAATGTGCCTTGTCCAACTTGTAGGACACCAGCTAAGCGAGAAACCGATACGATGGACACCTTTATTGATTCCTCGTGGTATTTCTTGCGGTTTCCTGATGCTAATAATGAACAGCAGGTTTTTGATTCCAGTAAAACTAATGACTGGATGCCAGTTGATCAGTATGTGGGTGGAATTGAACACGCGATTTTACATTTATTGTATTCGCGGTTCTTTACCAAAGTATTACGAGATAGAGGCTTGCTGAATTTTGACGAACCATTTCAACGTTTGTTAACTCAAGGAATGGTGCAGGGTTTAACTTACCTAAATCCCAATAAGGGAGGTAAAGATAAGTGGATTCCCTCTAGTCATGTCAATGCAAGCGATCCTCGTGACCCCCAAACAGGTGAACCATTGCAACGCCTGTATGCTACCATGTCGAAATCCAAAGGTAATGGTGTAGCGCCAGAAGATGTAATTGCCAAATATGGTGTGGACACAGCGCGGATGTTTATTTTATTTAAAGCGCCGCCAGAAAAGGATTTGGAATGGGATGAAGCCGATGTCGAAGGTCAGTTTCGCTTTTTAAATCGGGTATGGCGCTTGGTGAGTGATTATGCTGCTGCTGGAGTATGCCGTAAAAAAGCGCAACTTAATGATTTAAGTAAGCCAGAAAAGGAATTAAGGTTGTCGATTCACACTGCTATCAAAGCAGTAACAGAAGACTTAGAGGATGAATATCAATTTAATACGGCTGTTTCAGAATTGATGAAGTTGAGTAACGCCTTAACTGATGCTAACTGTCAAACTTCGCCAATTTATGCAGAAGGCATTCAGACTTTGGTGGTAATGCTGGCTCCCTTTGCACCACACATTGCTGATGAGTTGTGGCATTTATTGGGTAATAGTAACTCTGTTCACACTCAAACTTGGCCGTCTTTTGACCCTGGTGCTTTGGTAGCTGACGAAATTATTTTGGTGGTTCAGATTAATGGCAAAAAGCGGGCTGACTTGCAAGTGCCAGCACAAGCTGATAAAGCCCAGTTGGAGAAGTATGCCCGTGAATTAGAAGTTACTCAGCGTTATATCGAGGGTAAAGAAATTAAGAAGGTGATTGTGGTTCCTGGTAAGTTAGTGAATTTTGTAGTTGTTTAAGCTCATCTTGTGCCTTAGAAGGATACAGCTGGCGAATCAGGGGTAAAGCCCTCTAATTCGCATTAAAGAAAATAAAAAATAGTAGGGGAGGTTAATATTTTTAAACAACGGTGCGGCAATGCCGCACTGTGGGCATAAGCAAAGCTTGACCAAATGAAAAAATTATTTGGACATCGTAAGTAGGGTATTGTATTAAGTCAAGGTCATATAAATTCGCGCTTATATACTAGAAGAAATTTGGTGAGATGAGCTTAAAAGTGAGTGATCAAAAGTTTAGCGTTTGGGTGTAGCTTCACCAAATTTAATCAAAAAAGCGATCGCAATACTCACAGCTAAAATTAATGTCATACTCAAAGCTGAACCAAATCCCCAGTTTTGGGTAACTCCTAAAAACTGATTATAAACTAACCGCGCTGCTGTCATACTCGAAGCACCACCGAGTAATTCTGGGTCAACGAAATCTCCTAAACCTGTAATAAAAACTAGGATGGAACCAGCAGCGATTCCTGGCAAAACTTCGGGTATAGTCACTTGACAAAAAGTTTGGACAGGATTTGCACCTAAATCGGCTGCTGCTTCTAGTAACCGCTTGTCTAACTTTTCTAAAGAGGCATATAAAATTATCACCATATAGGGTAATAAGCTGTAACTCATCCCAATTAATACGGCTGGAGTCCGATTTAACAATTCTAAAGCTGGTAAACCTAAACTTGTTAATATACTATTTAATAATCCCGTAGGACGCAGAATAGTAATCCAAGCATAAGAACGCAGTAAAGAGGAAGTCCACAGAGGTAAAATAAACCCTAATAGTAATAAATTTTGCCAACGTTTTGGTGCTATTACAGCAATCCAATATGCCACAGGAAAGCCCAAAATTAAACAAATTACTGTTGTCGCGATCGCCAACCATAATGATCGGAAAATTACTTGTAAATAAAGTGGGTCAAGTATCCGAATATAGTTACTAAATCCACTCGGATTTACTAAATCTCCTGGTCTAATATCTGGTACTAAACTCAATTCTAAAATGATTAACGCTGGTAGTACTAATAAAAGTAACAACCAAATACCAGAAGGTGCAAGCAATATCAATGGTTGTAAGTTTAACCGCGGACGATACAGTTTTTCTATTTGGGCAATATCGCCTGGAGAATTAAGTTGAGAAGAATGATTTTTTGTAGACACAAGCTGAATTGATAATTAATTATTTTAACTACTAGTTAATTGAGTCCAATAACGCTCATAAACTTCTTCAAAATCTCCCAGAGGAGCAAGACGTTCACATTTTTCTAGCAGCGAAATTGGAGGAAATAAATTAACATTATTTTTAATTTTCTTGGGTAATTGTTCAAATCCCGCACTATTAGGTATGGAAACACTCATCCGTTGACTAATCATAGCAGCTACTTCTGGCTGTAAAATAAAGTTAATCCAGGCATAGGCTCCAGGCAAGTTAGGGGCTGTTTTAGGAATGACAATTGTGTCTGTCCATAGCGAAGAACCACTACGAGGAATTACATATTTGAGTTTGGGGTTTTCTTTACTAACTCGAATTGCATCTGCTGAATAGCACATTGCTAATAATAAATCTCCTGCCAAAATTTGATTTTGCCAAGCATCAGTGTCAAATGCTGCGATCGCTGGTTTAATTTCTGTTAATTTTTCATAAGCCTGTTTCACTTCTTTTTCATTTCTGGAGTTATAGGAGTAACCCAACATCCGTAAGACTGCACCCATCACTTCACGAACATCATTAAGCAATGTCATCCGCTTATTAAGTATTGCTTGATTTTGCCAAAGATAGTCCCAATCTTCTGGTGCGTTCTTCAAGACTTCAGAATTATAAATTAAACCTGTAGTTCCCCAATTAAAAGGAATACTGTAGCGGTTGTGAGAGTCGTAACTAGGGTTTTGAAATTCGGCAAATAAATTATCTAAACCAATTAAGCGATCGTGATTTATTTCTATTAACAAATTTTTATCTACCATCTTCTGCACCATATAATCAGATGGATAAATCAGGCTATAAGTACCTCCACCTCCAGCTAACAGTTTAGCTAGCATTACTTCGTTAGAATCGTATACATCTACAAGCACTTTCATACCCGTTTGGGTACTAAAAGTTTGCAATAATTTTTGGTCGGCGTACTGCGTCCAAGTATAAATATCTAGTCGGTCATTGTTACCGGAATTATTGGCACTAGCCTTAACATCAGCCAGTCTCCAGCCGCATCCAGCTAAAGACAAACTAGAAGTTACTGCTATTGCTTGTAAAAATTGTCGTCTGTTAGTCATGAGTTAATAGTTTATATATATGGGAACACTATATCTAGCAGTCTTAAGTATGTAGCAGTATGGCTAACACTTTAATCAGTATTCCCGGATATCACCTCAATGAACAACTTTATGATAGTTCCAGAACTTTAGTTTATCGGGGGTATCGAGAAACTGACTCTTTAAGAGTAGTGGTTAAGCTACTGAAAAATCCCCATCCTAGTTTCAGCGAACTGGTACAATTTCGCAATCAGTACATTATCGCTAAAAATCTTAACTCACCTTTGATTATCCAAACTTATAACCTAGAACCGTACCAAAATGGTTATGCGTTGGTCATGGAGGACTTTGGGGGGATTTCTTTAAAAGATTATTTTGCCTCTGTAGACACACGATATACTGTGTTTTTACAAAAGTTTTTACAAATAGCGATCGCACTGTGCAATGCCTTAGAGATACTGTACCGCGATCGCATTATTCATAAAGATATAAAACCTAGCAATATTTTAATTAATCCCGAAACCAAACAAGTTAAATTAATTGACTTTAGTATTGCATCTTTATTGCCACGAGAAACCCAAACCCTAATCAATCCCAACGTATTAGAAGGGACACTAGCTTATATTTCTCCCGAACAAACAGGAAGGATAAATCGAGGGATTGACTACCGCACTGATTTTTATTCTTTAGGTGTAACTTTCTACGAATTACTTACAGGAGAGTTACCCTTTCAATCACATGATTCGATGGAGTTGGTGCATTGTCATATTGCCAAAACAGCACCCTTGGTACACAAAGTTAACCCACAAATTCCATCTGTACTTTCAGATGTTGTTAGCAAATTGATGGCGAAAAACGCTGAAGACCGCTATCAAAGTGCATTGGGAATAAAATTTGATTTAGAAAATTGTTTAAATCAACTCCAAGAAACTAGTAATGTCGCAAGTTTTGAGAATGCCTTGGATTTTGCGGCTATTCTCAAGTCCTCCCAAATAATTGCAGGTACTATCCAACTCGATGAACTTCTGAAAAAATTAACTAAAATTATTTTACAAAATTCAGGAGCTAATCGTTGCGTGTTGCTCATGCCAAATAATAACGAGCAATGGCAAATTCGAGTGATTGCTACATCTGAAAATGTACAACTTTATTCAGAAGAAATCGAAAAATCTGATCAAATTCCTGTTAAATTAATTCAGTATGTTAAAAATATTCTGGAAGTTGTAATTATTGACGATTCAAAAACTAATCTGCTCATAAATGACGATTATTTTCACCAACATCAACCTCAAAGTATGTTGTGTTTGCCAATGCTTAACCAAGGGCAATTAGTTAGCATTTTATATTTAGAAAATCGCTCAACCAGTAGAGTGTTTACTAGCGATCACCTATTAATAATCAATTTTATTTGTACTCAAGCTGCCATTTCTCTAGAGAATGCTCGCCTCTATCAAGAGTCCCAAACTTATGCCCAGAAGTTGGAAATATCCCTTGCGGAATTGCAAGCTACTAAAGCTAGGTTTCAGAAGTTTGCCGATAATCTTCCCGGCATGATTTACCAATATCAGATAGCAGCAGATGGTACTATGTCTGTTGTTTACGTCAGTTCCGGTTGCATTGATTTGTATGAAGTATCAGCCCAAGATTTCATGAACGGGAAGAAGAACTTCGGCTCAATGGAACATCCCGATGATCGCCCTAGTATCCACAAAGAAGTGCAACATTCAATTCAAACTTTAACTCCCTTTCAACACGAATGGCGCATTATTACAACATCAGGTGTTGTCAAATGGGTAAAGGCAGTTTCTCAACCCGAAATGCAACCCGATGGCTCAATTATATTAAATGGTGTTTTAATGGATGTCACCGATCAACATCAAACCCAAATTCAGTTACAAGAATCTCAACAACTGCTTCAACTAGTTCTTAATACAATCCCTCAATTTGTATTTTGGAAAGATTTCAATTCCATTTATTTAGGTTGCAACCAATTATTTGCAGAAATTGCGGGGCTTGATTCCACTGAACAAATCAAAGGTAAAATCGACTACGATTTAGCCTGGAAAAAAGAAGAAGCTGATTTCTTTCGAGAATGCGATCGCCGCATAATGGATTCTAAAATTCCAGAAATTGGAATTATCGAACCGCAATTACAAGCTGATGGTAAACAAGCTTGGTTAGAAACTAATAAAGCACCATTACTAGATGCATCAGGAAACGTCATTGGGATTCTTGGTACATTTCAAGATATTACAGTCCGCAAACAAGCAGAAGAATTGATTCGCCAATCGGAAGCCGCACTCAAGCAGAAATCTCAAGAATTAGAACAAACCTTACAAAATTTACAACAAGCTCAATTACAAGTTGTCCAAAGTGAGAAAATGTCTGCATTAGGTAATTTAGTTGCAGGGGTAGCTCACGAAATGAACAATCCTTTGGGTTTTATTTATGCTAGCCTCCAACAAGCTAAACCCATTATTGCTGATATTTTTAAACATTTGGAACTATATCGAAAAACTTTACCAAATCCAGATGATGAAATTAAAGATCATGCGATCAAAATTGACTTAGATTCTAGTTTAGAAGACTTACCTAAGATGATTGATGCAATGGTGATGGCGTGCGATCGCCTGAAAAATATTCAGTACTAGTTTACGGACTTTCTCCCGTACTGATAAATATTGCAAAGTACCGTTTAATATCTATGAGGGTATTGACAGTAGAATTTTAATTCTTAAACATACCAATTAAGTAGGTCGATGTCAAGAATTATCGTTGGGATAAAGCAATAAAGTAAATTTAGGACTTATGCATTGACCTTGTAGCGATTTGCTTTGCAGATTCCCGACTTTTTGGAAAAGCCGCGGATCTAAGCCTCCTAAAGTCCATAATGATCTCAGCATCTCTCCCACAATTTAGACTATGGATCTGCCTAAATCCAGCTTGGAGGACATCGAAATACAGTTGCTCTTGGAAGGGGTTTACCAGTATTACGGTTATGACTTTCGCAATTATGCTCTTTCTTCACTTAAACGTCGCATTCACAGCTTTGTGCGTTTGGAGGGGTTAACCAATATTTCTGCATTACAAGAGCGACTGCTGCATCATCGCCCCTGTCTAGATCGGTTTTTGTTAAATTTAACCGTAAATGTAACATCAATGTTTCGTGACCCCAGTTTCTACATTGCTTTTAGACAGCAGGTAATTCCCTTATTGCGAACTTATCCTTTTATTCGCATCTGGCACGCTGGCTGCTCAACGGGGGAAGAAGTCTACTCAATGGCAATATTACTCCAAGAAGAAAAACTTTACCACCGTTGTCGAATCTATGCCACCGACACTAACGAAAGGGTATTACAAAATGCCAAAAATGGCATTTTTTCTTTGAAATTAATGCAAGAATATACTCAGCTTTACCTGAGAGCAGGTGGGCAAAAGTCTTTTTCAGAATATTACACCGCAGCTTATGACAACGCCATTTTTCGAGCATCTTTGAGAGACAATGTGATCTTCGCCCAGCATAATCTGGCAAGTGATAGTTCTTTTAATGAGTTTAATGTCATCCTTTGTCGTAATGTCCTCATCTACTTCAATCCGACACTGCAAAAGCGAGTACACACGCTGTTTTATAACAGTCTATGCACATTTGGTATCTTAGGTTTAGGAAGACAAGAATCAATCAGATTTACTCCCTGTGAAAACCATTACGAAGAAATAGCTCAGGGTGAGAAACTGTACCGGAGGCTAAACTAAGTGTCCTTTAAAATTATAGTTATTGGAACTTCGTTAGGAGGGTTGTCAGCACTAAAAAATATCTTAGTCAATTTACCACTAGATTTTCTGACACCAATTGCGATCGTGCAACATCGTCACAAAGATTCTGACAGAACACTCCAAGCATTATTGCAGGAACATACATCTTTGCCGATTCGAGAAGTCGAAGATAAACAAGAAATTCTCCCAGGACAGATCTACTTAGCGCCTCCAGATTATCATTTGCTAGTAGAACCAGGCTATTTTGCTCTTTCTACTGATGAGCCTGTTTCTTTTGCCCGTCCATCTATTGATGTGTTATTTGAATCGGCAGCAGACATCTATAGAGAGCAAGTCATTGGTGTAATATTGACAGGAGCAAATCAAGATGGTACGCAAGGCCTTAAAAAAGTACAGGCGCACAAAGGAATTACCATTGTTCAAGAGCCAGCTACAGCTGAAAGTTCAATTATGCCCAAAGCTGCAATTGCTGCTGTTGCAGTAGACTGGATTGTGTCCCTTTCAGAAATTGCTCCTTTGCTAGTCAACCTTTGTGATTATATACGGAAATGAACTCATGCAGCCGGAACCCAAAGTCAACATCCTCCTAGTGGATGATAAAGTAGAAAACTTGCTCGCATTAGAGGCTATTTTGGAGGGGCTGGGAGAAAAGCTAGTCAGAGCCACTTCCGGAGAAGAAGCTTTGCGGTGTCTGCTGCATCAAGATTTTGCGGTAATTTTGCTAGATGTGCAGATGCCAGGGATGGATGGCTTTGAAACTGCGACCTTAATTCGCAGTCGGGGGCGATCGCGTCAGACTCCGATCATCTTTTTAACTGCTTTTAGCACTAGTGACCAAATGCAGTTTAAAGGCTATGCCTTGGGTGCAGTTGACTATTTGCTCAAACCCTTAGATAGCGATATATTAACTTCTAAAGTTACAGTATTCGTCGAATTATTTAAAAAAACCCTGGCAATTCAACGACAAGCGGCCCAACTCACAGCTGTTAATGCTGAACTCAAGCAAAGTGAAGAAAGGTTTCGCTCCCTCAGTACCTGCTCACCTATAGGAATTTTTGAGACTGATACTGAAGGTTATTGTAGGTATACTAATCCTTGTTATCAGGCAATTTGTGGCTTGAGTGCGGGAGAAAGTTTAGGAAAAAAGTGGTTAGAATCTGTACATCCAGAAGATCAAGAAAGAGCGATCGCTGCTTGGTCTACTTATTTAAATGCAGGTTGTGAGTATTCAGAAGATTTTCGTTTTCAAACCGTTGATGGTAATGTCCGTTGGGTAGAAGTTCGCACTTCACGGATGCTTTCTGCACAAGGGAAGTTACTAGGGTATGTAGGCACTCTCGAAGACATTACAGAACGCAAGCAAGCAGAAGAAGTCCGCACTCAGGTAATTCGAGAACAGACAGCTAGACAAGAAGCAGAAGCTGCAAATCGGATGAAAGACGAGTTTCTGGCCGTTCTCTCCCATGAACTCCGCACACCATTGACCTCAATGCTGGGTTGGTCAAAAATACTTCGTTCTAAAAAATTAGATGACACAGCCACTGCTCGTGCTTTAGAAGCGATTGAACGCAATGCTACAACTCAAGTGCAACTGATTGAAGATATCTTGGATGTATCACGGATCATCCGAGGTCAGTTAAGGCTAAATTTATCTGCTGTCAATCTTATTTCTGTGATGGAAGCAGCTCTAGAAGCAGTCCGCCCCCTAGCCGAAACAAAAAGTATCCAATTAAATACTATCCTTGATGGTACATTAGGCACAGTATATGGCGATCCAGCTCGGTTGCAGCAAATTGTCTGGAATTTACTCACTAACGCCATTAAGTTTACACCTGAAGGTGGTAAGGTAGAAGTCCGCATAGAAAGTCTCAAACAGGGAACTGAAGTAATATTTCCTAATCCAGAAATTAAGCTTTCCTCTACTGTTGGTAGTTTGGCTTTGAATACATCTGATTACGCCCAAATCCAAGTTATTGATACAGGTATTGGCATCGGGTCAGAGTTCTTGCCTAAAGTATTTGAACGTTTTCGGCAAGCAGACAGCACAACAACACGATCGCACAATGGACTAGGATTGGGACTAGCGATCGTGCGTCATTTAGTGGAACTACACGGTGGCACAATCGTTGCCGAAAGTCCAGGTGAAGGACAAGGAGCCATCTTTACCGTCAAACTACCATTAACGCCAGACAATAAGGATGCTGAAACAGCAGAGAAACAAAAATCTGCGGTTGTTAGTGATACTTCTACCCCCCTCACCGGATTAAAAGTGCTGGTTGTAGATGATGAAGCTGATACCCGTAACTTTCTTGCCTTTATGTTTGAAGAATATGGGGCGATCACGACTGCGGTAGGATCAGTCGATGCTGCCTTGGCATTTTTGGAACAATCACAACCAGATGTCTTAATTAGCGACATCGGCATGTCAGAACAAGATGGTTATACACTGATTCGCAAATTGCGCTCCTTAGAACCAGAAAAAGGAGGATGCATCCCTGCGATCGCTTTAACTGCATATTCACGAGAAGAAGACCGTCGTAAAATTCTTTCATCTGGATTTCAACGGCATTTATCGAAGCCTGTTGACCCTAACAAATTAATTGCTGCGGTTGCCAATCTTTTGCAACTACCTCTATCAGTTCCAGTGAGTTAAATAGTTGAATAGAGGGTAGGGGAGCAGGAAAGAGAAACAGACAAGGAGACATTTCTTTCCCCAATTTCTTTTCTTCCCTATGCCCCATGCCCTATTCCCTATGCCCAATCCCTTCAATTAGAATTATTTTACCGTCGTTGTTATAAATCTTATGCGTCTACCAGATGAACCAGATATTCCAACCCAAATCAATATCGTGCCGATGATTGATGTGATATTTGCGATTTTGACATTTTTTATCATGTCAACTCTATTTTTAACTCGCTCAGAAGGTTTACCAGTCAATTTGCCTAAAGCGGCGATGGCACAACAACAGGCATCATCTGCGCCAATTACCGTTACTTTAGACCAAACTGGCACACTTAGCCTTAACCGTAAACAAATTTCTCTAGATGAATTGGCACAAGAAGTACGTGTATTAATTGGTTCTAATTCTGAAGGTTTAGTAATTATTAATGCTGATGAACGAGTTAAGCACGGTCAGGTAGTGGCAGTTATGGATCGTTTACGTCGAGTCCAGGGAGCTAAATTAGCGATCGCTACCCAAAAACCCTAATAATTTATTTAGCTAATATTATAAGCAGCGATCGCTCTATCAGGTTGATCAATGAAATACCTTGAGGGTAAAGTGACACTAGTCACAGGTGCGACGAGGGGCATTGGCAAGGGAATTGCTATTGGTCTCGGTGAAGCAGGTGCAACTGTGTACATTACAGGGCGCAGGTTAGACAATATCTCTGATGCCAATCATAATGTTTCTGGCAGTCTTAGAGAAACTCAATCAGCAGTAGAGAAAGTTGGTGGTGTATGCATTCCCATCCAAGTAGACCACAGTAATGATGAACAGGTGCGTTTGCTCTTTGAGCGTATCCAAGATGAGCAAAAGGGAAAACTCGATTTACTAGTCAATAATGCTTACTCAGGAGTTCAGGCATTAACAGACGCTCAAGGCCAGCCTTTTTGGGATTGTGAACCCAGTCTTTGGGATGCTTGTAATAATGTTGGTCTGCGTAGCCACTATGTTGCGAGTGTTTTTGCTGCTCGAATCATGAGTCAGTATCAACAAGGACTAATTTGTACTATTTCTTCCTGGGGCAGTATGTCCTATATCTTCGGTACAGCTTATGGTAGTGGTAAAGCAGCGTGCGATAGATTAGCGGCTGATATGGCTGTTGACCTCAAACCCCATAATATTGCTTCTGTCTCAATTTGGCCGGGTATTGTTGGTACTGAGCATATTTCTCGCTTCGCAGATGAAATGGCTCAAAAGAAAACTACTGACCAGAAAAACTCATTACTCAGTGAACGATACAACTGGGAAACTCCCTTACTCACAGGACGGGTGATTGCTAAATTAGCTTCAGATGCAAATGTAATGCATCGTACTGGACATGTACAGATTGTTGCGGAACTAGCTCAACAATATGGAATTGTAGATCAAGATGGGAATCTTCCTGCATCCCTACGCTCTTTGCGTTTTCTGATACCCTCGGCTTTACCTGGACTGAGAAAATATCCTTGGCTTATTCCAGATATTAAAGTACCGTGGTCACTGCTATTAATCAAAGCACTTAGCTCACCTCAAATTTGAAAATGCACCGTCAGAAGAGGCAGGGGAGCAGGGAGCAGGGGGCAGGGGGCAGGGAGAAAGAGGGTTTCATGCTTTTTGCACAGATGCGGGAATTATAACTAATTACGCGGACATGATATAATAGCCCCCTTTCCCTCTGCCCCTCCGCCTCTTTGGTAAGATAAATCACGGTGCTAATTTTTCACCAAAGGCGGCGGGAAGCTCACTTCTTTGAGGAGTGTCAGGGATAGTCGCCCCGCCACCGTCCGGATACAGCTGGCGAAAACAACTAACTACTGACACGAAATTCTATCCCCTTTTATACCATTTCACGAAATTATTGATACAAATTACTTTTCTTACTCCCCCTGCCTCCGGTCACTGAGTTTCGACTACGCTCAACTGCCGCGTAGCCGAAGTGCTGCTTCCCCTGCTCCACGGCAGTTGCTCCTGGGGGGAACCACGCCAGTTCCTTCAAGTCGGGAAACCGCAAGGGCGGACTGGCTCCCCAAGACCCACAAGGGGTGCGGCAGTCGCACAAGAGGGGAAACCACGCCAGTTCCTTCAAGTCGGGAAACCGCAAGGGCGGACTGGCTCCCCAAGACCGCACTGCCTCCCCTGCTTGCCCAAATGTATCAACTTTAAAGTGAAACGGTATTAGGAGTGGGATGAACTTAATTTGATTTATTTCTCGGATGCTAGAAACTGTGACACATCTGCGTGAGCTAACACTACATCAGGTTCACGTTGCAACGCTGCGTAGTATTTTCTGGCAAATGTATTACCAACCTCAGATGGTGAGATTAACATCCGGGCGTTGGCAATCAAGCTTTGGACATTTTCCAGCGATACTGGTTCATCTGCTACAAGGGTTTCATCAATTTGCACAACCAACTCAGAAATGCTGTGCAGCCAAGCAAATTGTTCATGACTGATGACAAGTTGTAGCAGTTCTCTATTTGATACTCGTCCACTAACTTGTTCGTAGGCAATGCGTTCTGTTTCAATCAACGCTTTGTGAAGATGTAGTAATTTGTTTCGTAAATCACGTAAATGTTGATGTTGGTGTATTCTTTGTTGGAGTATGTTAGAAGCCAATTGAACTGATCCTCCCGTGGCAATAGCTTTAATAGCTTGAATAAGTTCTGCTTTAATATTCCTGACAAATAGACAGTAGCAAACAACTGAAAAAAATCTGATCCGATAGTTGGTAATTAAGTTGTTTCTTGTATGATTAATCATATACTAGCATAAGATTATATGAGAATGAACAGATATGGTTTCCACTAATTTACTTTCGGAAAACCGCCTATGTCTTTAGCGCACATCATTCTAGGTCTCCTTCAGCAAGAACAAATGACAGGTTACGACCTGAAAATAAACTGCTTTGATCAATGTATTGCTCACTTGTGGCCGGCAGACCAAGCGCAAATCTACAGAACCCTTGATAAGCTTGAAGCACAGAGCTGGATTACTTGTACTGTTGAAATTCAGAGCGATCGCCCCAACCGAAAGGTGTATAGTACAACTGATGCTGGAAAAGCTGAATTAGTTCGCTGGCTGCAATGTCCTCAACCATTACCGACGGTACGAGAACCGTTGCTGATGCAATTATTTTTTGCAGCTCAACTACCTAATGAAGCAATCATCAACTTACTAAAACAACAGCTAGTAGTTCACGGTGAAAAGATGGTCAATTGTCAAGCAATCAAAGTGCTGCCTCTCAACCAAGCATCTATAAATCGTGAGCAAGTTATGCATCAACTGGTGCTGGACTTAATTATGCAGCGAGAGCAAACTTACATTGATTGGTTGAAGACGGCTATTGAAGTCATTAGTACTAATTAATATTTCTATGATCAAAACTAATTTGCATCACCATCGAGAGCAATTTCCAGCTTTAGCAAATAAGACATATTTTAACTATGGTGGGCAAGGGCCAATGCCTCAGCAAGCAATGGATGCAGTTACTCAAGCTGAAGCTCACATTCAACACCTCGGCCCTTTTGGAAATGAAGCTTATGCGTGGCTGACTCAACAAAAGCAAGCGATCAAAGAAGCGATCGCCTCGGAATTTCATGTATCATCATCAACAATTACTTTAACCGAAGATGTCACTGTCGGCTGCAATATTGCCATGTGGGGTATTGATTGGCGAGCTGGCGACCACATACTGCTTTCTGACTGCGAACACCCAGGGGTAATTGCGACGGCGCAGGAAATTGGCCGCAGATACGCAGTAGAAGTGACTACTTGCCCTTTAATGGCAACTTTAAATGAAGGCGACCCCGCGAAAGTTGTTGCCCAACACTTGCGCCCTAATACTCGTTTGGTAATTTTAAGTCATGTCTTCTGGAATACGGGTCAAGTTTTACCTCTTGACAAAATAGTGGAAGTGTGTCGAAGGAATAATTCTTTAGTTTTAGTAGATGCTGCTCAATCTGCTGGTTTATTACCCTTAAACTTGAGTGAATTGCAAGCAGATTTTTATGCTTTCACTGGTCATAAGTGGTTATGTGGTCCCGCTGGTATTGGTGGTTTGTATGTGCGGTCAGAAGCCAGAGAAAGTCTGCAACCGACATTTATTGGTTTGCGTGGCATTGTTGTAGATAATCGATCGCAGCCTGTGTCTTGGCAACCGGATGGACGAAGATATGAAGTATCAACATCAGCTTACTCTTTATATGTAGGATTTAAAGAGGCGATCGCTGTTCATCGACAATGGGGAACTTCACAAGAACGTTACGAGCAAATTTGCTCTAAAAGTGAGTATTTGTGGCGGAAGTTGGCAGCGCTACCTAATGTTAAATGTCTCCGAACTTCACCACCTGAAAGCGGTTTAGTTTCTTTTCAACTCACTGAGTCACAACCTCAAGCGAGTTTCAATTTAGTGCAGTTTTTAGAGTCACAAAAAATATTCACTCGCACAATTGCCGATCCTGATTGTATTCGCGCCACAGTCCATTACTTGACTTTGGAATCAGAAATCGACCAATTAATTGAGGAAATACAAAAGTTTAGCAGGACTTACGCAAGCCAAAATCGTCATTGCGACCGAAACGAAGTGTAGGGAAGCAATCGCAGGATTTTTGCGATTACGTCGCTATCGCTCGTAATGACGAAATTGCGTTAGTTTTGCGTAAGTCCTCTATTATAGAAGTCTCATTTTCTTGAGTAGCAAAACGATTAGGACGAGCCTTCCTGTAATCAAAGTTATATTCAATTAGTAAGTCGTCTTCTAAATTTTGGTTAGATTCAGAATTTTGTGTATTTTTCATAATCTTGACATTCTTTTTTAGTAGCTAAACGTGCGCTGATAATACGAATTTTGTGATTTCTTTCAGTAAAACAGACTAACAAAGTGAAAGTTAGAAATTAAATGGAACGTCCAATTTTATACGTAGCCATCACTAACCACGGTTTCGGCCATGCGACTCGCACAGCATCGGTAGCGGCGACAATTCAAAAGTTGTGTCCAGAAGTCTTGCTAATTATGGTGACAACTGCCCCACGGTGGTTACTAGAGTGCTATATAGAAGGAGATTTTATTCATCGTCCCCGATCATTTGACTTGGGTGTAATTCAAGCAGATAGCTTGACAATGGATAAGGAAGCGACTAAAGAAAAGTTGCTAGATATTCAGAAACATCAAAATTCTTTGATAGCTTCTGAAGTCAATTTTATTCGCCAAAATCGCGTCAATCTCATCTTGGCAGATATTCCTTTTCTAACTCCTTTATTCGCCAAAGCGGCAAATATTCCTTGCTGGATGATGAGTAATTTTGGCTGGGATTTGATTTACCGAGATTGGGGAGACGAATTTATTGCTATTGCTGATTGGATTAGTGATTGTTACTCAAAGTGCGATCGCCTATTTCGTCTTCCTTTTCACGAGCCAATGCAGGTTTTCAATAATATCACAGATGTCGGCTTAACTGGTGGTTCTCCTCGTTACTTTGCGGATGATTTACGTGCTAATTGGAGGATAACTGCGCCTTTAGAAAAAACTATTTTACTGACCTTTGGAGGCTTAGGTTTAAATCAGATTCCCTATGACAATCTGAAACATTTTCTAGATTGGCAATTCATGATCTTTGATCAATCTGCTCCTGATTTACCTAATTTAATCAAAGTTACTGACCGCAAATATCGTCCTGTAGATTTTATGTCTATTTGTGGGCGTGTTATTTCTAAACCTGGTTACGGCACTTTTGCGGAAGCTACACGCCTGGGAATACCTCTGGTTACTATTCCCCGTGATGACTTTGCGGAAGCAGCTTTTCTTTTAGAAGGTATTGTTAATTACCATCAACATCAAATTCTTACCCCAACTGAGTTTTTTCATGGGACTTGGGATTTTCTTCATCAACAACCCCAAAAACCGAAGCAATCCCAGGGTGTTGCTAAAGATGGTAATGAAGCGATCGCTCAGGCTATAATTAGGTATTTTCGCAGTCTTTAAGCTCATCCCACCTCCAATACGGTTCGGATAAGCAGGGAAGGAAAAAGGGTCATTGTTGAGTAATTCTTCTCTTTTCCTGCTTCTCTTCTCCCCTTACTTATCTCAACAAAGAAATTCCCTAACCTAACGGTATTGATCCCACCCCTTGAAGGGGCAGGATTTCGCGCCAGTAGTCAGTAGTCAGTAGTAAAAATAACTAACAACTGACCACTGACTACTGACAGCTTTCTTTACTTGTAAAGTTCTGTAGTTAAACGCCAAGCCAGAATCCCTGGAATCAGCGCCACAGCTAGAGCGATGTAGACTTGAGTATCTGATATATTCATACTTGGAAACCTCCTGAGCTTCAAATTGATTTTGAACCGTTCGTTTACTACTTTTCCTTGTTTTGCCAAGATTGTGGAATATCTTGTAACAAGATGCAACAAAAGCAGATATTTAGTCATTAAAAAATTTAAAAAATTGATAAAACTATGAATTTTTATCTGGGGATCGACTTTGGTACTTCTGGCGCACGCGCTGTGGTGATTGATGATGCCGCTTGCATTCAAGCAGAAGCACGATATCCTTGGGGAAATTCTCATGTTTCTGACTGGGTGACTGATTGGCAGACGGCATTGTTGACTCTGTTAGCTAAAATATCTGAAGAATTGCGGCGAAAAATCAAAGCGATCGCAATTAATGGTACTTCTTCTACTGTCTTGCTGGTTGATGCTGTTGGCAAACCTGTAGATGCACCTTTATTTTATAACGATGGGCGAGGATTAACTGTAATAGAGAAATTAAGAAGCATTGCACCTGCTAATCATCCAGTCATCAGTGCCACCTCTAGTCTGGCCAAATTGCTGTGGATGTCGCAACAACCTACTTTTACGGAAGCGAGATATTTTTTGCATCAAGCCGACTGGTTAGCATTTCTACTACATGGAGAGTTGGCTATTAGCGATTATCATAATGCTTTAAAACTGGGTTATGACGTAGAAGAGCTGAAATATCCCAAATGGCTAGAAAATCTGCAAATACCGATTCAGTTACCCAAAGTTTTACCTCCTGGTAGTCCTATTAGGGAATTACGTCCGAAAATTGCAGCTAATTTTGGTTTACCCAATGATTGTTTAGTATGTACTGGGACAACTGATAGTATTGCTGCCTTTGTTGCCAGTGGGGCAAAATTGCCTGGGGAAGCGGTGACTTCTTTAGGTTCAACGTTGGTAATCAAACTCTTAAGCCGCACCCGCATAGAAAATTCACAATACGGAATTTACAGCCATCGTCTGGGTGATTTATGGCTGACTGGAGGCGCTTCTAATACTGGGGGTGCAGTGTTGAAGTATTTTTTCACAGACGTTGAGTTAGAAAGTTTTAGCCGCCAAATTGATGCATCAAAAGCTAGCGAGTTAGATTATTATCCATTATTGCAAGCAGGCGATCGCTTTCCCATCAATGATCCTCATCTACCCCCACGATTGACACCACGTCCAGATGATCCTGTCGAATTTCTGCACGGACTATTAGAAAGCATTGCCCGTATAGAATCGCAAGGATACAAATTATTACAGCTTATGCAAGCAGACCCCTTGAGTCGTGTTTATACTGCTGGCAAAGGCGCAGCGAATCAGACCTGGACTACAATTCGCCAACGATATTTAAAAGTACCAGTGGTTTCGTCAGTAAATACAGAAGCTGCTTATGGTACAGCATTATTGGCAATGCGGGGTGTAAAAAATTAAGATAGGCATAGGGAATACAAATTCATAACTCACACGATATGCGACTTATTCTTAATTAGTTTGTGATCACAAAGAATTTATGGAAATTTTGGGGATTGGTAATTGCGATCGCAATTACTATTATTGCTTGCCATAGTTTACAATTATCAGCCCCCACCGCAACTACTATCAAACTCAGTGGCTGGGGAGGCTCTCCGGTAGAGCAAAAACTATTAAAACAAGTATTACAAGACTTTGAAGCCCAAAATCCTACAATTAAAGTTAAATATGAGGTAATTTCCGACCAATACATGGATGTAATTAAAACCCGTTTGGTTGGGGAAGCTGCTCCTGATGTGTTTTATCTCGATGCCTTAGAAGCTCCTTTTTTAATGAGCCAAAATGTTCTAGAACCCCTAGATGCTTACATTACCCCAGAGTTTAATTTAGCAGACTTTGAACCTACCTTACTAAATAGTTTCAAATACCAAAACCAAATCTATGGTTTGCCTAAAGATTATTCCACCCTCGCTTTGTTTTATAACCAAACAGCTTTCGCCGCTGCGGGTTTGAGTAATCCGCCGACTACTTGGGATGAACTACGCAACTATTCTCAACAATTAACAGGCAAACTAAACAGATACGGCTTTGGTGTCAGTCCAGAGTTAGCGCGTCAAGCTTACAAAATTACAGCTTTTGGTGGGCAACTTGTAGACCAAAATGGTAACGCTGCTTTTGCTAGCGCAGCCGCCTTGCAGGGATTACAGTTAGTGGTAGATCAGTATCAAAAAGACCGTACCTCTGCCCAAAAATCTGATGTTGGGACTAATTCAGGTAGTGAAATGTTTGGTCAGAGTAAGGTAGCAATGGTGATTGAGGGCAATTGGGCAATTCCTTACCTACAAGAAACCTTTCCCCAACTCAAATTTGCCACCGCAGAAATACCTAAGATTAATAGTAAAAAAGGTACAATGGTCTTTACCGTTGCCTACGTGATGAACAAACAATCGCAGCACAAAGCTGCTGCCTGGGAGTTAATTGCTTACCTGACTGGCAAAGCCGGAATGCAAAAATGGACAGGGACAGGGTTTGCATTACCAACACGTAAATCGGTAGCTCAAAATTTGGGTTATGACCAAGACCCATTACGATCGCCATTGGTAGCCGGAATAAATTATGCTATACCTTGGCAGGTAGGAAAATATCCAGCTGCGATCGTCAACAACTTTGATAACCAATTTGTCAGCGCCTTATTAGGACAACAACCATTACAACAGGCAATGCAAAGAGCGCAAAAAGCAGCAAATCAACAAATCAAAACAATGGAATAAAAACCATGCCCAATGCCCAATGCCCCATTCATTTTAAAGCTTTTGGGTAGCGATCGCTAATTTTGCCCCTTTATCGCAAATATCACATCAATCATTGGCACAATATTGATCTACGTTGATATCTCTGCTTCATCTGGTAGACGCATAACTTTTCTCTCCTCGTTCGTAGCGACGGCGGTAAAGTAACTCTAGTTGTCCTCCATACTCCTGAATCAGCGCCATTTGGCGTACATACAATCCCCGAAAGGAATTAGCAAATAAAAGTGTAAATATAGCAACTACTAATCCTGATGCTGTGGATACCAAAGCTTCACTAATCCCAGCAGTTACAGCTGCTGTTTTTGTTCCTCCCACATCACCGATATCCAAGGATGCAAAAGAAGCAATCAAACCTAACACTGTACCCAACAAACCCAATAATGGAGCTAGACCAATAATTGTTTCAAAGATATTTTGAAAGCGTTTGAGTAAAGGTATTTCAGCTTGTGCTTCACTTTCCAAGGCTAAACGAAACTCTTCGGGATTTGGTTCTTCTAATTCCAAGGCTGCTAAAAAAATCCGTGCAAGAGGTAAATCTGCATTTTGTCGCAGTTTATCGATTGCACCAACTACATTTTCTAGGCGATAGAGATTCAAAACCTCTCTGATGACACGGCTTTGACGGCTATTGATTCTGACCCAAAATCTAATACGCTCAATAATCAAGGCCACCGCTAGTACAGAAAACCCCAGTAACGGCCACATCACCACGCCGCCAGCTGTAAACATATTGTTGATTCCCATTTAGAGCCTCGTTAATGAATCAATAACAGACAGATTAGCAGAAATCCTGATATAAGTTGAGATTATTTCTCAAGAGTCTATAAAGTTTTATGCAAATATTTATCAATTGTTTTTCTTGAGAAAATTACCATTAAAAGCTCTCTAGAGATTTTATCGTAATTGATCAAATCTAGAGCCTAATTAGAGATTAGTAATATAAAGCTGCTCCAGAGCTATATTTTCGTAGTATTAGTAATCCTTTCCCATGCCCAATGCCCCATGCCCCATGCCCCATAACAGAGTTTTTTATTACTTGATATTTCTATCTAAGCATTTTAGTATATCTAGTTTACTAAGATTCTGTTGCAATAAATTATAACCCCCTAAAATCTCTAAGCGCCGTTCATTGATCTTAAAATCAGATCCGCTATGGCTAAAAAAGGCGTAGAATTATCTCAAAACTTATGCCTTATTCTCAAATCAAGTAGTATATTCCGCATTAATTTTCACATAATCATAACTCAAGTCACAGCCCCAAGCTTTACTAGAACCAGAGCCATTGCCAACACTAACTGCAATGATTACAGGATTATCAATCCGTTGAGACTGTATAATGCTTCTGTCTACAGACAAATCATTACTATTATTTGTAGCTATAAAATCTTTGGGTAAGGAAGACTCAGCTGCAATTTGTTTCAAATAAGCACTTGCTGCTGCACGATCAAAGGTTAAAGGTTGACCATTTTCTAACATCAAAAAATCGCCTAACTTAATTTGCAGGTTTTCTTGATCAAAATGCACACCTGCACGTCCGGCGGCAGCGGCGATACGTCCCCAGTTGGGGTCACGTCCAAAGATTGCAGACTTAACTAAGGATGAGCCAGCAATGGTTTTGGCTATTTGACGGGCTGAGAGTTCATCATGACTCCCTGTCACTTGTACTTCTATCAGGCAGGTTGCACCCTCACCGTCACGGGCGATCGCTTTTGCTAAATGTTGACAAACTGCTGTTAACATCGCCTCTAATTTTTCGGCTTCTGCTCCCATTTCAGTAATTGCTGGAGTACGAGATTGACCATTGGCAAGGGCGATTAAGCTGTCATTGGTACTGGTATCACCATCAACAGTAATAGAATTGAAACTTCTATCAGCTGCCCTAGCTAACATTTGTTGCCACAAAGTTGTTGAAACAACTGCATCACAGGTAACAAATGCCAACATGGTTGCCATATTAGGATGAATCATCCCCGAACCTTTGGCAATGCCACCAATTCTAACTGGGCGATCGCTTATGGTTGTTTCTAGGGCAATAGATTTCGGTACTAAGTCTGTAGTTATAATTGCCCCGGCAGCGGCATCTGAACCTGTTTCAGAAAGCGCAGCTACTAACTGAGGAATGCCATGACGCAGAGCATCCATTTTAATCCGTTGACCAATCACGCCTGTAGAAGCGAGTAAAATTGATGATGGTGAAATATGCAATTCACGAGCCAATAACTCAGCACTTTCTTGAGCATCTTGTACACCTTGCTCACCAGTGGCAGCGTTTGCTTGTCCAGCATTACAAAGAATTGCCCGAACGCCATGTTTAGCTTGCAAGCGTTGGCGGCAATAATCTACACAGGCGGCTTTGACTTGGCTAGTAGTGAATACACCAGCTGCGATCGCCTCAACATCCGACAATATTAAGGCTAAATCAGGCAATCCTGAAGGTTTTAGTCCTGCGGTTATTCCAGCTGCCTGATATCCCCTTGGAGCTGTGACACCTCCAGTAATTTCTTGCCAGTCTGCCATTATTCTTTACCTTACAACTATAATAGGCGCTCGACTGGTGATTATACCAAGTATTACTCATTAGTTTAATGGTTAGTTGTTAGTTATTAATAACTGCTCATTTCATCCCAAATGCTTACAGAATAACTATCAAAACTCAAAAAAAGAGAGCTACTTAAGCAGCTCTCCAGATCATCAGGGTGCATCTACTTAGCACAGTATATCACTTTTGCCATGAGGAGTAATACCCATCATTTATTTTTTTGGTATAAATCTGATAAAGAAAGTTCCTGGTATGTTGAACCTCAAAAACTACAATTAGAAATTGTAACTTTGCTCACTACTAATTGAACATTTAACGTGTTGTATGGCTAAAAAAATAAAATACACTACTCTAGCCTCTAGTTCCTAGACCCTTTTTCTGAAAGGAGTGTATTGCACACAACCGAGAAGCGCTATATATAGTGAATAAATTAAGTGGCATCAGGTTGTAGTAGAAAGAAAGTAATCAGGAGCCAGAAAATAGCTGTGGGTGAAGTTATCTTAGTTACAGGTCCAGCCAGATCTGGTAAAAGTGAATGGGCAGAATTGCTGGCAATGCAATCAGGAAAAATGGTTGTTTATGTAGCAACGGCTCTCGAAGACCCAGCGGACGAAGAGTGGCATCAACGCATTCACAAACATCAACAACGCCGTCCCGAAGACTGGGTAACACTTGCTGTTCCAATAGAACTTTCTGCCACTCTTGCTGATGCCAAGCCAAATACTTGCCTTTTAGTTGATTCTTTGGGAACTTGGGTAGCTAACCTTTTGGAACAAGATGAGGTGGACTGGGAAAATACGCTATCAGAATTTTTAGAAACAGTACAACTAGTTGCTGCTGATATGCTATTCGTAGCAGAAGAAACAGGCTGGGGCATAATACCAGCTTATCCTTTAGGTAGGAAATTCCGCGATCGCCTGGGTTGTTTAGTGCGTCAGTTAGGCACAATTTGCGAGGTTGTCTATTTAGTCACAGGTGGACATGTTCTCAATCTCAGTGTCCTTGGTTCACCTTTGCCAGCACCAAAATCTTAATTCAAAATTAAGCATTCAAAACCCAAAATTGCTCATCTAAAATTTAAAATCATGGTATGGCAACAAAACAAGAAGTCAAAAGATATCTAGCCTACTGGTTTCAGTTAGGAAAAAGAGTAATAACAAACAATGGTAAGGCAAGCTTTTTGCCCCAATCAGTGTTCCAAGGCGATGGTTATAGCGATGAATTTGAACAGTGTTGGCAAAAAATTCTTTTGCCGGAATCTGGTGACTGTTACCTAGAAGGTACTCATGAAACCCTTGCCGAACTGTTGATGCCAACATGGGAACTAGCGCCTTGCAGTCGTTGCAGTATGCCAGTAGCTATGCGGAACGTAGGGATGCCGGCTTTGTTGTGTCCTTGCAACGATTTACCCAATTGGCCTAACACCGAACTGCCAGCACCAAGAAATCCAGTTAATACCAAAGAACAATTATCGGTCATTCGCGATCGCTTGGCGAATGCCCAGTCATCTCCAAATACCTGAGTTTAAGAATAATAAAAAACTTCATCCCGCAAGTGGGATGAAGTTTTCGGACATAGAACACTTGTACTTAATTTAGCCGAAGTATAGGGAATAGGGCATGGCGCATGGTGAGACAGCGCTGCGGGAGGGTTTCCCTCCGCAGGCGACTGCGAACCCGAAGGGGGCATAGGGAAGAAGTAATCAGTTATCACTGTTAACTGATAATTAATTTAACCATCCACGAAGGGATGGAGTTTCCCGCCACTGTTAATGAAAATAAAGAAAGCAGGGTAGCACATACCCTGCTTTGTGTTGCTTATATAACTCGTAGTTAAACCAATTTCAAATCAGGATACTCAGCCAAAACATCGTCAGATGTTAAGGTATCACCTTCAGCTTGAGGAGTCCAAAGAACTTCTATGGCCAGAAGTTGCTCACTGGACATACCACCTATTTGTCGCAAGGCTTGACGTAAGTCATCAGCACTGTTGATTGTTGGTATTTCAAATTTGCCTAGTGTAGCTGCTAATAAAGTAACAATTAGATACTCTCCAGGACCTTCGGCAATTAAACTAGTTGGATTATCGATTTCACCAGCGCTCGGTAAAGCATCTTTTTTTAGAGCCGCTTTGAGCTGATTATTGACATTAGAAAGAGTTTCTTCGCTAAATTTGCTCCGTTCTGCCAATGAAAGACGGTTAAATTGAGATTCTGCTGAATTTAACTTCGCTTGTTGTGTACCACCACCTGCATATACCCAGTATTCTGGATGGCGCAGCAAAGCTAGGCTAGCTTCTTGCAAAACTTCTGCTCTGCCTTGTGGAGAATTGGTATCGGCAGTTTCAGCAATTTGGTTAAGTTCAGTTTGCAAATCACGAGCTTGAGCTAATAAACCAACTTGCAAACGAGTCACAGAAACAGAAGGATTGCTGCTATAGCCTACTTCTCCTTCGCCACTGCCGACACGGCGGAAGGTTTGTACTAAAAAGTTAGCGATCGCCAAGAAAATTAAGATACTGAACAGACCACCAAAGCCTCCTCCAATACCCCAGAAGGGAATTAAAAAAGGAAAGCCAAAACCACCGCCAGGATAGTATCCTCCACCACCACGAGGCGCATAAGTACGCGGTGTATAGGTACGGCTAGAAGGCGCTCTAAAGGAACCGCCGCCGATTCTACCACCACTACCACGGGCAAATGCTCCATCGGCATGACTCAGCACTAAGCCTAAAACTAGACTTAGAACAAAGAAAGTTTTTAACAGCGGTTTGATTGTTTGTTGTAGTTTTTTACGCATAGCACAGTCGCTTGAAAAATTGTATTGCTAATGGTTGCTCCCCCTGTTGGCAAAAATGTTTCGGGGTGTGGGTTGTATTAGCCCGCAACAAGTCAGCGAGATTTTGATTGATTGTAGCTTTTTGTAAAATTCATCTTTAATGGCTACATATCCAATTTACCGCGTCTGATCTTGGTTAGACAGCAAGCAAAGGGGGGATTTCTGTAGTAGATAACCGTACCTGAGAACGTATTCTTGATCAAGGGAACTTTGGAATCAATTAATTATTTATGTCTGAGGATACTTACTTAACTACCTAATTGCATAAATTTTGGGGCATTTTAAGCTTATCCCACTCCTGGAAGGGGCGGAATTTCGTGTCAGTGGTCAGTTGTCAACTATTCCCTTGCACCTCCGGTAAAAGTGCTAACAAAACTATTATCCCGTTATAGTTACATTAGATGTAAGTTAGATTGAGGCTCTAGCGATCGCAATACCTGTTCGCCAGTAATTTAAGTAACTTCGCTTAGTTTTACAGCCAGAAATCTTTCTGGCGCTTCTTATTGTTAAAAAGCTACTCAAGTAAGGAGACTCTTATCGCTACATCGTTCAGGAGTTTCTAAAATGTAATTCTCTTCAGCACAAAGTTGACATAATTCTGCAAAAGCATCTGCGAGGGAAGAGGCTTTTTGTTGTTGATACCAAGCCATGAAGTATTGAAAAAATTTATGTTCTACAATCGCAGCAACTAAATTTATACTGCTTGAAGATTAATTGAGGTTCTGAGGTAATAGTATCAATTACCTCTGGCAGTTTTTCTTGTGCTTCGGCAAGTTTTCAGTTCATTTGTTTTAAACGTTGGACTGCTGATTATAACTTAACGTAACTTCAGACATTGCTTGGCATAGATCCAGATAATCTTGATTAAGTTTATGTTGTGATTATTCAATTGCTGAATTACTATTCCTTAGTGATTATCTCACTATATTCAGTCACAGCATCATATTGGTCAGCCCTTAGTGCATATTTTGCTAACAAATCCAAATCCAAATCAGGCAATAAAGTACTTTTAGGAACTTTTATATAGCTATCAACTTGCAGACAATAAACTGATAATAAACCATCTTCGCAAAACCAAACTTCAGGTACTCGCAAACGTTGATAAATTTGTAGCTTATTAATTCCACCACTCGTGACAGTTATTTCCACAATTAAATCAGGAATAGATTTTTTTGTGCCTAAATTATAAGACTCATCTGGTTCTCGCCGAGTTTTGTCTTCTTGTTTACCTATAGTTGCACTTCCCCGTCCATAAAAGCGGATATTCTTTGCCCGCATATAAACTTCCAGCAACATCGCCAGAGTTTTTTTGTTATCCTCATGGTCGTCAGAAAGTGGGGACATAATTTCAAGAATCCCATCTAAATAAGTTAGTCGTGCGCTTGTTCCTGTAAGGGCGACATCAAGCTGTTCTAACTGTTCCCAACTGACATTGTATAGAAGAACGTAAGAAGTATTAGAGGTCGAAGGTTTTTCCAAGACAAGGGGAGACATAAATTAAACCAGAGAGTGGCTTGTTTCTATCATAGAACTGAGATGAGATAAATCCAGATAATCTTGATTAAGCTATTTATTCAGATTCTATTAGTTTAGGTTACTTTTTCTGTATCTAGCTAAATACTCAAAACTGCTAACTCAGCACTTACTACTCTAGCCGCCAAATTTTGATGGTTTTGTCACGACTACCACTGCAAGTTGTCATTTGTTGGCCGAGATTTTGTAACCCTTTAAAGCTTAATATTATTTATGCCACAATTGAGGAAAATACTATATATACCAATGCACAGCAAGCTATAACTTGTTTAATAGTTTGTCAAATGTTGTCTAACTACTATTGTGATATCCGGTTGTTTAGATTCGATGACAAAACTGGAGATATCTATATTTTGGCAAGTGAGGACATACAAATTATCGTACCCTCTCATGAACCTTGGAGGTTTGTAGATGAAACCGAACTTTGAAGAGATGAATGTACCTGAGTTGAGAAAATATGTATTAGAACACCGCGATGATCTAGAAGCTATGCGTGTGCTGTTTCATCATCCTAGTTTGAAATGGAAAATTATGCCTCCGCTTGCTACAGTAGATGGAATACAAGTAGAGGAAAATATTCGCACAGTTGAGGAAGCGATTAAACAGAGAATTGACGCGGGAAATAGCGACGATAAATAAAAAGTTACCCAGATAGTTTAGGTTAGTTGTTCTGTATCTAGCTAAATATTCAAAACAGCGAACTCAGTACGGGCTAAACGCCCCGCTACCGCTAACGCTACTCTAGCCGCCAAATTTTGATGGTTTCGTCACTACTACCACTAACAAGGGTTTTGCCATCTGGACTGATGGCGACGGAATTAACCGGATCAGAATGCCCTGTGAAGGTGCGGATTTGCTCTCCTGTTTCTAAATTCCACAGTTTAATGGTTTCGTCACTACTACCACTGACAAGGGTTTTGCTATCTGGGCTAATGGCGACGGAATTAACCGATTCAGAATGTCCTGTGAAAGTGCGGATTTGCTCTCCTGTTTCTAAATTCCACAGTTTGATGGTTTCGTCACTACTACCACTGACAAGGGTTTTGCCATCTGGGCTAATGGCGACGGAATTAACCGATTCAGAATGTCCTGTGAAAGTGCGGATTTGCTCTCCTGTTTCTAAATTCCACAGTTTGATGGTTTCGTCACTACTACCACTGACAAGGGTTTTGCCATCTGGGCTGATGGCGACGGAATTAATCCAGGAGGAATGCCCTATGAAAGTGCGGATTTGCTTTCCTGTTTCCAGATTCCATAGTTTGATGGTCTTGTCATTGCTATTATTAGCATTATTAAGAGTAAAGGAGAAACTACCACTACCACTAGCAAGGGTTTTGCCATCTGGGCTAAAGGTGACGGAATTAACCGAGTCAGAATGCCCTATGAAAGTGCGGATTTGCTTTCCTGTTTCCAGATTCCATAGTTTGATGGTCTTGTCATTATCACGTTTACCAAGAATATCAATTACACCATTACTAGCAAGGGTTTTACCATCTGGGCTGATGGTAAAGGTCTTAACTGGGCTGGAATGCCTTATTAAAGTGCGGATTTGCTCTCCTGTTGCCAAATTCCATAGTTTGATGGTTCCGTCACCACTACCACTGACAAGGGTTTTACCATTAGGGCTTATAGCGACGGAACCAACCCAGTAAGAATGCCCTGTTAGAGTTCTTTTTAAGAAAACATCGCTATCTTTGTTAGCAATTAGAGATACGGGATTAGTTGGAAATAAGCCATAGCGAACATAGCCAACGAACTGGGTTAACACTAATCCCCCCAGAGTAATAGCCACACCCGCAAGTAATCTTTGTTGCCGTGCTTTTAGTTTTAACGTGAGTTTTACTGGTAACTTTGTCGGTGCTACTGGCGTTGGTATCGGAGGTTGAGAAGGTACTATAACAGGTGGTAAAGCTTGCGCTGGAATCCCTGATTGAGTTGGGGGTATTGAAGGTGGTGGGGGATTTAAATCTTGTAAGACTTCCTCAGTTGACTGATAACGCTGCTGGTATTCTTTTTGTAGCAATTTATCCAGCATTTCCCCCAATTCTTGACTGACTGGTTGTGGTAAATGCTGTCTCCAATTAGCAACCCAAGTGTAACCTTGCTGTAGGAAAAGTGGATAAGGGTGAATTCCACTCAACAGGTGAAAGCAAGTTGCACCCACACTATATAAATCACTGGCTGGGTAAGCTTCACCATCCTGCATCTGTTCCAACGGTGCATAACCAAAGGAAGCAATTTTTGTTCCTGGACGAGGCATTACCGTCATTGTCAGTTGCTTAGATGCACCAAAGTCAATTAGCACCAACTTGCCATCACTGCGACGAATGATATTCTCTGGCTTGATATCGCGGTGAATGACTTTGTGTTGATGAACTGTTTTGAGAATATATAACAAATCGAGCAATAATTCTCTGGTTTTTTGCTCGTTAAAAAGTCCCTGCTTTTTTAATTCATCTAATAAATTTTGCCCGTTGATAAATTGCTGTACCAAATACAGGCGAGTATCTTCTTCAAAGTACGCCAACAATGTCGGAATTTGTGAATGTTCTCCTAGTTGTTGCAGTCGCTTTGCTTCTTGCTCAAATAATTCTGTGGCTTTGTTGAGTGATGCTGTTCCTTGTACTTGCGGTGCAAATTGCTTGATGACACAATGCTCATTTAGTTTGTCTATATCTTCTGCCAAATAAGTTTTACCAAATCCCCCACCACCTAATGATTTAATCGGGCGATAGTGGTTTCTCAACACGACTAACCCTGTACCACAGTTAGAGCAAAACATTGTGCCATCAGGGTTGGGCGGATTGTGGCAAGCTGAGTTCAGGCAGCAGGTCATAAACTACGCTTCTGTGGGGAAATGTATTTATTATCGCTTAAACACAATCCACTCTTGGTAGAAACCGCAAAATTAACGCTTATTATTACTCATATCACAATTGAGGAACAGATGATAAATCTAACAAATGAACAAGCACAAGCCTGTGTGCGTGTCTGCCAAATGTGATCAAATAGCTTTAGAAATGTCCAACTATTCCGTTAGATAACTAAACAGGAGTTGTGTTTATTTTTGCAAGCTTTGATACTTAGTTATTTTAATAGATCAGCACCTCCTCGTTGGGGCTGCTGTGAAGGCGTTGATGGACTGGGACTGGGAACTTGAGTATTTGGAGAACTGGGATTAAAGATATTAACTAAAACTTGTACTAAAGCGTTTCTTTGCTGACGAGTCAGGTTTTTGATGGCGGTGCGATCGCCTGCGATCGGATTTTGTTGTAATGTATCATTACCTGGATAGGTGGTGTCATACATAATTTCATTGACACCCAGGTAATCAGCCAAAGTCAGCTTCCAATCTAAGCGATAAATCGGGGAACGTCCTTTTATATAGATGTGATAACGAATTAGACGACTTGCTAAGGTGTTATTGTCGGCAACTTTCCCCGAATCTTTACGGTTATACTTATTTTCCTTGGGTAAGTCGGGCAATTGCTGATACACTTGCTGCCAAACGTCTCCAGGACTTACTCTTTGAGCTAGGGCTGATGAAATGCCAAGTAAATTTGTTGGCATTAATTTACCCACTCCTAAACCTAAAACAAGTACACTCACCACCATTAAGACAGTGAGTGCCTGCCAAGGCTGGAGTAAGACTTGAATGAACGATGATTTTTTGCTCATCCTACCTTCTCTAAAGCCATTTTTTACTTACGCCACGCGGGTCAGTTGTCAATAGTCAGTTGTCAGTTGTTTTTTATCTGGTTTAATACTCCAGTGGCCTTAAAAACATGTGATTGAAAAGTTCTCTGGTAAGAGTATCCTCCCATTAGACTTTTCTCTTTACCACTGACTACTAACCACACTTTAACTACCGCGTAGCGCTGCACTGAACCTGTTAAATTATCGAAACTCAGGCATCGCTGACCACTGACAAAATTTTATAATTCGCCAATAATTTCGGGTTGAGTTAGTTCATCAGACATTTCGATAATTGCCCTCAGTACTGGCTTCATCATTACATCTTCCGCAGGATTATCAAAGTCTTCGTAACGCCGACGTTTGGCACGATTTGCCACCTGAACTGTGATGCGATAACGATTTGAGGCTGCACCAATCAAATCTTCGGCACGATGCATAATTTGAGACTGAGTGGTCTCGAACTTAGAACGCTTTAGCATATTCAGTGGTTGTTGTGGTTATTCCCCAGTTTAGCAGTACTAGTCAAGAAGAAGCAGGGGGACAGCACTTCGACACTTAGACTACGCGGTAGTTGAGCGCACTTGTACTGAGCGAAGTCGAAGTAGTCGAAACTCAATGCACCGCTGATACCTTTTCACTTTAAAGTTGATACATTTGGGCAAGCTGGGGAAGCAGCACTTCGGCTACGCGGTAGTTGAGTTTCGGCTACGCTCAACTGCCGCGCAGCGCCGCACTGAGCCTGTCGAAGTGTCGAAACTCAGTGACCAAAGGCAGGGGGAGTAAGAAAAGTAATTTGTATCAATAATTTCGTGAAATGGTATGACAACTGACAACTGACAACTGACCCGTGTAGCGTAAATAAATCTACTGCTGTATGCTCAACTGCAACTAACCTTTCTCTTAATAGAAGTTGCTAAAGCGGCGAAACTTGTAGAAACTCTCAAAAGTCCTGATTTTCTGACAGTTTTTGCACCTACTGATGAAGCTTTTGCTCAACTACCACACTGGAGTTTAGATTCTCTACTGCAAGACATCCATAAGTTGAAAAAGATATTGATGTATCATGTTGCTTTTGGTGATGTCAGATCTGAAGCTTTAATTAATAATCCTGTCGCACACCACCTACAACTGGTTTAACATCAGAAAATGGATCAGTACCGCCAGCCCAGTTAAAGTCACTAATCCGGATGCTGATACCGCCTAATTCCAACACCGGATTGTAACGCAAGGTAAGACCATAAGTGCGGCGGCTGTATTCTAAAATGTAGTCGGTACTACTTTCTTCACCTGTATCCAAGTTAACTGATGTTTGAAAGCCTAAGCGTAATGGCCCGTAAATTTGTTGGGAAATTCCAGCACTTAAAACTCGATTATCTACAGAACGATCAAACAAAAAGGGCGATAAGCCATTGTTTACGCCTTGGGAATAAATAACATTAAAAGCCGTGTAGTCTAAAAAGGGGCGAGAAAAATGACCCACCTGTCCTACCAAGCCAACTCTACCAGTTAGAGTGGTTTGGTTGTCTCCATTAGTGTAATAACTACTAGTGGCTGTAACACCAGCTACAGCTTGCAAGTAAGGAACTACAGGATTAGCTGTGTATTTTAATCCCTCAGTCGGTGTAGGTGGTAGTGGTTTACCCTGCCACAACAATACACCAGTACTGAGGTCAGCGCTGGCTTGTAAGCGACCTAGGGAGATGCGATTGTTTTCCCGGTTGACTTCTAGCAAGTCTTGGCGGTCGGTGTTGGCGTTGATATATTGAGCGCCTGCTTGATAGCTGAGGTTAACACCACTATTACCTAAAGGAATGACTGGAGAGATAATTACACCACCCAGACTACTCTGGACAGTTTGAAAACCGAGAGTACCGTTATAAAGGCGATCGCGGTAGCTGTATTCTAAATTCAAGATGTGGGGATTGATATCGCCTAGTTGTTGGCGCAATCGCAAACTTGCCCGTAAATTTTCATCTAATTTATTTAAATTTAAACTGGTCAATTCCCCAGAACCTCGGAGTGAAGCTCGTGGACTCAAAACAGCACTTAGTTTTGTTTTGACACCAAATAGCGAGGATATATCACTTGTGCCTTCTTGCACAGCTTTCTGCACAAAAAACTGGGGTGTAATTGTCCAGCGGGTTTGTTCTGTATCTACTGGTGTAAAGCCGCGTTCTACAAACAAACCACCCCGTTTATCTCCGTCAAAACCAGGGGAGACGAGCGCAGGTGTAACTTCTCTTTCGCGACGGTCAATAATCTGCTGATCTACTGGAATCGGGATAGTGATCCCCTGATCAAATACTAAACGCTGGCGCTCTGTCTTGATGCGGTCTACTAACGGTGCTTCCCGCGTCAGAGTTACTTTATCTGCTCGCAGTTCTAGTTCTGGCGGCGAAAACGGGTCATTAGTCAGCCGCACATCCCTAGCTTGCCAGCCGCGCGGGTAAAATTCAATTCGTGCAGCCTCAAACCGTACTCGCTTGACTACACCCCCTGCTTTGGGTGATGCAAGGTTTCTCGCATCTGGCCTACCACCTAACACAAAATCAACTCCTCCCGGACTACTGACACCAGTAGTAGGCTGATTAGCCCGAATGCGATCGCTTGGAGGACGCTGGGGTACACTACCTGCTGTGACATCATTAGGTGAGAAAGCAAAGTCTGTTTGGGCTGAGGGGATATTAATCTCTCCCCTACCATTTTCTAATTCTCCACTGTCTTGGACAAAGTTATAGGTAAAACGTTGTCCTCGTAATACCTGATCGCCCCTTGTCAAGGCTACGTTACCTTCCCCAACGGCAATTAAATTGTCTAAATTTACTTGCAAGCGATCGGCATCTATGACTGCCCCATCAAAGCGCACTATCACATTACCTTGTGCTGTGACAATTCGCCGTTGTTCGTCATATACCTGCTGATCTGATGTGACTTCTACAACTCTCATTCTGGCTGGAGGCGTAGGGGCAGGTGCGGGTGCAGTTTGTTGAGTTGAGTTAAACTCTATAGTAGAAGGCGTTGCAGATGTGTTTATCGGGCTGCGAGACTTAAATTGTATAGTATTTCTTACTGGTTGAGAACTTGGTGAATAATCAGCAGTAGATACAGAAATATTGATTTTTCCGGAAGCCTGTTGTGCTGTTGGAGCTAATTTTTCAGCTAAGACTGGCGTTTTGGTTGGTAATGAGTTTCTACTGTTTGTGAGGCTGGGAACAATAGGTAAATTTGAATTACTGCCGTCATCAGAATTAGAGGCTTGGGGATAGCCCACTACCTGGGGTTGCCCCAAATTGGCAGCACTCCTAGAGACGTTGACAGGAGGAAATTCTGGAGGGAGGGTTTCTAGAGAGTTAGGTGCTACTGAGTTATTTCTAGTAGCTTCAGTGGTAGTTAGTAGCCGCACACTTGGTATTTGTGGCGTTTCCTTTTGTGTATGGGCTTTTGTTAAATTTTCTGAAGTACTACTTTCAGTTCCTACGACAGAAGGAAACTGAAGATTACTAGCAAATGAGATAGAATTTGCAGTTTGTACAGGTTCGGTAACGGGAAGCAGTGCGGGCGGTGGAACTGAATGCAGCATATCTAGGAACAATCAAGCTAGCAAATAGCCAATTGATAGCCGGAAGGAGGAATTTACACTTTTAGCCTTCCGATTTTGCTTTTTGCTTACAAGCAGCAAACCGCCCGGAAGAAAACACTGCGTTGCAAAGAGTCATCAGCAACTGCCGTCCCGTTGAAACAAGTGTTCTTAAGTCTGGTGTTTTTCGCCTACCGGCAGTCGCGGATAATTATCGGGAATTACTCTGCATCCCGACGACCGGGGTTACGAGCTGGGTCATTTGACAAAAATCCGAAGATAAAGATACTCACGAAGAAAGCAACAACAATATAAACAGCGATTTTTAAAGTCACCATAGAAATATCTCCAAGGGTTATGAGAAACAGAGCTTTTCTGTTGGTATCCGCCATGCAGAAAAAGATAGTTCCTTTATATTACCCAAATCTCGTCCCTTTTTTAGATGACTCTGGTCAAAGTGGAGAACCTTTGGCTACTTAACTAGATACAGTTCAATCACAAAGTACCTTTTGTTTGCAAACACGCGATCGCAAATCAGCAATACAGTAGCTTGGTAAGAAAACCGTGCTGCATTTAAAAGACAGGGATGCGAGTTTACGCAAGTTGGGCTATATGATTTGTCTGCTCTTGTAGATGCACCTGAAAAGGTCGTTTTTAGCTGTTTAATTTGGTGACGTTCACTAACAACAACAAGTTTCCAGTTGCACCGACTTCTTAGAGTTTTTCAGTCAGAAGATGTGACTAAATCCTTGGCAATTCGGCTTTTGATCACTCGCGCAGGCGCGCCTACAGCAACAGAAAAGGGAGGAATATCTTTATTGACAACGGCTCCAGCGCCAATAACACTGCCTTGACCGATAGTAACACCATCTAATACTGTTACTCCATGCCCTAACCAACAATCATCTTCAATCACAATGCCCTTGCGAGTAATACCTTGATATTTGATTGGCTTTAGTGGATCTGTAAAATTATGTTGGTTAGCATATATGCCAGAGTGGGCTGCTATCATACAACGTTTACCAATTTTGATGTTTCCAGGCCCAGCAATACAGACATCGGTTCCGATAAAGGTTTCTTCACTAATATGTATGTAAGTGTTTTCCATACACCCGATATCAACGTTACGCTCAATGGCAACTCCATTATCTAGATACACCCGATTATTTTGGTGTCCTTTGGCATCAATACGCACACCCTTAAAAAGGTATACTCCCTTGCCTATTTCAATACAGTCAGCGCTAATAAATTCAACACCATTTTGAATATAAACTGGGTTGCCCATCCGAGCAAAAATTCTGCGATATATCAAATTTCGCAACTTTGGGCCTAAAGCAATGGTAGGAATATCTCCTAACAAAGTGACTACTAATAGTTCTTGTAAGCGCTGCCATTTTGAGGAGTATCGCTTGTTATTCATGGCTGAATATGTCTCAAATGAATTGTTGTTGACAGTATTGAATATCTGTTATTTCTGGTAGTAGTGCTTATCCTGCTATCAATTTAAGAATTTAGTTTTCAGGAATACAAAGTTTTCCAAATTTACCTGCACATCAATCGTCTTGGCCGACAAAAAACTTTGTCCCAGTGTTTCAATATCAAAGTAATGATATTGATATTTTTTCGGGATGCATTCCCAAACTAATACTTTAGTGAGTTACAGCGTCTAGCCTCAGAATTTAAAAAATTGGGTGTTAGAGACAAAATGATATGAATAGCTGGATGCACGGTCAATACAGTTGTTGAGCCTCAAGCTATTTCCTATCAATAAAGTTGAGTTTTTTCTTTTTCAAAAACCCAATTTCACGATGTTTTCAACATTCCTACATTTTTATGGAAAGATCTCAAATTATGAGGAGAATTTATTCTATCCACCAAAATGTGATTATTGTTTAATTATTTTGAGTATTTTATCTAAGTAAAACTCCATTAGGGTGGAGTATCGCCAACTTCAGCCATCACATTAAAATTCACCATCGGTGCAAACAAGTAAGCACTTCCTCGACTGCGATGACGACTTTCTTGCAACGAATTTCTAGAGTATGCTGCTCTAACCATGTTGCACACCGATGATTTACATACCAACCAAGTCACAATTATAACTACATTAATGTTTTTTAATAATAGTTGTTTATAACGATAACACATTTTCCTTTTAGTGGTTCACTCTGAAGAAGTAAGTTTACTTCTATTTTGTTTATATATAAAATTTACGATTAAGCCAACATTATTACTTTTGTAATCTTGATTGTCAAATATTTTATCTTCATGCTAAAAAATATACATTACCAAGTTGGAAATTGGCAAGTTTTAGATTAATTGATATATATTAAACATCTACAAGAAACACAATTGATAATTTATCATTATCTAGGCTTATACATCCGGAAGCTATTCAAGTTACTCTAAAATAGTAAAGGAATTATTTGCTACATTATTTAAAGTAAAAATGATATCTGCGATACTTTTTACAACTGAGGTTTTTAAACAACCAACAAAGTTAAAAGGTTTTTATCACTGCCTATAATCCAAAATGTGTCAATCACCCGATCAGGTGATCCAAATGGGTGATGTGTTTTGGTATCTATTCATTATAAATTATTGACAAAATCTACACACACAACAGCTAACTCGTACACAAAGGCATCACTGTTAACTCACACACTTGGTTTAAGATTATGGTTTTAATTAAAGAAATTGTTCAACAAGCTTTAACTACTGGCTACTTGAGCGTGGCAGACCAAAACCAGATACAAGTGCTACTGCAAACAAGTTACGACTCAGAAGACCTAGATGCCTATATCATTTTGCAGCGAGCTGTTGTGGCTGGTGATGTTAAAGAAGAATCGCGTACTCGCAAAACTTTTCGTTCTTCCCATAATAAAGATACTACATCTAATATCAAACTTGCTTATCAAATGGCAGCAGAGATGGCTTTTGCAGCAGCTATGGCTCTGACTATGCCTCAAGATCAACCTTCTTTGGGTGCATAGATTGTCTATGGAAAAAGCGCCCTCCTGTCAAAGAATAAAACAGGGGGGCAGGGGAAGAAGAGAAGCAGCACTTCGGCTATGCGGTAGTTGAGCGCACTTGTACTGAGTTTAGCCTGAGCGTAGCCGAAGGGCGAAGTCGAAGTAGTCGAAACTCAGTGACCGGAGGCAGGGGGAGAAAGAGTTTGAGCCTTATTTACTTTAATATTTACATAGTTTGGTTTTATTTCACCGACTTACTTATCAATTACATGTCCTTGAGAATCAAGTACTGATTGGTTGAAGTTGAACCAATTCAGGTTGAATGCTATATATTTCTCTAAAGTTTTATTAAGCTAACTGCTGCACAAATTGTGTGTGTTCTGAGGAATTTAACCCTTGTTGCAACACTGCTAAAACTTTAGTCATATCTCCTGTAATTAACGAGTTAATCGATAACCATAAACCAGGAAATACTTGACTCTTAATAATACCGTTTGCATCTGCCACAAGTGGTAAGTATTCACCATTTTGTAAATAGAACCAGTCAAGTTTGTTCTCTAAAACTTGCCAGACAATATACTCTTGTACGCCATTGCGGCGGTAGGCGCGTTTTTTGTCATACAAATCAATAGATGCACTACTGGCTGCTACTTCCGCTACTAATTCCGGTGCGCCTTCTACATAGTCATCTTCACTAATTTGTGCTTGTCCTCTTGCTGGTTTATCTATCAACAGCAAAACATCAGGTTGTGGTTCATTGTCTAAATCCAAACGAACGGTAGCATTGTCGCCTAGCGCTACGCCTGGAGTGCAAACTTGATAAACTCCCAACCAAGTAATTAACTGTCCATGAGGTTGTCCATGACTTCTAAAACGTAGAGGTGATGCCAAGTAGACGACTCCTTCTATTAGTTCTGCTTTTTTAATATGAGGCATTGCTGTATAGCGGCGCTCAAATTCGTGACGGTTTAAGCGATCGCCACTTTCTAAAGGAGGAATCAAAGCGTTATTATTGAAGCCATGTTTCACAGAATCAGCCATATCTCAGAAAGAGTTGTAGCTTGCATTTAACATCTTAGTGTCTTTGTGACTTAGTGGTGATGATTTTTGAACCACCAAGACACTAAGACACTAAGGAAAATCTATAGTTCTCTGACTAAGGGTTTGCCGTCTTTAACTTCGCCAATTAAAACCAAGTTTACACAGTTGACGAAGATGCCATTTTCTAAGACTCCTGGAATATTATTTAATGTTTTTTCCAGGTTAACTGGGTCGTCAATTGAATCAAATCTAACATCTACAACCATGTTGCCTTGATCGGTGATGACTGGCCCAGCTTTTTTTACACCCATGCGGAGTTCTGGTTTTCCGCCAAGTTTTTTAATTGCATTGATCACGGGGGTAATAGCCATTGGGATCACTTCTACTGGTACGGCGAAACTTGATCCCAGACGATCAACTAACTTACCGCTATCAACCACAACGATAAATTGTTCTGCCAAGTAATCGACTACTTTTTCGCGGGTATGTGCTGCACCACCACCTTTGATGAGATTTTTTTGGGGATCAACTTCATCAGCGCCATCGATCGCAATATCAATGTGGTCAATAGCGTCTAAGGTGGTAAGAGGAACACCGTACTGCTTGGCCAAAACTTCTGATTGAAAAGAAGTAGGGATGCCCACGATATCTTTAATTTCACCAGACTTGAGGCGATCGCCCAAAAACTGAATTGTATAAGCTGTGGTTGAGCCTGTACCCAAACCGACTATTGAACCTGACTTTACCAGGGCGGCGGCGGCTTTGCCAACTTCTTGCTTCATCAACTTTACTGGGTCTGCTGCTGCGGTCATGCCCAAATCTGCTCCATAAAACTTCTAAAATGAACATAACCTAAAGTTACGTACATTTTTCGCTTTACTGGATGTTAACCGCGCTGTTGCAATGAAAGTTGCGATCGCTTGTCAATTTCTGGCCAGTTGACTACATTCCACCAATTATCTAAATATTCACCGCGACGGTTGCGATAGCGCAGATAATAGGCATGTTCCCAAACATCGTTACCCATGATTGGATATGCACCATCTGTAATTGGGCTATCTTGATTTGCTGTGGTGGTGATTTGGAGTTTACCTTGGGGGTTACGTACTAGCCACACCCAACCACTACCGAAGCGATCGCCACCTGCTGCATTAAATTGTTTTTTAAAGTCATCAAAACTGCCAAAGGTTTGGTTAATTTCTTTAGCGATCGCTCCTTTTGGTTCTCCACCACCTTGAGGACTCATAATCTGCCAAAACATTGTATGGTTGACGTGTCCACCGCCGTTATTGCGTACCTTTGTGCGAATATCCTCTGGCACACTGTTTAAATCTTTCAACAAAGCTTCAACACTTTTTTTTCGCAGATTTGGATAATTTTTTAAAGCGTCATTCAGTTTACTGACATAGCTTGCATGGTGCGCGTCATGATGCAATTTCATTGTTTCAGCATCAATTGCTTTTCCTAGTACCCCATAATCGTAAGGTAATGGCGGTAGCTTGGCTGGGTTAGCACTTAATTCATTTTGAGTCGAAGCTACAGGAGGACGCGATTCAGTAGGAGTCGGAGTTACTGTGGGAGATTGAGAACCAGCTAATGGTACTGGTTGACAAGAAACTAGTAGAATCCCCAATACGACTGTAAATAGAAAAGCAGTTACTTTTTGTCTAATTTTTGTGATCAACATTGGCTGTGTATTAAATTTTTGCTGAAATTATAAAAATTTTACTATTGTTTAACGAGCAGACAAAAATATATAGGACTCCTATTTGATTTTTGAACAAGATTCAGTACATTGTCTTGAAAAGTTCTGCGCCCGGAAACCGAGACGCACAACGCCAGTTCTCTCAAGTCGGCAAAGCCACCCACGAGACTGGCTTGACTTTTCGCTTTATCCCTTCTTGGCTATTCCCTGCGATGCACTGAGCGTAGCCGAAGTGTTCCCTACCTCTACGAGTGATTTACCAAATCAAACCGGATTACTATATTTTGTCAAACTTATTACGTAGTCAGTCGATAAATAACCAAAGACTTGATACAGGCAACTAATCAAGTGAGGATTTATGTCTAATATAATAGTTGCTCGTTTTATTTACTATATATATGATCTAATCAGATGATGATTTCTTCTTTTAAGAATTAACCTCAAAAATTAGGAAGCTACAATATTTTTTGCTTAGAATTGAGAATTTAGTTCAAATGTCAGTCTACTTTAATACAGGAACATATATTCATCACCTAGTTTTTAATATACTTCTTTGGACATACAACCTTAAATGACAAGCAAAACTATCGGCAGAGATAGGATAAATCTTATTCTGTTAAATATATAATTGGAACGTTGAGCATACTATATTTTGAACAAGCTACGGAGATCTTGTATTACTTTGTCTTCCTGCTTACGGTGACTGCTAGACTCTGTCAAAAATATTTTGACAAACATAAAACAGTAATTATAGTCAGCAGTTATCCGAAATATAAAGTATTTTCATCTCTGGTATCTGATTCTTTCTTATTGCTATTTAGCAAGTAGCAATTGATTGTTACTGTTCACCATTAAAAATTATCTCTTGATCACAACATTAAGGCGGTAAAAATATATAATATTCAAGGATAAATAATATGTTTATTAAACAAACACTAGAAAAAAACTTAACAGTCAACAGAAATACTCTTCAAGCAAATCGAAGTGATGTTAAACAAGAGCAAGTACAAGTTGATGTTTCAAATGTTCCTGATGTATTAGTATCTTTGGCTCCTGTTGGTTTACTTTCCAGTTGGGTGATTTTTTTTCTGATTTTACGCAAAATTCGGACGGTTTTAGATAATAAGATGGTTTTTGAAGTTAAAGGATTACATAAAGTCCCTTGCAGAAACTGTCAATTTTATTCAAATAATAATTATCTTAAGTGTGCAGTCAAACCTGATATTGTGATGACTGAAGAGGCTCAAGATTGCTCTGAATATTCACCCAAAAAAGGTGACTTTTCGGCAAAAAAGTTTTTTAAATAGATATCAATGATTTTAAAACGCCCTAAAATTGTAATCAATTAAAACTTACGCACTGGTGACGAAAACTAAGCCTTTGCGATTATTTCTCTACGAGATGCTCCGCCTTAAGCGTAGCTATGCCGTCAGCTCACGGTCTCTGGCAAACAAAGACACATCCAGTTCCTCTTCTAAAGTAGCAATAGCATAACTAATTGCTAGCTGGGTAAGCTCCAATTCCAAGGCTACTTCACTAAAGTTGCCACAATCTGCAACTGCGACTACGGCTCTAAGTTGGGAGAGTTTTATAGGCAATTGATCAAATAAAATTGATACAGATTTCTCTTTCCCTATCTGCCTCAATAAATAGATAAGTTTCCTTAATCCATACATTCCGGATAATACTGGTGTAAGCGAGTGTATGTATAAAAAGGGAACTATAAAGTTAAAGTATTATGATTAACCAGATTACCGCTTTAGAGTCTTGCTGGCATATTTCTCCGCCTTGGGGTCAAGTCATGCCACCACTGGTAGTTCAAATGCATGAGAAAGTTTTTTTATCAGGTTCTGATTTGTCAGGCTATTGCTGTGGTGTGCATTGGGAAGCGCAAGAGTGGATATACGCGATTGTTTGCTTTGGTGAAACACTCTACTTGCCAAGACGAGAATTTTATGCAACCAATTTATGGGAAAATGCCACTGTTTCTATTCCAGCTTTCAAATTGGGGGATGTAGTTGAAGTTGATTTTAGTGAACAGCCGACACGTCGGATTATCCAAGGTATTTTTAGCCTCAAAAACAATTGGCTTTATGCTGTAGATTGGCGTTCTCCTATTCTAGAAGAAGGGACATTAGCCCCAAGCCGAACTATATGGCTTGCTGATGTTGATTTAGTAAGTGTAGATGTATAGGAATCGGGTTTGATTTTTCAATTAGTAGAGGCAGAGAACACTTCGGCTACGCTCAGTGCATTGCAGGGAACAGTTCAATAAAAGCAATTCTTGCTTAGGCAGCCTCAATTTCCGAAATTATTTGACTTCCAAGTTCCTAGGTTAAAGAAATATATATCTAAAAACAGTGTTAATGCGATTGAAGTTTTGAGAAGGTACTAATATTTGAGTCAGTCAACTATCTATAGTGCCTTACAAACATCTATGACACCAGATGCGATCGCGACTCTTGGGGCAAGTATATCTAATTACTGGATAGCTTCTGTATTATCTACACCCATTAAAGATCCTGTACCGGTTTTTTTGATGATTCTGGGGATTATGCTAATCGCACCCCTGCTATTTGAGAAAGTCCGTTTACCTGGGATTGTGGGATTAATTTTGGCAGGCGTTGTGGTTGGGCCAAATGGATTTGGATTATTAGCACGAGATAGTACTATTGTACTTTTGGGTACGGTAGGCTTGTTATTTCTCATGTTCATGGCAGGTCTAGAAACTAGCTTAGATGACCTGAAATATAACGCTGATAAAGCGCTGATTTTTGGGTTTGCGACTTTTCTAGTGCCGATGGCATTGGGTACGGGAGCAATGTTAGCCATTGGTTATAGCCCATTGGCAGCCGTTTTAGTTGCTTCGTGTTTTGCCTCCCACACTCTACTAGCTTTGCCTGTAGCCAGTAAATTAGGCATCATGCGTTCTCAGGTCTTAACTACGACTTTAGGAGGCACTTTAATCACCAATATTCTGGCACTTTTAGTTTTAGCAGTGGTGGTGAGAGCGCATCAAGGTAGTTTGACCTTGAGTTTTTGGTTATTCATGATTCCCTCACTGACTATCTACACATTTTTGATTTTGTGGGGTTTACCTCGTTTAGGACGCTGGTTTTTTCAGCGCTTTGGACATGATGAGGGAGCAGAATTTACTTTTGTATTGGCTACCTTGTTTGTAGTGTCTTATGGGGCAGAATTAGTGCAAATTGAGCCGATTATTGGGGCTTTTTTAGCGGGAGTTGCGATTACTCAATTGATTCCCCAACTGAGTCCTTTGATGAATCGGATTCAATTTATTGGAAATACGCTATTTGTGCCATTTTTCTTGATTTCTGTAGGGATGTTAGTTAATCCCGGCATTTTAATTCAAGAACCGCGATCGCTGGTAGTGTCAGGTGTAATGGTGGCTGTGGCAATAATTGCCAAGTACATCCCTGCTTGGGGATCTGGCAAGTTATTTGGATTCAACTTTGACAATATTATGGTGATGTTTGGGCTATCAGTAGCTCAGGCGGCATCTACTCTGGCTGCGATCACCGTTGCTTATAATATCAAGCTAGTTGACCAATTAACAGTAAATGGCACGATCGCCATGATCTTAGTTACCTGTATTGCTTCTCCTTGGGTAACAAGTCAGTGGGGAAAAAAACTTAAGCCAGAAGTTAGTACCCAAAGCCATCCAGGAGGACATCTAGGCGATCGCGTATTAGTTCCAGTTGCTAACCCCAGTACAGAAGATAATTTATTACAGTTAGCAATTTTGCTGGCTAAATCAGCAAATGGGACTTTGTTACCACTTCACATTTTACTTGAAAAAGGTGATCCTATTTCCCCAGAGGCTAAAGCTAAGCAAAGCCAATTACTCTCAACCGCAGAAATGATTGCCCATGCAGCTGTGGCAAATGTTACCCCAATTGATCGAATTGATGAATCGATTGATAAGGGTATTGCCCGTGTGGCAGAAGAAAAGCAAGTGAGTTTGGTTGTTTGTGGTTGGAAAGGTTACTCCAGTTATCAAGAAAACTTATTTGGCGGTGTCATTGATAAAATTGTCCAACGCAGTTCTGTACCTGTTTTGGTAACTCGATTTCCCTTGCCAATTGAGCATACAACACGAGTATTTCTAGCTTTTACCACCCAACAAACTTATGCTAATTCTTTTGGACAAAGTATCCAACTAGCCAAAAGTCTGTCAACAGAACTTAAAGCATCCCTACAACTTTTACAAGTAGTTTCAGTTAGAGGTGCAACTGCCGTATTAACTGATATGGGATTACCAGAAGATACACCCATTCAACGGGTGCGAGGTAACTTTGTCCGGCAAGTTTCTCGGTTACTCAAACCCAACGATATACTACTTTTAAATGGAACTGTTGAGCATAAACATCAACTATTTTCGCTTTTAGGTCATGCACCAGAAGCGATCGCTCGAAGTCATCCGGAAATTGCCATGATTATTGCCTATTTTCCCCAATAGTGTTGTGGAGACGTGAGATTTTGCGTCTCCATAATCGTCTGATAATATTACTGAACCAGTAAATCATTAGTAGAGGATATATTCAACAGTTATCAGTTGTTACTGTTAACTGTTCACTGATTTAAAACTCCACGCATCTACTAATGTAAATGAATCATCCAATAACACCATCTTGCAACGAAGTCCGTACTACTTTCAAAAAAATTTGGGGTTACGAAGATTTCCGTCCGCCACAAGGAGAAATTGTCAATACTTTATTAGCCCAAAAAGACGCATTAATTATCATGCCAACAGGTGGCGGCAAATCGATTTGTTTTCAACTTCCTGCACTTCTGCAAACAGGATTAACTTTAGTAGTTTCACCTTTAGTAGCGCTGATGGAAAATCAAGTGCAGGAACTACTCCAGCATCATCAAAAAGCTGCACTTTTACATAGTGAATTGCCATCATCCCAACGTCGGACGACATTGCAAGCGTTGGAACGACAACAACTAAGATTACTTTATCTATCGCCAGAAACTTTACTAAGCACGCCAGTCTGGGAAAGATTATGTCACCCACAATTGCGTATTAACGGCATAATTTTAGATGAAGCTCATTGCCTTGTGCAGTGGGGAGATACATTTCGGCCAGCTTATCGCAGATTAGGGGCAGTGCGTCCTGCATTGCTCAAATCAAAACCACCAGGAACAAAAATTAGCATTGCTGCTTTTACTGCTACGGCTGATCCTCTAGCTCAAAAAATCATTTCTACAGTTTTACAACTACAGCAACCGGAGGTTTTTCGCCTTAATCCCTATCGTCCTAATCTGCATACCAGCGTCCGCATAGCTTGGACACCACGGAGTAGAAAACAGCAATTACTTCAATTTATTCAAAATAGACCGCAACAGCCAGGTTTGATCTATGTTCGCACAAGGCGAGATAGTGAAAATTTAGCCGCATGGTTAGCAGGTATGGGCTATGACACAGCTAGTTATCACGCTGGACTGGGTGCAACAGAACGCCGTGCAGTAGAAGCTAATTGGTTAGGTGGTAAAATTCCCTTTGTAGTTTGTACCTGTGCTTTTGGTATGGGGATTAATAAACCTGATGTTCGCTGGGTAATTCATTTTCACGCCCCGCATTTATTGTCTGAATATGTGCAAGAAATCGGACGGGCTGGGAGGGATGGAAAACCGGCTCAAGCACTGACATTGGTGAGTGAACCTACAGGGTGGTTAGATCCAGAGGATAAACAAAGACAGGAATTTTTTCAAGAGCAAATGCGATCGCAACAACAAATAGCGCAACAATTAGTCAAAAAACTACCAAAAACAGGAGAAGTTAATGCAGTCACAAAACAATTTCCTGATGGTGCTACAGCACTTGCTTTACTCCACAGCAGCGGTCAGTTAAACTGGCTTGACCCTTTTCATTACACCATCACATCAAAAATCAAAAATCAACCGACGACGCAATCACAAGCTGCTAAACAAATGCATCAATATCTAACTACTAAGCAGTGTCGTTGGCAATTTTTATTACATGCTTTTGGTTTTGACCGAGAAGCTGCTAACTGGCGGTGCGGACATTGTGATAATTGCCATTAAGTAAGTTTTTTAATTTTATCCATCCAGGTACAAACTTAATTTCACCATTAGGAATTAAGTACACTATGCCGAGATTTATACCATTTCACGAAATTATTGATACAAATTACTTTTCTTACTCCCCCTGCCTCCGGTCACTGAGTTTCGACTACTTCGACTTCGCCCTTCGGCTACGCTCAGGCTAAACTCAGTACAAGTGCGCTCAACTACCGCGCAGCCGAAGTGCTGCTTCCCCTGCTTGCTCAAATGTATCAACTTTAAAGTGAAACGGTATTAGAGGCTTCAAACTGCGGTGCTTTTAAACCACAAGTATCGCGGATGTCTTGGTGATCGCTTAAATTTCATCGGTGCGATCGCCTAAATTGAGGTATTTAAGCCAACCAGTTATATATAGTCAGTCCAGAAATATGACCAAAATGGGATTGATTGTTAGTAACAACAGCTATGTTATTAATTATTGCTGAAGCAGCGATCAAAATATCAGCATCCCCAATGGTAGTTCCTTTCTTTCTGAGTTCGGCATAGATATCAGATGCTTAGACAATTATCTCATCAGTTAAAGGAATAATAATATTGTTGGTACAAAATTTTTCAAACGCTCGAAGTTGTTTGTTAGCCCCTTTAGCTTTTAATCCTCGCAGAATTTCATAACGAGTAATAATAGAAAATGTAAACCTGCTGTGTTGAGTTAAATATGCTTGAGCTTTAGGAATAACAAGCGGATTTTGACGCATTATTGCTGACAGCGTATCGGTATCTAAAAGAACTTGCTCTTGACTCATTCTTCAGTTCTATCCGCAAAAAAATAATTTTGCTTTAAAGCAATTTCCTCAATTTCGTCAATATCTGTTTCTGATAGTCCCTCATAAACCTCAACTGCTAGTTGTAACATTTCTTTAGGAGTAACAGGATTAGTGTCAATTATTAGTTGAACAGATTGCCCTTCAACCAATTCAAGTTTTTCTAGAGGGCGAAATACACCATTTTCATAGATAGCTCTTAAAGTTTGCATTTTGCTATTCGCCAGGTTACTTATTTAAATAACATTACACAATGATTTTAACTGCTGATACCATTTCACGAACTATTTGAAACAGATGATTGGTCTTTAATTCTTTCCCCCTGCTCCCCTGCTTGCCCAAATGTATCAACTTTAAAGTAAAACGGTATGACTCCTTGGTCTTTAAGTGAACCTAGACTAACTTTAGTGGTGTGATCGCTATATTCTATAAAATTAAATTGTTTCTAAATCATCTGCGATCGCCTTTATAGATTCTCCCATTTCTTGCCCAAATAGGGGCAATTTTATCAGCGCGATCGCCTCCTGTTCGTTGACGTTGTGTTTTAAATATTTTTGTTAAATCTTCAATGCGTTTTGCCAAGATAGTAGACATCTGGCGGGGAATAAATCAATAGAAATCATCAGCGATCGCCTGAATAGATTTTCCATCCCCGTTGGGCATGGGGCATTGGGGATAGTGAAAAGATTTATACAAACTTCTTCCTCTGCCCCCTGCTTGCCTTTCGTGCTACTTAAATGTGTAACAACTCAGGAGTCTGCGATGTCTGCGTAGACCAGCGATTAACGACTTTGCCAATCACTGACATATCTTGAACTAAGCGGTCAAATTTATCTGGGGTGAGAGATTGGGGGCCATCAGATAAAGCTTTGGCGGGATTGGGGTGTACTTCAATCATTAAAGCATCTGTACCAGCAGCGATCGCAGCCATTGCCATCGGTGGCACATATTCTGATCTACCAGTACCGTGGCTAGGATCGATCATAATTGGTAAATGGGTGAGCGATCGCAATACTGGCAGCACCGATAAATCTAAAGTATTCCGGGCATATTTACCATCAAAGGTTCTAATTCCCCGTTCGCAAAGAATTACATTTGGGTTTCCTGATGCCAAAATATACTCTGCTGCCATTAACCACTCGTCAATGGTGGCAGACATTCCCCGCTTCAGCAGTACAGGTTTATCTTGAGCGCCGACTTTCTTTAATAACGAAAAGTTGTGCATATTTCTAGCACCGATTTGGATGATATCAGCAACTCTTGCCACTGCTGGCAAATCAGCAGCATCCATCAGTTCTGTGATGATACCCAAACCTGTAGCTTCACGAGCTGCGGCTAATAAATCTAAAGCGCTTTCACCATAGCCTTGAAACGCATAAGGTGAGGTGCGGGGTTTGTAAGCTCCCCCACGGAGAAACTTGGCTCCTGCGGTTTTTACTCGCTTGGCTGTCTCTACAATCATCGTTTCATTTTCCACAGAACAAGGGCCAGCCACCACCACAATAGGATGATGTTCTCCGAAAGAAACGTGACCGCTAGGTGTAGATACAATAACCTCGCTAGCTTCTCCATGTCGAAACTCTCTACTAACTCGCTTGAAAGGTTTTTCTACTCGCAATACTTGTTCAATCCAAGGGCTAAACTCCTGAATTTGCAGCCGATCAAGAGTTGCAGTTTCACCAATCATTCCTAGAACAACTTTATGCTTGCCAATGCTTTTTTCTACTTTTACTTTCCAAGTATCACTTAATTCTTTGCTCAGACGAGTAATTTCCTCAGCAGGTGTACCAGTTTTAAGTACTACAATCATTTGATTTTTCCTTTGTTAGTTGTTAATTGTCAGTGGTCAGTTGTTAGTGGTCAGTGGTTAAGAATCGTGTAAAAATTCGGCGAGTTGCTCTAGTTTTGTCCAAGCCGCGCCGCTTCGTAGGACTTCTTTAGCTAGGACAATACCTTTGACGCAACCTGCTAAGATGTCTGTTTCGCCAGCGATCGCCTCACCAACTTGCAGGGCTAAGGCTGTATTTAAAGCGACTACATCTTGCTGTGCTTGAGTACCTTTTCCTTGCAGAATTGCCTTGAGGATTTCCGCATTTTCTTGGACATCTCCACCGTGCAACGCTGTAGTTGGTGCAGGACTCAAACCCAGTTCTTGAGGATTTAGTGTTAGACAGCGCACCTTTTTTTCTTGGAGGACAGCTAAATCAGTGATATCCGCCAAACCAGCCTCATCTAAACGTTCGCGTCCGTGGAGAGCGATCGCAGTTCGGCATCCCAACTGCGATAAAGCTTGAGCAATTTCTTCTATTAACAGCGGATCATTGACACCGATAATTTGCCCTGTCGGCCGCATAGGATTAACTAAAGGCCCCAGCAAATTAAAAATAGTCCGTACCTTCAAAGTTTTTCGCAAAGCAGCAACCGCCTTGAGTGCGGGATGCCAACCAGGAGCAAACAAAAAGGTAATGCCAATTTCCCCTACTGCTGCTTGCACTTTTTCAGAACTAGCATTGAGATTGACACCCAAAGCTTCCAACACATCAGCAGAACCAGTCTTACTAGATGCCGAACGATTACCATGCTTGGCAACTTTTACCCCAGCAGCCGCTGCTACAAAAGCTACAGCAGTGGAAATATTAAAAGTTGCAGCCCCATCTCCACCAGTTCCACAAGTGTCAATTAAGGGAAACGCAGACTGGGGAGTAGCAAAAGATTGAGATTGTAAGACACTAGCCATGCCGAATAATTCTTCAGCAGATACGCCTTTAGCTTGAATTGCCGCCAAAATTGCCCCTGAAAGAACGGGAGGAATAGCATCTATGAGCCAACCTTGCATTAAATCCGCAGCTTGAGTGCGAGTCAAAGATTGCCGAGCGAATAACTGTTGTAATAAACTTGGCCAGTCATAACCATCCAGAGTTAGAGAGACTTTGTCAGGTGGAATTTGAGTTGCAGTGATCATAATTAATAGTCAAATAAAATCCTCTGTCACCTCTTTACTCTGTGTTCTCTGCGCCTCTGCGGTTAAATAAAAATTTATAAACCACAGAGACGCTGAGATCGCAGAGAGAAAAAAGAAATTTTTTGAGTCTAATGATTAAGAATTTTTGCTACAGTCTGCACATCCTTGTCACCACGTCCTGAGCAATTGATGACAATTTTGGGATTACCATCGAGCTGAGGACAAAGAATTTCTAGATATGCGATCGCATGGGCAGTTTCTAAAGCTGGAATAATTCCTTCTAGTTGCGAAAGTTTCTGAAATGCCTCTAAGGATTGCTCGTCAGTGACGCTGTAATATTCAGCGCGCCCCAAATCTTTTAAATAACTATGCTCAGGCCCTACGCCAGGATAGTCTAGCCCTGCACTAATCGAATGTGCTTCAATTATTTGACCATCATCATCTTGCAATAGGTAACTCATTGCACCATGTAAAACTCCAACTTGTCCTCGTGTCAGAGTTGCTGCATGTTTTTGAGTATCTACACCTTCACCAGCCGCTTCAACTCCAATCATCCGTACAGCAGATTCATCCATAAATTCATGGAATAAGCCGATCGCATTGGAACCGCCACCCACACAAGCAAGTAAAATATCCGGTAATCCTCCCCATTTTTCTTGACATTGAGCGCGCGTTTCTTGACCGATGACAGCATGAAAGTCACGCACCATCATTGGGTAGGGATGAGGGCCAGCTACAGAACCTAAGATGTAATGGGTAGTTTCGACATTCGTTACCCAATCCCGAATCGCCTCTGAGGTGGCATCTTTGAGGGTTCCTGTACCTGCTTCTACAGGGCGAACTTCTGCTCCCATCAACTTCATCCGAAATACGTTGAGGGCTTGTCGTTCCATGTCGTGGATGCCCATGTAAATCACGCATTTTAAACCAAACAACGCACATACAGTTGCAGTTGCTACTCCGTGTTGTCCGGCTCCGGTTTCGGCAATAATCCGTTGTTTACCCATGCGCTTGGCTAGCAAAGCCTGAGCCAATGCGTTATTAATTTTGTGAGCGCCTGTGTGATTTAAGTCTTCACGTTTTAAATAAATTTGCGCTCCCGTGCCATCAGGTCTAGCGTAATGTTTTGTGAGGCGTTCGGCAAAATATAAGGGGCTGGGTCGTCCGACGTAATCTCGTAGGAGGTTTTGCAGTTGGGTTTGGAAGTTGGGGTCGTGGCGATATTGTTGATATGCTGTTTCTAGTTCTGCTAGGGCGGGCATTAGAGTTTCGGGGACGTATTTACCGCCGAATTTGCCAAATCTGCCTAAGGAGTCTGGTTGTTGAGTTGTTGTTTTGATGTTTTGTATGCTGACCATTGTTAAAATCCTTTTTTAGAAAAAGCTCACGCAAAGGCGCAAAGACGCAAAGGTAGAAAAATACCAAGATTTTTTACTTAGCAGCACCAACTTGTTGTAAGGATGCAGGGGTTATTGCTGTTTTGAGTTCGCGGCAAAGTTGTTCTACGGCTTGTAGTCCTTCGGTGGGAGTACTCTGGGCGAGGCGTTTGACGAAGGCGCTACCAACGATTACTGCGTCTGCACCCCATTCTCTGATTTGATGTGCTTGTTCTGCCCCTGAGATGCCAAAACCTACGCCGATGGGTTTGTCGGTGACGCTGCGTAAGTCTGTGATCAGATGTTTGACGCGGTCTTGGATTTGAGAACGGATACCTGTAACACCTGTGACACTGACTAGGTAGATAAATCCCTGAGATTGACGAGCGATCGCTATAATCCGATCTTGTGAACTGGTAGGCGCTACGAGTAAAATTACTTCAATATTAAAAGATGCAGCGGTCTGGATTAATTGTGCTGCTTCTTCTAGGGGTAAGTCTGGTACTACTAACCCTCGCACTCCAGCGGCGGCAATTTGGGTTAAAAATGTCTTGATACCCCGGTGCAAAATCGGGTTGTAGTAAGTAAATAAGATGATTGGGGCTTTCAAGCTAGGACTCACAGTTTGCAACATCTGGAGAACTTGCTCTAATTTTGTGCCTCTTTGCAAAGCACGAGTGGCGGCGGCTTGAATTACTGGCCCATCTGCCAAAGGATCGGAGTAAGGAACGCCCAACTCAATAAAATCAGCACCATTGCGATCTAAAATGCGTAAAGCTTCGGCAGTAGTTTCTAAGTTGGGATCGCCAGCGGTAATAAAGGGAATCAAAGCACACTGTTGGCGATCGCGTAAAGTTTGAAAGGAATCGGAGATAGAAGTCATTCTGAAAATTAGTTAATGATTAGTTAATAGTTTTGGAATAATCAACAATTAGCAGTTAGCAATAGCCACGCTATATTTCTTGTTATTGAGGCTTTGAGCTTCATCGTTGATGCTTTGACCTCCATCGTCGAGGCTTCTACCTCCTACATCAATAAATTGGGTTTAAACAAGGCTCAAAATATTATGCACAGCTTGTTCTACATCGCTTTGCTTAATTAAAGACTCTCCCACCAAAACCGCCCGCGCTCCAGCCTCAGCCACAACAGATAAATCAGCAGGTGTATATAATCCCGATTCACTCACAACGGTAATCCCCAAACTTTGCATCTGTTTGTGTCGCTGTGCCAAAAGTAACTGTGTTGTGGCTAAATCAACTGTAAAATTATCTAAATTACGGTTGTTGATTCCTACTAAACGGATATCTTCAAGTTTCAGCACCCGATCTAGTTCAGCGATAGTATGAACTTCTACCAGCGCATTCATACCTAAATCGTGAATCACTCGCAAAAAATCTTGGAGTTCTTGATCGCTTAAAATAGCAGCAATCAATAACACTGCATCAGCGCCAGCTGTCCGTGCTAAATAAATTTGATAAGGGTCAATAATGAACTCCTTACACAGTAAAGGTAATGCAACTTGCTGACGCACACTCCGCAAATTAACAAAACTGCCTTGAAAAAACTTCTCGTCAGTCAAAATTGAGAGACAAGCCGCACCACCCCGTTCGTAAGCTTGGGCGATCGCTACTGGGTTAAAATCATTTCGGATCACTCCGCGACTCGGTGACGCTTTTTTAACTTCGGCAATTAAGCTAGGTCGGTGGGAACTTTGTTGCAAAGCGCTCAAGAAATTTCGCACAGGCGCAGCATGATTTAACTTATTTTGCAAAGAAGTCAAAGGTAGTGCTTGCTGCATTTGTGCGACTTCCTGCTTTTTATGCCGCACAATTTCTTCAAGAATATGGCTAGGAGGAGCAATTTTGTTGATCATAAAAGGGACTAGGGGCTAGGGGCTAGAGACTGGGGGGCTAGAAAGAGCGGGGGAGCAGAGGGAGTGAACAGTGAAAACTGATAATTGGTAACTGTATGCCCTATGCCCCATACTTCGACTACGCCCTTCGGCTGCGCTCAGGCTAAACTCAGTACAAGTGTCCCATGCCCAATAACTCTTTACTTAAAGTATATTTACTGACCACATTTTGAATCATTGCCAAACCAACTTTTCCAGATAAGGTCATGATGGATTCTGGATGAAACTGCACAGCAGCAATTGGCAGTGTCTGATGTTCAATTGCCATAATTACGTCGTCATTAGAAATTGCTGTGATGTTAAGTTCTCTTGGTAGCTGTTGGGCAATGGCAAACAATGAGTGGTATCTACCAACTGTAAAAGATTCTGGTAAGCCCTGAAAAAGAACAGAATCGGAATCGGTAACGAAAATCCGCGATGATTTACCATGTTGGGGATAATTGAGAACTCCAAGTTGTCCGCCGAAGGCCTCGACGATGCCTTGCAGTCCTAAACAAACTCCGAAAATGGGAATTTGGCGACGGATACAAGCGTGAACCATCTCTGGAACTCGAAAATCACTCGGTCTACCAGGGCCAGGAGATAAGACAACTAAATCGGGGCGTTCTGTATCGAACAGTGACTCGCAGAAGCCATGACGTAAGGTTTTGACACTTGCACCTGTTTGGCGGATGTAGTTGGCTAGTGTATGTACAAAAGAATCTTCGTGATCTATTAGTAAGACACGTTTACCAGATTCTACATTGGGTACACTTTGACTCAATTGTATAGGAGTGCGATCGCCTGTTTTCTCACCTGTCTGCTTCACACGACGAATCGTCTCAAATAAAGCCGCAGCTTTGGTAATAGTTTCTTGTTCTTCGGCTTGGGGTATGGAATCATAAAGGACTGTAGCACCAACTCGTACTTCGGCGATCGCATCTTTTAAACGAATTGTCCGCAAGATTAAGCCAGTATTTAAGTTGCCGTTGAAGTTTAAATAGCCAACTGCTCCACCATACCACCGTCGGGCGCTACGTTCGTGCTGTTCGATAAATTCTATAGCAGCTCTTTTTGGTGCGCCAGTAACTGTCACTGCCCAAGTATGACTGAGAAACGCGTCTAAAGCGTCAAATTGCGATCGCAATATACCTTCGACATGATCTACTGTATGGATCAAATGACTGTATAATTCGATTTGGCGACGACCAATTACTTGTACTGAACCTGGTTCACAAATCCGAGATTTATCATTGCGATCAACGTCTGTACACATAGTCAACTCAGCTTCATCTTTGTGTGAATTGAGTAACTGACGAATCTGCACAGCATCATCAATGGCATCTTGTCCACGAATTATGGTGCCACTTATCGGACAAGTTTCTACACGTTTACCCTCAACTCGCACAAACATTTCTGGCGATGCACCAATGAGGTATTCTCCACCTAAGTTAAAAATAAATCCATAAGGGCTAGGATTAATTTGTTTTAAAGTTTCAAATAATTTGCTGGGTTCTTCTTCACAAGCTGCAAAAAAACTTTGACTCGGAACTACTTCAAATAAATCTCCTCGACGGAAATAATCGAGAGCAGTTTCAACTTGCTGTTTGGCATACTCGCCTACTTCGTGATCAGCAGTTTTGCTCGGAACTAAATGTTTACCGCGATAATCTATCGATTCACCTGTTCTAGGTAAATTATTAGTACTGCCATACTCTGTTTCAAATTCATATCGTAGACAAAATGCCCGTTGTTGATAGTAGTCAACAACTATTAATTCATCGGGTAGATAAAGTAATAAATCATGCTGATCTTTCGGACGTTCTAAACATTGGTTAATTGGTTCAAACTGAAAGACTAAATCATAACCAAAAGCCCCATATAATCCTAGACGTTCGTCTTCATGACTAGAGAAAATATGGAGAATTTCACGCACAACTGTAAATGCCGAAGGTTGTTGACTGCGTTCTTCTTCAGCAAAGAATTTTTGGCTAGATTTAATCAATCCTGTAATACAGCTTTGATTTTGGTTAACATCCTCAATCTGTGGTGATTGAGATAGTTTATTTAACAGTAAAGGTAACAGAATTTGACCGCGATCATTCAGGGCTGTCAGTGTAAAAGTATTTTCTCTGGTTGTCAATTCTAGTGGCGGATTGACAAATCCAATTGCCCATCTTTTATATCTTCCTGGATATTCGTAGCTACTATTTAATAAACCTCCCCGCTGAGAATTTAAGTAAAAAAGAATCTCTTCAAGGGCAGTTTCCATCTTTACTTCTGTGGTGGAGCGAGAAACATGCACACCACCAAGGGTTGTGTAGGAATGGGAATTAACAATCATAGATAGTTTCTCTGAGGTAGTTATTAGTCAATACAGTTAAGGTTAGAAATTAAAAATTGTTAAAGCAGTGATCTGTCGGGTTTTACTGTCACTCAACCGACTATTTTTATTAACTAATTAAAAAAGCTGCTTGCTTGATTTAATTGAAATTGTACTAAACATCATGCAGCTAACACACTGATATTTTTTTCGATTGAGGTATCAATTTATTCGTTCTTGAATGATACTTTTTTAGGATAGTTTATAAAATCATAATTTTAAATTATCGCCTCTTCCTATGGATAGATAAAAATATAGTAATCCGGTTTGATTTGGTGAATCACTCGTAGAGGCAGGGGATAGGAAAGAAGAAATAACAATGTACTGAATGTTTGTAGAGGCTTAGATCCCCGACTTCTTTGAGAAGTCGGGGATCTTGTTGTTCACGAATGATTTAGTAATATTATATTTATCTAAGCCGATTTAATTAAATGTCCCAAAATTAATTGACAAACATCACTTGCTTGTATTGAATCATTGTCCAACAAGTGAGCTTGATTGCTAATCAATAACGGTCCCTCAGCAGGAGAAAGCGGAAAACAACCGTGAGAACCACGCACTAAAGAAGCATCTAAAGGAATGACATCCATCAAATAGCGAAACCCTAACTGTTTCTGTAAAAGCTTGAGTCCAACTTTGACTTGAGGAAGTTTTATTTTGGAATTAAGAAAAAGTTCTACAGGATCATAACCGGGTTTGCGATGAATATCGACAGTATTGGCAAAATCAGGGGCGCGACGATCATCAAGCCAATAATAATAAGTAAACCAAGCATCAGGTTGAGCGACTGCGATTAATTCTCCCGATCTAGAATGAGCTAAACCATAAGCTGATTTTTTGGTATCATCTAAAATATAGGCAACTCCCTGAGTTTCTTCTAAAAGCGATCGCACTTTGGGGATATAAAAAGGATCGTTGACATAAATATGGGCAAGTTGATGATCCGCGACAGCAAAAGCTTTACTTGCACCAGCATCTAGTAATTCTCGTCCTAGTTCTTCGCGTACTGTTAGTAAGCCTTGTTCTCGCAACATCCGATTGAGGTGAATCGGTTGCGATACTGATGTAATTCCATATTCAGATAAAACAATAACTTCAGCGCCGCGATTTTCGTAATATTGAATCAAGTCACTACAAACCGCATCAATTGCTTGTAAATCTTCAGCTACTTTCTCTACATCAGGGCCAAATTTTTGTAAGCAGTAGTCAAGATGGGGTAAATAAACTAATGACAACGTGGGGTTATGGCGTTCTTCAATCCACTTAGCTGCATCTGCAATCCATTGGGTAGCACGAATAGATGTGTTAGGCCCCCAAAAATTGAATAAAGGAAATTGACCAAGTTCGGCTTGTAATTGCGATCGCAAATTCCCCGGTTGCGTATAAATATCAGGAATTTTCTTGCCATCGGCAGGATACATCGGTCGTGGAGTAACTGCATAGTCTACCGATGAGTACATATTGTACCACCAAAACAAGTTGGCGCAGGTAAAGTTGGGATCTAACGCTTTCGCCATTTCCCACACTTTGGGAGTCTGGACAAGTTTATTGGACTGTCGCCAAAATTTAATTTCACATTCGTCTCGAAAGTACCAACCATTGGCGACAATTCCATGTTCGCTGGGTAATTTTCCGGTAAGATAAGTTGCTTGGGCTGTGCAGGTAACAGCAGGTAATACGGGTGTAATGGAAGCGATTTGTGCTTGTTTTGCCCAGCTAGAAAGGAAGGGTGTGTGTTTATTTAAAAGGCTGGGTGTTAAGCCGACTACGTTGAGAACAACAGTTTTTTGCATGGAAAAAATTAAGAGTAAAACGTACCGAACCGCCCTACGGGTTCAGCAGTTCCTCATGGGGGAAACCCCCAAGACCGGACTGCTTCACCAAGAACGCCAAGAGCGCCAAGAAGGGAAATTGAGAGTTTTATAATTAAAATTTTTGTGATTAGTTACTAGTGACTAAGGATTTTGTTAACAATTTTGATAGCACCCATTCGTACTCGCGTTTTATTGATGCTGATAAATCGAGTTTCATGTCTTCTGGTAAGACTTCCCAGGTGTAAGTTTCAATTTCTAGATGAGTGCAAGTTTGACGATTTTTGAGGAGATTCAATACGGTAATAATGTCATCTTGGGTAGACTGCAATAGTGGGTAATCGCGGATAAATAGCGGAACATGAAAGTGAATCCGCCACTCACGATCTATGGTATTTTTGAGGTTGGGTAAAGCAGTTTCTAAGTCTGAATAATGACGCGATCGCCCATATATATCACGAGCAATTACTTGATGTAAATATGTTGATTCTGCAAAAGGATTTAATCGTTCTGTTAGCTGATGGCGTTGTTCAGCATTTTCTGGTATTTTCACCTGCAATGCAGCACTAATTTGAATTTTACCAACTTGAATCCCCGCTGCTTGAAATTGTTGAAAAACTGCAACAGGATTTTCATATTCAACAGCGAAATGACAAGTGTCGTAACAAACACGCACATGGTTTAATAAATGATTTTCAGCGGCGACTTGCGAAATCCCTAAATGTTTTGCTAAATAAGCCCCACCAATAGGTAATAAATGCATTTGGAAATAATCAATGACTTCGGCAGCATTTTCAATTAATCCATCTGGTTCAGGTTCCAAATCCAGGTGTAGGAGTTTTCCTTGTTCAGCATAAATATAAATCATCCGAGCCACAACCTGCGCTATGTGGAGACTAGAGCTATCCATAACGTATGCTTGAACAAGTTGATTACCCTTGTACCAAGGTTTATAAGATAACGGCAATGTAGAAATACTACCTTCAGTTTCATTTGGTAATAACGCCGCCAAAATATTGGTTAATTGTAAAGTGTAATCCAATCGCTCCTGCTGTGACCAATCCGGCGCATAAACTTGGTCTTTCACCACTTCCCGATGAAATCGTCCATAGGGAAAACCATTCAAAGTAAACACATATAAATCTTCTTCCTGCAACCACAATTGCAACTCACCTAAAGCATTTCCCTCTAACAACTCCCTAGCTGCTACTTCCGCTAAACGTAACCCAATCCCGAAAGACTTCCTTGCTGCTAATCGTGCTTTAAGAGGTGGAATATACTGCTTTAAATTAGTAAAAACTTGTTCCCACTCTTCCCCAGGATGAATATTAGTACAATAAGTCAAATGAAAATTATTATTAATTCCAACCTTCATATTTACCCACTTTAATTTGATATTTTTTTAACCACAAAGACACTAAGACACGAAGAAAACTATCTTCTTTGCTTCTTTGCGCCTTTGCGTGAGATAAATCATTCGCTCCCCAACAACAAAATAGCTTCCCCATACAAACTCAAATCCACCTCATGCACCTCAACACCCTTCCCAACACCCTCCAACAACGTCAAAGTTAACTCACCCCCCAAATGCTCTTGAAACTCAGATAACCCCTCAAACACTTTCTGAAAATCTGCCAACTCTGGCAAATACAAAGTAAAACCCAACACTGACAGCGTATGCAATATTTGTCGCCACTCCGAGCCATCAAGTAGCCCTAAAAGATAAGAATAAGTACTATCCAAAGCAATGCCGATCGCCACTGCTTCGCCATGACGTAAACTATAATTCGTCAAATGCTCTAATTTATGCGCCGCCCAATGGCCAAAATCCAAGGGACGGGACGAACCCATTTCAAAAGCATCGCCACTATTAGCGATATGTTCTAGATGTAGTTGGGCGCAACGATAAATCACTTGTTGCATCACATCCATATCTCGACGCACAAGGGCGGCGCTATGGCTGTGAATAAAATCAAAAAAGCTAGCATCCTTAATGAGCGCTACTTTCAACGCCTCTGCAATCCCAGAACGCCAATCGCGATCGCTGAGAGTTGTCAAGAAGCTAAAATCATTAATTACTGCATAAGGTGGGGCAAATGTACCAAGAAAATTCTTTTTACCATAGGCATTAATACCATTTTTGACTCCCACCCCGGAATCATTTTGTGCTAACACTGTCGTCGGAACTCGAATCAGACGAATCCCTCGATGAGCAGTTGCGGCTGCATATCCTACCAAATCTAATACAGCCCCGCCACCAATCGCCAATATATAAGAGTGGCGACATAATCCAACGGTTTCAATTTGTTGATGGATTTGTTCTACCAAATTGGGATCATTTTTCGCAGCCTCACCACCTGGAACTATGATTGGTTCTATAGGCAGTGTGAGTACTTCTGCATAAAACTTGCTATAAGCTGTTAATTGTTTGATTAAATCAGGACAAAACGTTAACAACCCTGCATCGACTATTGCTAATACCTTTTTTGGCTTTCGCTCTCCATCGGCTGTAATTACTTGTGCCAATGTGGGATTTTTCAACTCAAATAGATTATGAGTAAAGCAAACTTCATAGTTGAAACTAACTGCAACACGTTGATAAATTGGTTTGAGATTAAATGTTTGTTTTTGTCTGATGTCTAATATCATCTGGTTATATCCTGAAGTGCAGCACTATTTAAAGCTTGGAGAAAACCCTCAACAGAGTGAGAACCACTTATTTTGATTTTGTTGTTGATTATGAAGAATGGCACACTAGTAATACCATGCGATCGCACTAAGTTTGATTCAGCTACAATTGCCTGAATTTTAGTATCATTGTTTAACTGCGATCGTAATTCCACAGCATCCATTTTATAGGCTGTACCAATGGCAACTAAAACATGAATATCTCCAATATTCAAACCATCTTCAAAATAAGCTTGATAAATTGCTTCCACAACATCATTTTTAAGATTTATTGGTGCTAAAGCAATTAATCGATGAGAAAGTTTAGTATTAACAGCCAAACGGACTTTCTCAAAAGCTAACTTAACTCCAGCAGCCTCTCCGGCTCGTTGTGCATAGTCAAACATATACCGGAGTTCTTTGACTCCAATACCTTTTCTTCTTTGCATAAAGCTACGAAATTCATACCCACAAGCAGGAACGCTATCATCGAGAAGAAAAGGATGCCAGTTAATTTTTACTGCTTCTGATTGCCATTGTGCTAATGCATCAAAAAGATGCTTTTTCCCAATTCGACACCAAGGGCAAACGGTATCATGAAAAATATCGATTAACATATTTATTATTAATATTAGTTATTCCGTGAAATCATCACATTTTTTTCTCACGCAGAGAGAAGTTGCGTGCGGGGGTTCCCCCCGTTGAGCAAACTTCGGTGGACGCGGAGTCGCAGAGATTAAGAGTTTTAAGATGCTAGTTTTTTATTTCATATTATTTCTATTCAAAAAAACTTTGAGTATTTTCAAATTCTTTAATTAAGGCAACTCTATCTTTCTTTGCTACCAATATTGCCAAGCGTTTATAGTTATCAGCCAAAGAAATAATTGCTTGACATCTTTCTTCTGAAGCTAGCATAATGTCAACACATAAATTAGAATTTTGAGCAAATAAACGTTTAAGAATATTAATTTCTTGGCGGTAACTAGGAGTTGACATTGTTAAGCTACGGCCAATATCAATATTTGCTGCTGCTAAAAAGACCCCCATACTAAATCGACAAAAATGCTGCATTGCTTGAATAATCACCATCATTTCGTCGTGTTCTTCAGGCGTGCAAATAATTAATTCTCCGCCTTGACTTTTAATCAAGTCTAATAACCATTGAAATACATCATCGTTTCTTCCTGGACATACCACCACTTTTTGCTCTGAAAATGATGTGATGTTTGGCCCAAACATCGGATGTAAGCCCATAACAGGTCCACAATGAGATTCGAGCATTGCTTGAGTTGGCTGTGTTTTAATACTTGTAATGTCACACAAAGCTGTGGCTGGAGCTAAATATTGAGCCGCACGTTTAATAACATCAACTGTATACGCAATAGGAACAGATACTAATACTAATTCTGCTGGACTCAACAGTTGTTCTGCATCTTCCCAATCTTCTTGTTCAAGAATATTAACGTTATGACCTGCTGTTGAAAGTTGCTCTTGAAAAAATCTTCCCATCCTGCCACATCCACCGATGATGGTAATTTGTCGGGGTTTGACATGATTTACTAATTCAGGCTCAAAGGTGATGGCTTTCAAAGGCATTATTCTTGTTCTCAATTAAATATCAGCAAGCGATTCCTTGGAAGTAAATTTGGGCAAAACATCCAAATTCGTAGCTTGGTTAGCAATAACATCAGCAAATAACTGTTCATAACTATCCAGCGCTTGTTCAAAGGCATAGTTTTTAACTGCAAACTTTCTACCTTTGTCACCAAGCTGCGCTGCTAAAACCGGATTTTCGTATAAATTCTGTACTGCATCAGCTAAAGATTCAGGTGACTCTGGCTCAACAACTATGCCGCCACCACTTTGTTGGATAGCTTTAGCAGCAGTACCAGTGGCGGGAACTGAACCCACTATTGGGCGACCACTAGCCAACAACAAAGGTATTTTAGAAGGCATATTAAAAGAAATTACATTGCTTTTTTGTACAATTAAACCCACATCTGCTGCTGCTAACATCTGGGGTAGTTTTTCTCGTGGTTGTAACGGCACGAGCAAAACATTATCTGCTCCACAATTAAGACAATGTTGCTGCAATCTTGCCAACGCTTTCGATTCCCCAGCAATCACAAAAGCAATATCTTTGAGATGACGCAAGCGAACGGCTGCTTCTACAACTGTCTCTAAACCTTGGGTGAGAGCAATATTACCAGAATAAAGCACCACAAATTTATTATCTAATTGATGAGCGTTTCTCCAAGAGTTGTTTTGCTTGGATAAAGGTCTAATAAAATTCAAATTTACCCAATTAGGAATACAGGCAATTTTATTTGCAGGTACATTCTTTTGAACTAAATTATCCACAAAACCATCGGCAATCACGCTGATAGTATGGGCAGTACGATAAGCAAATTTTTCTAAAGCTTCAAAAGCCCGGATGATTAATTTATTTTTAATTAACCCCACACGTACAGCCGCTTCCGGAAGAATATCTTGCACATTCAATACTACTGGGCAATTGTATAACCAACCGAGTAAAGTTGCAGGTAAACAAACCAATAGTGGTGGTACTGTTAAAAGAATTACATCAGGTCGCTGGCCTTTGAGAGCTTGTGGCAAACTTGTAAAGACAAAGCTTAACTCTAATAACAGTCGGTCTATCAGGTTAGGTTTAGATTTTATCCGTAAGTAGCTGCGTTGAATCTTAACGCCATTTTTTTGTTCTGTAACATACAACTTACCCTTGTAGCCGTCGTAAATCTGGCGCTGAGGATAGTTGGGCATTCCTGTAATTACCCGTACTTCATGACCTCGCTCTACCAGTCCTTCTGCTAGTTCAGTCATCAAGGGCGCAATTCCAATTGGCTCTGGATGATAGTTGTAAGAATAAATCAGAATATGCATGACAATACCTTCGCCAAAAAAAGAGTATGAAGAGAGAGGGCGCTTTGTAGTAGAGTTGTTGTCTTCCCAAACGACAACTCAAAAGCTACAATTCGCCCATGTTGGACATCCTATCACTGTTACAATGCCTGCTACCGCAGATCAACGCTACGACGATGCGCCGAATGAACCAGATCATCATGGCCATGTTAGCAATGAGCGGCCGAGCCACCATGTTGGGAATTTCTCGTTGGACAGACATTGGTGGTAGTTATCGGACAATGTTGAGATTTTTTCATACAGTAATACCTTGGGCAACATTGTTTTGGCTGTTTTTTCGTAAACATTTATGGCGAAAGGATGAAGTATATTTGCTTGCCGGAGATGAAGTTGTAGTCAGCAAGTCGGGTAAACAGACTTATGGGTTGGATAGATTCTTCTCTAGCCTAGTAAACAAACCTATATCAGGGCTATCTTTCTTTGTCTTGTCGTTAGTAAGTGTTGAGCAAAGACAGTCATTTCCGATTCAAATAGAACAAGTAATCAAGAGTAATACTAAAACAAATATTCAGTTGTCAAGCGAAAAAATAAAAACCAAAGAAAAACGTGGACGTGGACGACCAAAAGGGAGTAAAAACAAAAATAAAACCGAAGTGATATTCACATCTGAACTATTGCTAATTAAAAAGATGATTAATTCACTATTCAAGTTAGTAGCTAATTTTATTCCCCTAACATACTTGGTAGTAGATGGTCATTTTGGTAACAACAACGCTTTACAGATGGCACGACAAGTGAACTTGCACATAATTTCCAAGTTGCGCCACGATTCAGCATTATATATCCCTTATGAAAATCCTGACTATCATAAACGCTCTCGTCGTAAATACGGTGACAAACTAGACTATAGTAATATACCTGACAAATATTTATCTAAAAGTAGCATTGAGGATGAGATTCAAAGTGATATTTATCAAGCCACTCTCCTTCACAAAGAATTTGCCCAAGCTCTAAATGTAGTGATTTTAGTCAAAACCAATCTTAAGACTAATGTTCGTAGCCATGTAGTTCTATTCTCCAGTGACCTGGAATTATCATTTGAAAAAATAATTGATTATTACAAACTCCGCTTTCAAATCGAGTTTAACTTCCGTGATGCAAAGCAGTTTTGGGGGTTGGAAGATTTTATGAATCTGAGGCAAACTGCGGTAACTAACGCTGCTAATTTCGCATTTTTTATGGTTAATTTATCTCATCATCTTCTCGCTGATTTTCGCCTCATTAATCCCGGCTCCGGCATTATTGACCTTAAGGCTCATTATCGTGGCTTTCGATATATCCATGAAATTTTAAAAATGCTTCCAGAAATCCCTGAGCCTATTTTATTAAACCAGATTTTTGCCAAGCTTACTTCTTTAGGACGCATTCATCCCGTTTCTACGGGCGTTGAACCCTCGTAATTTGGCAGAGGTATTGGCATGAGCTATTAATTTCCTAGAAGCACCTTGAAATGTTGGCTTTGTTACGCTACGCGGGTCAGTTGTTAGTTGTTAGCGATGCACTGACTTGTGCTGAGCGTAGTCGAAGTAGCTTGTCGAAGTGTTGTTTTAAATCTGGCTTAATACCCTAACCCTATAATTTCATCTTTACTACTGACCACTGACAAAACTGTATTTCCATAATTCGTTTCGTAATCGCCAACACATATCAATCCAAATTGTAAAATTTATGCTTTAAGTCACCGCAAACACTTGTGCCAGTTTTATCGAAATTGGTAATAAGCTGAGAACTATCAAGCCATAGAGAACACCTGCAAAACCTGCTGCTAGAGTACTATCTAAAACAATCAGTGATAAAACTCCAGCTTTAACTGCAATACGGATTTGCTCTGGGGTAGGTTTGCGTACTGCTTGGATAAAAGGCAACAACACCCGCACAGCGAACACAACTACAAATGGTAATGCTGCAATAACTTGATAATTTGGTAATAGCCCTAACCCTAAAAGTCCGGCAATAACTATAATAATGAGCGATAGCGCTACTACAGAGGTGTTCAGCTTTGCCCCGTGTACTTCACCCCGACTGAGGATAGTAATTGCAGCAATGTATACTATAGAAATCAAAGCTAAAAACCAATATTCTTTGAGTACCATTGGTAAAACACTTGCACCTAGTAATAAGTTACCTCCACGGCAAACTCCCATATTGATAGGACCAAAAATAGAGTTATGTTTGCCAAAAGCATCATACAACAGAGCAAAGGACGCGATCGCCACAGCCAAAATAGCACTTAACCAAGAAACTTGAGCAGCTGCTGCTACACCTACACTCAACAGCATAATACCAAGAAGAGTTGCCCCACTTAGAGATGCTCTACCACTAGGTATCGGTCGCTCTGGTCGTTCTTTGGCATCTAGTTGGGCATCAAATACATCATTAAATACAATTCCTCCACCGTACAAACCAGTGGTAGCCAATAGCAACCATAACAGGGGAATTAGATTAAACTGATGATTGAAAACAAAATACCCCGAAGCTGCAAAGCCAGCCATAATATCTGCCCAGGCGGTAATAATATTAGCAGGTCGCATCAATTGCAGATATGCCCACCAGCGGTCAAAAGTTGATGTTGCAGTGTTCATAATTTTCATTCAATGAGGGCATAATCATGGCGCGACTCTACTAATGGTTGCTGTCCTCGCAGTACAGAATTATCATTAAATAATTGTCGCTGGTCGATAGGAGTTGAATTTAACCAGTCTGATTCTTGCATTTGACCACTTTGGCTGTAAGCTGCAAGAGCATTTTGATAGCAAACTTTTTGTACATCAGCTTCTGCAATTCCCCTTTCCAACATCAGTAAAGCAGTCTTAGGTACAGCCAAAGGATCGCTAACTCCCCAATCCGCGCTACTATCTACAATGATGCGACGAACGTTATCACGTCCCGCTTCGCTAACGCTGCCATACTCGCGGACAACTTCTACCATACGGGCATTCCCCATTTTGGTATTAGGGTAAATTGTGAAAGCTGCCCAGAAGCCTCGCTCTAAAACTTCCGCAACAGTCTCTTCATTGTTATGATCTACGATTACTTGTGATGGCTTCAAACCATGTTCAATACACACATCCATACTGCGACTTGTACCCGCTTTCTTATCACGATGGGGTGTATGAATCATCACCAACATATTTAATTCTTTTGCCAATTCTAACTGGAGGCGGAAGTATTTATCTTCGGCTGGTGTCATATCATCATAGCCAATTTCACCAATAGCAACTACACCCTCCTTGCAAGCATATAAAGGTAACAATTCCATCACTTGTTCTGCCAAAGCTTCATTATTCGCTTCTTTAGAATTTAAGCCGATAGTGCAGTAATGCTTAATCCCAAACTGTGCAGCCCGAAATCTTTCCCAACCAACCAAACTGCTGAAATAATCTTGAAAAGAACCAACAGTAGTACGAGGTTGTCCTAACCAAAAAGCCGGTTCAATCACCGCTACAATTCCCGACTTTCGCATCATTTCATAATCATCAGTTGTGCGAGAACTCATGTGAATGTGAGGATCAATATACATCATATTTTTAGTATTAATTAGGTAAACTCTTTGCGCCTTTGCGCCTTTGCGTGAGCTAAATTCATCCCACTAATCGCCACAATTCAGCAGGTATAGAACGGTTAGCACTATGACGTTCATGAGCATAATCAACTACCATTCTCGATAACTCTGGGTTAGCACGAGAATCCAAACCCTGAATTAAATGCAAAGGACTCCCTACAAACAAAGCTTTTAATATCATCTGATTCCATGCCAGAGTATCAAAATACTGCGCTGGATAAGGATTTTGTAAAGCGATCGCATTGAAAACCGCTATCATATTACTGCGAACACCTTCAGCAGCGCGTTTCCTCAAACGTTCTGGATAAGGCAGCAAAGATAAAGCTTGATATAGTGCAACTAATTCCCCCACATCAGCAGTTATGAACACTTGTTCTAAAATATGCAAGTATTTCTCTACATCAGCTTGTGGCAAAGTTAATACTAATAATGTGCGAGCTGCTTGGTCTACAGTCCAATCACCAGGAAACCAACCTGTTTGAATTGCCGAAGCTGCTTTTAAGTCTTTTAAAGTTAGATTCAGCCGATTTTTACCTGTGTAACGTGGCACAGCGCTGAATGCCGTGAAAAATACTCGCGTACTAGCACCTTTGGCAATCTGCTCTTGCTTTTCATCTAGCCAAGTAACAGCTTCTTGAGTAACTTGCAGTACAATCCAGTGACGCAGTAAGTCGTTAATACTAGTTAGGTCTAGATGAATTACAGCAGACATGACATTTATTTATATAAACTTTGAGGGTTTCTTGTTCCTAAGCAGGACTTACGCAAAATTATGGAAAAACGTAGACCGAAGGGCTTGCCGCAGGCTACCACAAAGGACACATAGACGCTTTGCAGCTTCCCGCAGGGTAGGACACTAAGTTAAGAAGGTTTTAGAGAGTTGTTGCGTAAGTCCTATTTTCTTATGCTTTCTCCAAAGTAATGACTGGCTTTTGCTGACGACGTTTTCTCAATGTAACAGTAGTAGCTCCAAGCCCAAGCAACGCCAAACCTAATGCTGAATTAGGTTCAGGCACTTTTGCTCTATCTTCTACGTTTAATACTTGAACGCGACCTTGGAAGAAATCGCCCACATAGAGTTTGCCGTCTTTGTAGCTTGTACCACCCGTCCAGTTAAATCTGCCGGGAGTGAGGTCGAGGGGGTCGCCAAAAGGAGGGCCGGTTAATGCTGGAGGCGGGACTGGGTTCCCTGATGCATCTAGGGCTGGTTGACCGAAGGAAGTCAAGAAGTTACCGTTTTTATCAAACACCTGTACGCGGCTGTTGATAGAATCAGCTACATAAACATTCTCTTGGTCGTCCACTTCGATGCCAATTGGCTGAAGAAGCTGTCCAGGTTCGCTACCTGCTGAACCAAATGCCAACAGAGGATTACCATTTGGATCAAGTACTTGAACGCGGTTATTATACTGGTCAGCTACAAAGATATTTCCACTAACTGGAGAAATTCTTACACCTGCTACACCTTGAAATTGTCCAGGTGCAGTGCCTCTAGTACCACCAATGACACCAAGTTGCTGTCCGTCTGATGTATATTTAAGAATCCTTTCGCCGTTAAAATCACCAACGTACACGTTGCCATCTTTGTCAAATGTCAAACCAGATGGTCCAAAGAACAATCTACCCTCTACTAGAGGAGTAAATTCTCCATTTGCAAAGGATCTAATAAAGTTACCCTGAGAATCGAATTGATTGATGCGGTTGTTGTAAACGTCACCTGAATACAGATCCCCTGTTACTGGACTAAAGTCTACAGTTGTTGGCTCGTCAAACTGCCCAGGTCCTGTACCACCGGAGCCAATTGCTCCAATATACTGACCGCTAGGATTAAATATTTCAATTTTGTTACCAAGGTTGTAGTTAGGAGTACCATCGGGGTTAACACCGCGTCCGTTAGCTATGAGGGTATTCCCTTGGCTATCCACCGCTATCCCTTGGGGAACAAACAGTTCTCCAGGGCCAAAGCCAGGACTACCAATACTTCTGTCGTAAGTTAATGTTACAGCTTTAACTTGGGCAACTGTTGTTAACACAGTGAACCCAGCGCCAATAATGCCGATTGACAAGTTTTTGACTAATCCCATGAATTTTAAGTACTGGTTGTATAAGGTATACTCTTTGTGGTACTAATTTTGTTCCCAGTCCTAGCTTGGGAACCCTGAGTTTCGGGCTGCTGCCTCCTAGTCGAAATGCAACTTTCTCTGTGAGGCAGCATTCCATTTTGTTAACAGGTATTAAGCTATCTCTGCTTTACGTTTGCGTTTAAGTATTGAACCTGCACCGAAAGCAGCAGCAGTAACTACACCCAATGTAGAAGAGGGTTCAGGAACTCGTTTAGCGTTGGGATCAATCTTGATAATTTGTCCTGTGCCTGCAAGTCTGGCTCGGTTGGAGATATAGAAACTACCATCAGGACCATAGGTAATACCAGAAGCTGCTTCTAATCCATCACCACTCCAGATAGTTTCACGAGTACCATCAGGAGATATTTTGATCAAAGCACCGCTAATATCACCAGTGATAATCCCGCCTTGTTGAATTTCTTTCCATTCGGAACTATTAATGTGTTGCAAGGCATATAAATTGCCTTCAGCATCGTAAGTCACACCAGTTAGTTGTGTAAAGCCATCAGCGATCGCCTGAATAGACAAATCATTAGGATCAACTTTAAACAGCCGTGCTTCTCCTTCTGGATAAGGAAAGTAAGTATATTCGCTGACTGTTAAACTGCCATCAGGAGCGATCGCAATTCCTGTAGGTACTGATTGTTGGGTGACTGGCAGTGTAGATGGATCTACATCTGGGCCAAGATCTGGGTATTCAAGTTTATCTCTAGGTACGACTTTTTGAGGGAATGCAGCTACATTTTTAATACCACTACCATCTAGTCCTACAGAATATATTGTGTTTCCGCCCCCATCAACTACATAAGCATCATTATCTTTAATGACAAAAGCATAAGGATTGGAAATGAGGTCAGTGCCATCGGGATTAAACGCGGTTTCGTAGGCTGCAAAATCGGCAAGACTTGTCAAAGAACCTGTGCTTAAGTCTACTTTATATAACTGTCCTAAGTCTGGTGATTTTAAAACGGTGTCACGATTGCTTGGATCACCTGCAAGACCAGTTAAAAGATAAGCATTGCCCTTAGAATCAAATTTAAAGTCCGCAGGGCCTGCTGCTTGTTCTCCAGAGGGCGATAATGCTAAAGAAGTCAGACCAGATATAATATCTGTTTTTGTACCATCTTTAGCAATTTTGGTTAAAGAACCATTTTGACCAGCACATAAAGGTATATATCCAGCACTAGGTGAGGGAATACATCTACCATCTTTACCGTCACCACCTTTACCACTTTGAGTTACATAAATATTACCTTCAGGATCAAATGCCAAATTGCGGGGGTTATCAAGACCGTCGGCAATGACTGATAGAGTTGCGGCTGATGCTGCTTTTGCAGTAGCAGCTGTGGCAATACAAACAGTGAAAAGAGCTAAAGCAACTGATTTGAGTTTCATGTTTTTGGAGATTAAGAGTTAGTAATTGAACGCAGGGTAAATATTGAACTTGGTGTGAAACTTTTTAGGCTGATGAGCATTTATTTGGGTTGCATAAAAGTAAGGCTTAAGCCCTGGCTACAAACAATGCCCAAAGCAGCGATCGCTAATAGACCTAAAGTGAAATTAGGTTCAGGTACAGATTTAGGATTTTCAATTTTTAGAACTTGTCCAACTCCAGGACGGCCGCCGCGATTGGTGATGTAAATTGACCCATCAGCACCAATTGCCAAGGCGCTAGGTGACTCTAATCCATTGCCACTAAGAAGAGTTGTCCGAGTGCCATCAGTAGCTATTTTGATTAAAGAACCCTCTAAATTGCCCTTCCAAGCCGACTGATTGGCGTATTGCAAAGCATACAAATTGCCAGTCGGATCAAATTCTAAGTCTGTGAGTTGGGTAAAGTTATCTGCATAGACTGTTGGCTTACCATCAGCACCAACGCGATAAATTTTTGCGCCCCCTTCTGGAAAAGGAAAACCAGTAAATTGGCTGATGTAATAAGTACCATCAAGGCTTTTAGCAATATTGGAGGGTACTGCTTGAATGGGAAACTGTGACGGCGGTGCTGCTGCTTCTTGGGATGGTACTTGTGATGGTTCGTTGGATGGAGAACCAGAAGGTGGAAAGACTGGATTAGTTAATATATCTTCAGGAAAAGTGGTAATTGCCTGTAAATTACTACCATCAGTCTGCACACTCAGCAAGTCGTTTGCACCGGAATCAACAGCCACTAAAGTATTGCCATCAATTAATAAACCCAAGGGATTACTAGCTAAATCCTTGCCATCAGGATTGTTAGCGAGTTCATAGTTAGCTAAATCGGCAACACTTGTCCAAGAATTGGTGTTAAAGTCAGCAGTGATTATTTTTCCTAGATCAGTGTTACCTAAATTGCGATCGCGATCGGCAGGATTAGCTGCATAACCAACGAGAATATAAGGCTTACCTGTGGCATCAAATTTGATATCATTAGCCCCACCGGCTCCTGTCCCATCGGGTAATGCTATAGAGGGAAGTCCTGTCAGTACACGCTCTTGCTTACCATTCTTTATTCTGGTAACTGCACCGTTTGTGCCATAGCATAAAGAATCGCCTTGACCACTTGATGGGGGAACACAAGCTCCGTTTCCGCCAGTTCCCGCCTCAGTTACATAGAGATTACCGTCAGCACCAAAACTCAGACCTCCAGCATTATTTAGATTATCAGCAATTACTTTAAATGATGCCGCTTTTGCAGCTTTCATTCCAGAAAAAGCAGCAACACAAAAAGTGAGGAAAGTAATTGTCAATTGTTTCAATTTCATATTTTTTACTTTGTCAGTTGTTGGTTATTTATTATTTAGTAACCACTGACGACTGACCACTAATTAGCGACAAGTTCTTGAATTTTCGGTAAATAACTCATTCCCCGGTCGAATGATTGCAGGTTGCCGGCTTTTGCTTCGAGTAAACGTTTGATGTTCATGCTTTCAGCGCCAAAGTCTTCAATTTGCAGTTTGCCGTGGGTAACAGTTTTATCGGTTTTCCAAAATGTAATGCGATGCAGAATAAAACCAGAAGCTTCTGGGTCTGCGAAAGCATAAGCGGTGGGAATTAGTAATGTTACAGAGCGCTGATAATATTCGTAATCTGGATAAAAATGTTCTTGTTCAAGTAAGTAATATTTACTCAAGCTATAAACTCGTACAGAAACTTTTACTTTCTGGTCATATTCATCTTTGAATTGACCTGATTCAGCAGTAATATTGCCGTCTGGTCGTAGTAAATGCGCCCAATCATCAATGTTTTTTAAGTCTTTTAAATAGTCAATTCCCATTTCAATTGGGGCATCAACATAAATAGTGTCAGTATCAATAAAATAGCTTCCTTTGGCGGCTGTAGTATGACCATTTTTACGTTCTAAATTACCTTTAAGAGAACGACACTCGGAAGTATGTACCGTGTGGATTCCCTGCATAATCATCTGAGTTTGACGTTTGGGATCGACAAAACTCAACCAATGAAAATACACGCCTTTTTCATCTGTTCCCGGCTCAATATAGTCGGTAGGAAATAGCAAGACTGGGTAAACCTGAAAATATTTTTGATACTCTAAACCGCAGTGCCATTCAATGCCGTAAAAAAGCGGATTTTCTAGTTTTTTAACGTGATAGTAAAGATTTTTGTGATATCCAGATGCTGTACCCAACCAAGTATCTTCGTCAATTTGCTCTTTCATTCGGCTATAAAGCGTCCATTCGTCTAAATTTTTTAAACTACAAAGGTAGTCGAAGGCGCTTTTTGGTGAAGTAGCGATATAAGCTGATGTTGCAAACGTATTTTTTTCCATTTTTAACTCCTGAAGATAATAATAATTAAGCTGCGATCGCCTTAACTTTGCTGTACTTACCGTTGTTGATGCGCTCTTCTGCTAATTGTTTTGCAGCATCATTAGTTGTAATTTCTTGTTGTTTAGCAATATCAAAAATTGCTAACAATGTGTCGTAAATATTTTGCACTTGCTGAAAGGCTTTTTCTTCTTCGTAACCAATCATTTCGTTATAGACATTAATTAATCCTCCAGCGTTAATTACATAGTCAGGAGTGTACAAAATTCCTTTTTTGGTAAGCATTTGACTATGTAGTTGCTCAATTCCTAATTGATTATTAGCTGCACCAGCAATAATTGGAGCTTGCAAAAAAGGAATTGTATGACTATTAAGGGTTCCACCTAAAGCACAAGGTGAGAAAATATCTACATCTAAAGAGTAAATTTCTTCTGGTTCTACAACCGTTGCACCAAAAAGGTTTTTTATTTCTTTTGCTTTGGTTGAATTAACATCACTGACATAAAGCTTTACGCCTTGTTCATGCAAATGACGGCAGAGGTTTTTGCCAACATTTCCTAAACCTTGAACTGCAACTTTCATGCCTTGTAGATTTTCGTTTTGCCAACGGAATTTGACAGCGGCTTTAATACCTAGAAATACTCCCCAGGCTGTGATGGGAGCAGGGCCACCAGATTTTTCAAATACGCCAACAACATGATTGGTTTCTTGACTAATTGTCCGCACGTCGTCAGGAGTAATGTTGACATCTTGTCCTGTAATAAAACGACCGTTAAGACTGTCTACAAAACGTCCATAAGCTCTTAACAAGTCATCTGTTTTGTTTTCAGGGTTAGCAATAATTACTGCTTTTCCTCCACCGGCGGGAATGTTAGCACAGGCAGCTTTGTAGGTCATTCCTCGACTAAGACGAAGTGCATCTTCTAAGGCAGCTTCTTCGTTCATGTAAGGAAATAATCTGGTTGCTCCCATTGCTGGGCCTAGGGTCGTGCTATGGATGGCGATTATTGCTCTAATGTCTGGATTTTTTCCATGACAAAAGAGAACTTGTTCGTGACCCATTTCTCTAACGGTTTCAAATAGCAGCATTTTGGTTACTTGGTTATTGATTACTTTTCTCACGCAGAGACGCGGAGGCGCAGAGAGGAAAAAGATGAATGGATTGAGGGTATGAGGTTGCTCACACCCTGTTTTCGGTCAAACTGATGGGAATGAGACTGCTTTAGCTGGAGTTTTGGCTGGACTAGATTTAACTCCTTGAGCTGCTAAACTTTTGTTGCGTCCACCAGAGGGTGCAAGTCTGTCGGGATCAATTACTACGTCGATTAAAAAGGGAACATTTGCAGCTAATGCTTGTTCTAATGCGGCTTCGAGATCTGTTTCTCTGACGACTGCGATCGCCTCGGCTCCCATACCGCGTGCTATCATGGCAAAGTTTGTCACTGGCATTGTGGCATCCGCACCTGTTAATCCCAGTATTTTCATGCCTTGATGGCACATGTTATAACGAGCGTCGTTTAGTACAATCCAGATGGCAGGAATTTTGTATTTGACGGCTGTGCTAATTTCGTTATTCATGAGCATTGCACCATCACCGACAATGGCTACGGCTTTGCCGTTGCGTGCTTGTGCTGCACCTAATACTCCTGTGACGGCGTGACCCATTGCGCCAACTCCGGTACTAACTCGGTAGCGATTAGCTTGGGGGAATTTGAGAAAATGAGTTGACCAAGTAAAGGAGTTACCGCACTCTGCCATAACTACGGCATTACTGCCTTCAACAATTACCTTTTGAATAGCTGCCATCAATACTTCTGGCCGCACGGGATAATCTATATCTAAATCTAAGGGAATTACTTCGTGTTCTGGATGAGGTAATGTCTCTATAGAGGGCGAATCATTCTCTGGCCAATGCTTTAATAGTTCCTGCAAATAGGTTTTGATATCAGCCCGGACTGCAAAAGTTTCAGCGTGTGAATAAGCTACTCCTGGTACTTCTGGGTCTATATCTACATGGACGAAACCTCTGGGGGGAACCATCGCCGGACTCCAAAAGGAAGTCGGTTCACCAAGGCGGGTTCCCAGTACGAGGGTACAAAGTGGTGGTTGTTCTTGCATGTAGGTAAAGACAGAAGCATGACCACCTAAACCTGTGACACCTATATATTGAGGATGATCTTCAGGAAAAATACCTTTGGCGCGGGGTGAGGACATGACTGCTGCACCAGTTTTTTCGGCGAGTTGGCGAATTTCTTCTGCTGCTTCCCGCGCCCCGAAACCAACCCAGATAGCAAAGCGGCCAGCCGATAATAATTCTACAGATTTAGCGATCGCTTGTTGATTCGGTGCGATCGCATTACGAGGTATATCTAGTTGAGGCCAAGATATATCCTCAACTAAACTTGTCTGCACACTAGTAGGAATGCTCAAATGAGCTACAAATCCCCCTGGTTGGGCTAAAGCTAAAGCCAGTTTACGGAAAATCTGCGGTAGTTGGGCAGCAGATTCAATCGTGATTGCATAGTTGAATAATGCTCCTGATGTAAACATTCCCCCACTGGGTAATGTGTAGCTGCTGGTTTCTTGAATTGCCCAACGCCCACGATTTGGGGCTGAGGTGCAAGCTGAGACTAAAATTACCTTTGCACCTTCGCCACGAGCAGCAAATAAACCTGTCAGAGAATTAGTGATCCCCGGCCCGGCTGTGGTAAATATAACTGTAGGGCGATCGCTAGCAAAATATGCCTCAACTGCTGCAAAGGCAGCCCCAGTTTCATGGCGGAAGTTCAATACTTCTATAGAGCTATTTGACAGTGCGCCCCATAGACTAGCCATCGCACCCCCAGCCACACCAAAAGCGCTACTTACTCCCAATTTGGCTAACATTTGGGCAGTTGCATCGGCGACTGAAGGCGTTGGGTCTGTACCGTCAGGTAAAAAAGGCTGAATCTCATTTTTTCCCGACTTGTCTAATTGACGAGATTCATCTAACGCAGATTCTACATATTTGCTGTGTGGCTCAGTAACCATTAGAGGAGAATTTGAACCAGTATACTTTTTACTCATTGCTTTCACTTAATTTCAGAAATTTGCACAAAGACTCACTATTTCACGCCCGGACTCTTTGTAATATCTAATACGAACAATCCTGTGATTTTGACGACATACAGCCAAGCTTAGTTGATAGTAAAGATAGCTATGGCTTGCGATCACTGCTTTAGAGAACTGCTTTCAAGACCATTTAAAAAAAACTTTATAAAAAAGCAAAACAATCAAGTCTGTGCTTCTAGAAACCAGAATATAGGATGTGAACACTGATTTACAATGAAAAATCTGTTGATGCGGTTGGCAATTCTTTTGCTTTTGTTACAAAACTGATCTCAATTCTCATTTAACTGCTCTGCAAATTTGAAACTTTGCAGTTTTTAATCAAATCAGACCATATTTGCAATGAAAAATCTGTTGATAGGGTTATCAATTCTTTCGCTTTTGGCAAAATGGCTATAATTCCCTATGACAAAATTTTGGGAAATTGACGCTTGGGGATAGTTGTGAAGCTTTTTTACCCCTTGGAGCAATTACTTTGAATTTCTACGTCTTACGCTCAGTGCATACTAAATTTGATGTGAGTCAAATTTGTTTTAGCCTAGCCATAAAATTTAGCTAAATTTTACTAGCACTAAATACTAGTATCGTAGCAATCTTTATGCGATCGCTAAATAGTCTTTACAAAATTTTGACATTTTCTTATATCAATCAAAATGATTAATGTAAATGTTTGATCTTTCCTTTGAAAGATAACTGGAAAATTAGTACATATTCATCCAAAAATGTATTTCTAAAGATAGATGATTAAACATTATTACTCCAATTTTTGATCCTAAATGTGTGTTGTTTTACAAAAAAATACAAATACTGGTGCTTTTTTGCAATATAAATGTACTCCTTATTACGGATGACTAGACACATTCTTCCATAGTTAAATTTCTGAGAGGGTAAATTAAGAAACGTTAAGCACTTAAGTTAAGCAGTAAAAATATGGGCTAATAATACGGTGATAACTAGGTCAGCAGACTTAAATTCAAAATGAAGCAGTTTTAGATCGCTAGTAAGTCAATGTTGCTTTCGACCTAAAAGTGAAAAGTTAAAAAGTCTAATCAATAATTAGTGATTAGATAAATATGTGTCTAAATAAATAACGTCATTTTTTTAATTTATATATTCTGATACAAGAAAAAACACTAAAATTTATTGGTATAGTTGTTATATCAAGCAAAAACCATAAATAACCTACTTTAATCTGTAAAATAGTTCATTCGTTTTTAACAAGCTCATACTGCACTAATAATTGTAAAAAACAATGATTGTTTATTAATGGCTGTGGTGCTGACTTAAAAATACTGGGGAGTAAATAAGTAGGGATATGAGTTCTGGCGATTATAGATTAGCTCGATCCAACTCTCAACGGGCAATACAGCCAGAAGTGGAGTTGAAGTTCGCTCATCTTTTGATTAATCAAGCTGTAGATGCTGCCTTCTGTTTAGGAGCCAACGGGCAGTTTCTCTATGTTAACGATGCCACTTGCCGGATGACTGAATATTCCGGTGAAGAAATGCTTTCGATGACACTGCAAGAGATAGATGTAGACTATTCTCTACATAATTGGGCAGATATTCAATTACAGGATTCTTATACTTTTAAATCTCGTTATCGCACAAAACAAGGTCGAATATTTCTAGTAGAAATAGCCATGACTTATATAAATCATCAAGGAGAAAGATTTGGCTGTGCATTTGTGCGTGAAAAGAGTAATGAAGTAGTAGATGTGAGCGTGCAGAAATGGATTGATGAATTAAGAGAAAGCAAAAAAAAGTTGCAGCAAGAAGTTTTGCAACTCAACACCAAACAAACAGAGTTAGAAACCTCTATATCTATACTTCGTTCTACTCTTGAATCTACTGCCAATGGCATTATCGCAATTAACTTTGAGGGAGATATTCTCAGCGTTAACCAGAAATTTATAGATATGTGGCAGATTCCAGAATCTTTGATGCTGTCTAAAAAATGTCCTCGATGTAAAGCCTTTTTTGAAAACCAACTGCAAGATTCAGAAGCCTTTAATCGATTGGTTTGGGAAGTTTCTAGTCAATCTGACTTTGAAAGCTACGACATTTTGGAGTTAAAGGATGGCAGAATATTCGCCCACTACTCTCAGCCTCAGCGCCTTGATGAGAAAATTATTGGTAGAGTCTGGAGTATCTGGGACATTACTGCATTCAAGCAGACTGAGAAAGCATTAAGGCTGAACGAAGCTAGATTTCGGACTTTGGCAGAGATTACTGATGCTAGCACTTTCTTGATTCAAGGCACACGGCTTTGCTATATAAATCCGGCAGTAGAGCTACTGACTGGCTACACCAAAGAGGAACTATTAAATGGCTTTGATATTCGCCAACTGATTAAAAATAAAAAACGTAGGCAAGTACGTAACCGGGGTGAAATAGGTAACTTTGAATATCAAGAGATGAATATTCTCACAAAAAACGGTACAGAACGCTGGCTAGCTTGCACAGTCGCAGTCCTAGATGGAGTGCTGGATTTTGGCAATAAACCAGTTCAACTAATCGCGGGTATTGATATCACCGATTACAAATATGCCGAATCAGAACTTAACCAAGCTCTAGAACAAGCTAAACAACTAAGCGAACTGAGAGCGCGCTTTTTATCTATAGTCTGTCATCAGTTCCGCACACCGCTAAATATTGTTTCATTCTCTAATAGCTTACTCAAGCGACATATCTGCGAATGGACAGAACAAGAAATACGACCATTACTCGATAATATTCAAACAGCCTCCGAACATATCAGCCAAATGGTGGATGATATTCTGTTCTTTTCTAAAGCGGAGTCTGCAAAAATCAACTTTGAGCCAAAACCGTTAGAACTAGTTCAGTTCTGCAATGATTTAGTGGCACAGATGCAGATGACCAGTAGTCAGTGTCAAATCAACTTTGTCAGTCCAGCGTACAGCTTAACGGCCTGCATGGATAAAAAATTGCTAGAGTCTATTTTAAAAAATTTGCTAGATAACGCAATTAAATATTCCCTCTCTAACTGTACGATTGATTTTCAACTCTGGTGTGAGAGTGAACAAGTGATTTTCCAAATAAAAGATCAGGGAATTGGGATTCCAGTCGCAGATCAAGAATACTTATTTGAGCCATTCTACAGAGGCAGCAATATCGATCATATTCCTGGTACTGGATTAGGATTATCAATCCTCAAGACTCTTGTAGATTTACATCAAGGTCAAATTACTGTAGAGAGTGAAGTTAATGTAGGCTCTACGTTTACTGTGCTTTTGCCATTAGTTAAATGAAAGTTTATCAACTTCATCCCTATTGAATATTCGGCATTAGAGTTACGTAATTATTACCTGCCAAAAGTTTTAGTGATAGAAATAATGATGTACCAATCCTCAAAAAAAATCCTCGTAATCGAAGATGATGCCATTACCCGTAATCTTTTCGTCAAAGGTCTTGAAGCTGAAGGTTTTGAAATATTCGATGCTGAAAGCGGTCTTGATGGTATCCAGCAAGCGCAAGAGCATTTACCTGACTTGGTAATTTGTGATATTGCAATGCCTGATATAGATGGTTATGACGTTCTGACTACACTGCGCCAAGATCCTGTAACAAAGATTATTCCATTCATTTTTCTGACTGGTAGCAACAGTAAGACAGATGTTCGCAAGGCTATGGAATTGGGAGCAGATGATTATCTTACCAAACCTTCGACAGTAGATGAATTGCTGAGGGCGATCGCTAGCCGATTAAAAAAGCAAGCTAGTCTTCAAGATTGGTTTGTGACTAAGCTCCAGAAAGCTGCAAAACCAGCATCTGTAAATAAAGTTTCCTCAAACACCTCTCCAAAATCAATTTTTCCTAGTGATCCACAACTACAAGAAGTTTTTGACTTCATTGAAGCTAATTATGACCAAGGAATTACATTGTGTGATGTGGCTGAGGCAGTAGGTTACTCAGCTGCTTACTTAACTAATCGAGTATCAAGACAGACAGGAAAAACTGTCAACATCTGGATTGTCAAACGCCGCATGGCTGAAGCTCGAAAGTTACTCCAAAATAACAATCAGACAATCGAGCAAATTGCCAAAGCCTTAGGCTATCAACATGTCTGTCATTTTTCCCGCCAGTTTCGCCAACATCACGGTTTACCTCCCCATGCTTGGCGCAAAGAGCAGCAAGCACTTGATCAGGTTGTGTTACCAGAGCTAGAAACAGCCTTATAAGTGAATCTAGAATTTTATTTTGACTTTTGACTTCCAAGGCAGCAGTGCTAGTCCGAGCTAATCATTTTTCATGCTTTTGATGATGATTACTCGTGTCTTGATCAGTTGCTAATAACCGTTACCTTAACAATACCCTTGGGCGTTGTTGCACGAATGGCGATCGCCTACCTAAACTACTGGCTTTAAGTCTGCAAAAACCAGTAATCCCCGCAGAAATTTATCGATATATTTTGGACTTATATGTAGTTACTATAGGACTCCTATAACTTCTGAATTTTGTAATGCCACTATTAAAATTATTCATTTTTTGCGTAAAGTACAGAACACCAAGTGAAGAGTGTTTTATAACAGTATTAACTATGCATAAACCGGGGGACAACAATATAAGTCTCCTATATAATTTACTTCTATTAAAGACTGCTCTGGATTTTGTCTAGGGCAGTTTTAAATTGTGTGGTAACTATTTTTGCTCTGAATTTAGTTGTTAAGCAATGCCGCCATTGGCGCGAATGCTCTGTCCTGTAATCCAGTGAGCATCATCTGAAACTAATATTGCAACCGCATCCGCTACGTCTTTTGGCTGACCAAGACGCTGAAGTGGAGTTTGAGCAATGAGTTGATTGACTTGTTCTTCGTCCAGAACTAGCCCATCTGTATCTGTAACTCCTGGCGAAACCGTATTTACGGTAATACCGCGCTTTCCTAATTCTTTTGCTAAACAAGCACTAAACTGTTCGATCGCCCCTTTGGAACCAGAGTAGGCTCCTCCAGCTGGGATCGCCATTACCGTACCACTCGTAGAAATACTAATGATTCGACCGCCATCAGCCAGGTGTTTTGCTGCCTCCTGTAGGGCAAAATAAACCCCACGCGTGATATCGAACATACTATTATATTCGTCATTAGTCATCTCGATGGTGGGCTTGAAGATATTTTTACCAGCCGCATTGTTAACCAGAATGTCAATCCTGCCGAAGTGGTCAAGTACTTGTTGAAATAAGCGACGCACACTATCAATTTCTTTGACATCGACTTGGAGTGCGATCGCCTCTGACCCGCTTGCTTTAATTGCAGCAACAACCTCCTCAGCTTTGTCTTTGTTCTTGGCATAGGTAACGGCTACAGACGCACCATCGCGCCCTAATCGCTCTGCGATCGCCCGTCCAATTCCACGAGAGGAGCCTGTGACGATCGCTACTTTGTTTTGTAAAGATGGCATCGTGTTATTTCCTAGTTAGAAATAAGTTAAGCATCTTCTACAATATGCTCATACTTACTTTTTGAGAAGTACTTACTTTTTGGTAAGCTTCTCGGATTCTCAAGAGGTACAAATGTCAGAAGATCAAACGGAAGGAACTGTGTTTGTGCAGACAACCCTAAAAGTACTAGGAGGTAAGTGGAAAATTTTGATTTTATGGCATTTGAAAGACCGAACAAGACGCTTTAGTGAACTCAAGCGGTTGATACCTGAAATTACAGAAAAAATGTTGATTCAACAATTGCGCGAACTAGAAAAGGATGGAATCGTCAACCGAACAAGTTACTCAGAAGTTCCTCCAAAAGTAGAGTATTCGTTTACAAATTATGGCAAAAGCCTTGAACCTGCTCTGAAGTCTCTTTGTGAATGGGGAAAAGAACACCTATTAAATCATCAATAGCTCATGAATCGATTGTTAACATCCGTCCTAGCCAAAATAATCGCTCAATGATAATTCAAAACCCAGAGATTTGAGAACGTGTTAAGTAAATTGCTCAGGAGTTATTAGACCTTTTGCATAAATATTTTTTTTTCGCGCGTTTGCCTTTAGGCGTTCCCGCAGGGTAGGCACAAACACGCAAAGAAGAACGCGAAAAAACGACTTTTGCAAGAAGTCTACTTTGGGAGCATCCCACTTTTTTGAACGTCATTGCGAACGTAACGAAGTGGAGTGAAGCAATCGCAAAATCTCTGACTAAAAACAAGTCAATGCGATTGCTTCGTCGTTCCTCCTCGCAATGACACTTATTCTATTGTTGTCAAATAAAAACTGGGATGCACCCGTCTACTTTCTTGCTGAAGTTTCTGGGTGTTATGTTAGCTTGTGCTAAAACAGGGAGAACATGAATATTGAAACCCCATGAAACAGCAGAAAAATCAATTCAGCCATTTCACGGCAATAGAAAGAACTTATCTCTCATCTCCTGCCCAGTTTTTATTAAATCAAAACTTGCTCCAAGGCAAAATATTAGATTTTGGTTGTGGCTTTGGTAATGATGTGAAATTACTACGCCACAAAGGTTGTGATATTACAGGTTATGATCCTTATTATTTTCCCCAATATCCTCATGAAAAATTTGATACAATCATTTGCTTTTATGTTTTAAATGTTTTGTTTCCTGAAGAACAAACTCGTGTATTAATGGAAATATCGCATTTATTAAAACCAGGAGGTAAAGCCTTTTATGCTGTAAGAAGGGATCTTAAAAAAGAAGGATTTAGAGAACATTATATCCATAAAAAGCCAACATATCAGTGTAGCGTCAAACTTCCGTTTTTTTCCATTTATTTAGATGAAAATCGGGAATTATATCAGTATAATTATCAACGCAACTCAACGAATCACTGTATATTTTGTAATCCTCATAAAAATCTTAATTTACTAACAGAATCAGCAACCGCTTATGCTATATTTGACGGTTATCCTATTAGTAAAGGACATATTTTAGTTATCCCTAAACGTCATGTTAGCAATTATTTTAATTTACCATTTAAAGAACAATCTGCTTGCTGGTTGATGGTCAATAAAGTCCAAGAAATTCTTAAAACACAATTCACTCCTGATGGCTTTAACGTCGGCATGAACATCAATAGAGAAGCAGGGCAAAATATTATGCACAGTAGTATTCATATCATCCCTCGTTACAAAGGCGATGCTATCGGTGTTAAAAGTGGCATTAGAACCGTTATTCCTAAAGGGAAATAACTTTACTATATAGATTCCGAATTTATTACTCAGAAAGTGTTTGAGGAAAATAATCAAATTTCATTTTTGCTAGATTATGCCAGCGGATGCATACAGCAGATTTAAAGTTGGTGAGTTACAAAAATACTCCCCCGCGCTGTCGCGTACCCTCCCCTGACTAAATTTACTTGCAAAATGCTGTAAATATTGCATCCAATAGAATCCATCAGATATGCTACCCCACTACAGAAATATCAACTTGCAACAGCGATCGCAATCTTACCAACTGCTCGTTCACTTGCACTATATGCATGAGCCGCAGCTAGTTCTTGTAAAGGATAAGTGCGGTCAATTACAGTCCGAATTTTACCCGCCTCAATCAATTCTTTGAGATAAATTAAGTCTTGAGTATTAGGCTGTTCAAAGAGAAATTTTGCTTTTTTACCGGGAAGAAATGCCGTTAAGACACTCTGCACCAAAACTTCCGGTGTAGGTAACGTTGTAATATAAATTCCGTTGGGTTTGAGGACGCGTTTGCAATTAGAAAGCGATCGCTTGCCCACGGCATCGAAGATAATGTCATATTGTGCTGTATCTTCGGTAAAATCTTCCTGAGTGTAATCAATCACACGGTCTGCTCCCAACGATTTGACTACATCCAAATTTTTGGTACTACAAACACCCGTTACCTCTGTTCCTAAAGCTTTGGCAATTTGTACTGCAAAAATTCCCACACCGCCAGACGCGCCATTAATTAAGACAGTTTGTCCTGATTGGATATTACCTTGATCTCGCAGAGCTTGCAAAGCTGTTAGCCCAGCTAAGGGAATGGTAGCTGCTTCCTCATGAGTCAAATTTGTCGGCTTAAGCGCCACTATTTTTTCTGGGACGGCTGCAAATTCTGCATAAGATCCTCCAGGGAATATAGTACTACCATAAACTGCATCTCCTGGACTAAAGCGCGTGACATTAGCACCAACCGCCATCACTTCTCCAGATATATCAAACCCCAAAATTTTGGGAAATTTATTGCCTGTAATTAACTTCAACGCTCCCTGGCGAGTTTTCCAATCAATGGGATTAACGCTGGTAGCGTGGATTTTCACCAACAATTGATGAGATTTAACCTGCGGTTGCTCCACATCTTCATATTGCAACACTTCAGGGGAACCATAGCGGTGGATAACTGCTGCTTTCATCACATTTTTCTCCTGCTGCCCTGTTTTGCTGTTATGACTACAGTGTAGCGACCATGAGAGTTTATAATGAGCAGTTAGAACTAAAGTATATTGCGATCGCAGAACATCTTATAGCATCGCGTTTCGTTAGCTAGGAACCAGTAAAAACGAAGTCTCCTGCTTGTGAAAACCAAAAAAATATAGGTTAAAAATTAAATCTTTTGAAAAAAGTTCCCATCCATTCACCTATTTTCCAGAGCTTGTATGACTTACCAGATAAGACTTAAAGACCTAATTGCATATCTGGAATCAGCAAAAGTTAAAAAAATATGAACTGCATTTTTATCTCGAAAAAAATGATATGTTGGATACAGAATTGAATTTCGCACGTATCTGGAGTAGCACGACGTAGCTTGCTCCAGTTTTTCCCCCAAATCCCCAAGACTTGATTGATTTTGTCTAGATTTGAGGATAGTTTGAGTACATATAAAAATGCACCAAAACCCATTCAAATAAGGCTGAAATCCTCACTGTTACTGGGTTGTGGCTGAGTACAAAGAAATCCTGAACCCCTCTTCATAAATACTCGCACCCCAGCCAAAAAACACTAGAACCCCTACCCGAAAAAAACTTTTTTAATTCTTGTAAAGCCCTTATAACTAGGGTTTCAATATTTGAGTACCAACGTAATAAATCCAATAAATTCTATCCTTGAGAAACCAGCCGCTTCATTTAGGAACGACTGCTATAAATTTTATATCGCCAATCACTTAACGCTCCGACACAAATTAGAAGCGAAGAGTGAGTGGAGGGATGAAGATAGCACCTTGCCTCTGTAAATAGAAGTCGCGGCTGCACGTACCAACTCCACCCAAAGAACCAAACGTTGACACACACTAGCCGAACCTCCAGGATTTATAACTTGCCCAACTCTGTAAAAAGCCGCTTTAATCAAGCGTCTAACTACCGTTATCAGGTAGACCGCTGCGGGCAGTGCGACAGACGCGACTTCAATTTCTAGGCAAGATAATAGCCACAACATCTCCCACAGTGGCAGCCCAGTCCACCGAACTTTTGCGAAATTCAATGACACTACCGTCTACAAAAATCATTACCCCCGACAATCAGGAAGCAACAACCCAAGCAAAATCAGGTGGTTGCGGCTGCGACAGCAAAAGCAGCGCCACCGTGGAAAGAGATGAAAAGCTCAAAGAACGGATTGCTAAACATCCTTGCTACAGCGAAGACGCTCATCACCATTATGCCCGGATGCACGTTGCAGTTGCACCAGCCTGTAACATTCAATGCAACTATTGCAACCGAAAATATGACTGCGCGAACGAAAGCCGTCCTGGAGTAGTTAGCGAATTACTCACACCAGAAGAAGCGGCACACAAAGCCATAGTCATAGCAGGCAAGATTCCGCAAATGACAGTTGTGGGAATTGCCGGTCCTGGCGACCCCTTGGCTAATCCTGAAAAGACATTCCGCACCTTTGAGTTGATTGCAGAAAAAGCACCAGACATCAAGTTGTGCTTATCAACCAACGGTTTAATGCTACCCGAATACATCGATCGCATTAAACAATTAAATATAGATCACGTTACTATCACCCTCAACACCACAGACCCAGAAATCGGCGCACAGATTTATTCTTGGGTTCACTACAAGCGTAAACGCTACAGAGGTGTGGAAGGAGCTAAAATTCTGCTCGAAAAGCAGATGGAAGGATTGCAAGCCCTCAGAGAAGCTGACATCTTGTGTAAAGTCAACTCCGTGATGATTCCAGGAGTTAACGACCAAAACTTGATTGAAGTCAACAAAATGATTCGTGAGCAAGGTGCATTCTTGCACAACATCATGCCGTTGATTTCTGCGCCAGAACATGGCACACACTTCGGCTTAACAGGTCAGCGCGGGCCTTCCCAAAAAGAACTCAAAGCAGTTCAAGATAACTGCTCCGGTAATATGAAAATGATGCGCCATTGCCGTCAATGCCGAGCCGATGCCGTCGGATTACTAGGAGAAGACCGCAGCCAGGAATTTACTAAAGATAAATTCATGGAAATGGACGCAGAATACGACCTGGAAAAACGTACCCTGGTTCACGAAGGTATCGAGAAATTTAAAGAAGAACTAGAAGCAGCCAAACAAAAGGCATTTGCTGGCAAGAAATTTGCCCAGACTCCCAAAATCTTAGTTGCAGTAGCAACCAAAGGTGGCGGATTAGTTAACCAACACTTCGGTCATGCGAAAGAATTTCAAATTTACGAAGTGGATGGAAATGAAGTTCGTTTCGTTAGTCACCGCAAGATTGATCAATATTGTCAAGGTGGATACGGAGAAGAAGCCACTTTCGAGCATATTATGAAAGCGATCGCAGATTGCAAAGCAGTGTTAGTTTCCAAGATTGGTAACTGTCCTCAAGAAAAATTGCAAGAAGTTGGCATACAGACTGTTGAAGCTTACGACGTGATTGAAAAGGTTGCTTTAGAGTTTTACGAGCAATATGTAAAGGGATTAGAGGCTCAGGACTAGGAACTAGGGGCTATGAAAGAAGCAGGGGAGCAGGGAGCAGGGAGAAAAGGAGAAAGAGGTAATTTTCTTCATCCCCCTTGCACCCCGCACCCTGCCCCAATTCCTCTTAATTGCCCCATGCCCCATGCCCAACATCCAAAAAAGGAGAATAATCATGGCTTATAAAATCACTAGCCAGTGTATTTCCTGCAATCTCTGTCTGTCTGTATGTCCCACTGGTGCAGTTAAGGTTATTGATGGTAATCACTGGATTGACCCTGAACTTTGTACAAACTGTGTTGGTAGCTTTTACACAGTGCCTCAATGTAAAGCTGGTTGTCCCACCTGCAACGGTTGCGTTAAACAGAAAGGCGATTATTGGGAAGACTGGTTTGCTAATTACAACCACTCTTTAGCGAAGTTAACCAACAAAAAAGATTACTGGGAGCGTTGGTTTGAATATTATTCCCAGAAGTTTTCCGAGCAATTGCAAAAGCGTCAGGGTGAAGTCTTAGGAATATGAGCATCATTTATCTAGATAATAATGCTACCACTAAGGTAGATCCAGAAGTTATAGAAGTAATGTTGCCTTACTTGAGGGACTACTACGGCAATCCCTCTAGTATGCATACCTTTGGTGGACAACTCGGCAAAGCCGTGAAAACAGCACGGCAACAACTGGCAGCCCTTTTAGGAGCTGATGAATCAGAAATTGTTTATACCAGTTGTGGTACAGAAGGAGATAACGCCGCGATTCGAGCCGCGCTGTTGGCGCAACCAGAAAAGCGACATATCATCACCACCCAAGTTGAACACCCAGCGGTACTGAATGTCTGCAAACAATTGGAAACCCAAGGTTATAGTGTCACTTATCTTTCGGTAAATAGTCAGGGACAGTTGGATCTCAATGAGCTGGAAGCTTCCTTGACAGGGAACACTGCCTTGGTGACAATTATGTATGCCAACAACGAAACCGGCACAGTTTTCCCCATTGAGCAGATTGGATTAAGAGTAAAAGAGCATGGCGCTTTGTTTCATGTCGATGCGGTGCAAGCAGTGGGCAAAATCCCTCTGAATATGAAGAATAGCACCGTGGATATGTTAACTTTGTCTGGTCACAAAATTCATGCACCCAAAGGTATTGGTGCTTTATATGTGCGACGTGGTGTGAGGTTCCGTCCTTTGCTAATTGGCGGACACCAAGAACGCGGTCGTCGTGCAGGTACAGAGAATGTACCAGGAATTATTGCCTTGGGCAAAGCGGCTGAACTAGAGATGTTACACTTAGAAGAGGCGACCAAAAGAGAAAAAAGACTGCGCGATCGCCTAGAACAAACTCTACTCGCTACTATTCCCGACTGTGAAGTTAACGGTGATCCAACGCAGAGATTGCCAAACACCACTAACATTGGCTTTAAATACATTGAAGGTGAAGCTATTCTGCTTTCCTTAAACCAATACGGCATCTGTGCTTCATCTGGCTCTGCTTGCACCTCCGGCTCTTTGGAACCTTCCCACGTTTTGCGGGCAATGGGTTTACCTTACACCACCCTGCATGGTTCGATTCGCTTCAGCCTGTGTCGCTACACTACAGACGCTGAAATCGATCAAGTAATTGCAGTCATGCCCAACATTGTAGAACGTTTACGCGCTCTCTCACCCTTCAAAAATGATAATGCAGGATGGTTGCAAGAACAGTCATTGGTTATTAGTCAGTAGTCAGTAGTCAGTGGTCAGTGGTCAGCGATGCACTGAGTTTCGACTGCTTCGACTTACTTCGACTACGCTCAGTACAAGTCGCTCAGTACAAGTGCGCAAAAATCGAGTTTCGACTACGCTTAACTGCCGCGAAGTCGAGATTCAACTACCGCGTAGTCGAAGTGTGTCTAATTAATGGTAAATGACAACTAAAGGAGTCTAGCAAAAATAACCTGAACACTTTTGATGTGGAAGAAAAGCTAACAGCTTGTTTCAGATTAAATTTGTACAACTTATTTTTACGTGATGCCTAACAACTGACAACTAACAACTGAAAACTAACAAAGGACAAAAGTCATGTGGGACTATACAGATAAAGTATTAGAACTGTTTTACGATCCTAAGAATCAGGGAGAAATCCCAAAAACGGATGAACCTGGTGTTAAACTTGCCACTGGAGAAATAGGTAGCATTGCTTGTGGTGATGCGCTGAGATTGCATCTGAAAGTTGAAGTAGAATCTGATAAGATTTTAGATGCACGTTTTCAAACCTTTGGCTGTACTAGTGCGATCGCTTCTTCTAGTGCGTTGACAGAAATGGTCAAGGGTTTAACTTTAGATGAAGCGTTAAAAGTCTCCAATAAAGAAATTGCAGATTACCTCGGTGGCTTGCCAGAAGCTAAGATGCATTGCTCTGTGATGGGACAAGAAGCTCTAGAAGCAGCAATTTATAATTATCGAGGCATACCTCTAGCCACCCATGACGACGATGACGAAGGTGCATTAGTTTGTAGCTGCTTTGGCATTAGCGAGTCTAAGATTCGTCGCATAGTTATCGAAAATCAGCTTACTGATGCAGAACAAGTAACAAATTATGTCAAAGCTGGCGGCGGA